>JANYDB010000013.1 GCA_025359985.1 Burkholderiales bacterium | reverse complement strand
TAGGCCTTGGCTTCGCCGCCAAATTTCTTGGCCAGTACGGTGGTGATTGCTGCGGTTAGCGTGGTCTTGCCGTGATCGACGTGACCAATCGTGCCGACGTTAACGTGCGGCTTGGTGCGCTCAAATTTGCCTTTTGCCATTACTGTTCCTCGTTAAATCCAAATATTAACAATGGGGATGATGCTGATTTTCGTTTTGCCATCAAAAACCATTTGGCTTTGCCAGTGGCTTTTACTAACCAACTCGGCAAAAAAATAGGTTTTTACTTTTTGTCGTTTCTATGGTGCTCTTGACGCGGATTGAACGCGTGGCCTCTCCCTTACCAAGGGAGTGCTCTACCACTGAGCTACAAGAGCTAAACTTTTTTGGCCGTTGAGCCAAACTCAAATCCTGGAGCGGGTGAACGGAATCGAACCGTCGTCATAAGCTTGGAAGGCTTCAGCTCTACCATTGAGCTACACCCGCAAATCCGAAACTTTTCACCTAACAACTTTTTGTCACTTTTAACGCATTACTTAACGTTGCCGCTGGTGGAGAGGGCTGGATTCGAACCAGCGTACTCGTAAGAGGGCAGATTTACAGTCTGCTGCCATTAACCACTCGGCCACCTCTCCACGAAACCCAACATTATCCAGAATTTTCGGGGCAACGTCAAATGAAACCGAGGGGAATTGTGCTAGCCCGGCCAAAAGCATGGCGTCATGCGCGAATGCGCGAACACTTAATTCGGCGGCTTGATGTAATACAATTTATCTAAATTTCGCCATTCACTTAAATCTTGTGCGGCATTCAAAAAAATTTCAAAGTTAGCGTTTGCTTTCACGCAATACAACTATCGGAGAGCTGTAAAACTAATGGTTTCGCAAAAAATTGCAACGCATTACCCTCCCGCCATCAGGGTCGCGGTTGTTTCCATTGGGCGCAGCGGCACCTCGGTCATATCGCGTATTTTGCATGAAGTGCTAGCGGTTGATTTCGGCGATGAATCTGACCATATTCCGCGTAATCACAATAATCCCGACGGCTATTTTGAGAATCGGGAATTATTGGAACTCAATGAGCGCATTTTGGCAGCCGTAGGCGGAAGCGTTTTGCGCCCGCCCGCCCTAAATTGTTTTCATCAGTTGGCCGCGGCAGACAAACATGAGCTGGTGGCCACCACCCGTGAAAGATTAAATTTTTATGCCGCCGAAAAGCCGCGGTTTGGATGGAAAGATCCGCGACTATCGCTGACTTTTCCGATTTGGCAAGCCGCCGCACCTAACGTTGTCGCCATCATTGTTTTCCGTGATCCACGCGCCGTCATGCGCTCAATCGCGGACCAGCTCGACGTACCTGCTGAAAGCCTGGCGGGGTTGTGGCTTGAGTACTATCGCCGTATTTTTAGCCACACCGCTACATGTCCGCGGGTTGTCGTGAGCTTTGATCAATTGCTCGAAGAGCCAATCAAAGTTGTCAAAACCCTGGCGGACTTTCTTGGCGTGACCGATGAAACTGAAACCTGGGAACGCCAATTGGCGGGCATCGTCAAGCCAAAACAGGCCAAACACCGTGCCGTTGCTGGGGTTTCATCTGTGAGCATTACGTTAAACGCAGACACAGAAGCACTCTATGGATACCTGCGCGATACGATCAATAGCGGACTGCAGCCCGATGACACAAAGCTAGCGTGCCTGCTAAATCCACCTCACGCCGTGCCTAAAAAAATATTTCCGTCTC
The DNA here is from genome assembly GCA_025359985.1 of Burkholderiales bacterium. Taxonomy (GTDB): domain Bacteria; phylum Pseudomonadota; class Gammaproteobacteria; order Burkholderiales; family Usitatibacteraceae; genus UKL13-2. Next base: position 3,888 of record JANYDB010000013.1, on the reverse strand, counting down.
AGTCTAAAAGCTGGCTGGCGCGCTTGTTGGGGCGTTAAAAACAGCCGCATTCAAAACAGGAGCATTAAAACCGTCCCGAATTCAGGCTGGTAATCGCCAGCATGATCGCCACCATAATCACCCCGATTACCGCGCCGATGCTTAATATCGCAATCGGCTCCAGCATTAACAAAAATCGTTTCATCCGATTCCGCCCCGATTCGGAATGCAGCTCGCCGAGGGTGGCAACCATTTGCGGCAGCTCGCCAGATTTTTCGCCAACACGAATCAGATTAACGCCTGTGGCATTCACCACACCATATTTCGCCACCGTATCGGCCAGCGTCGCGCCGCCGCGCACATCACGCACCACAAACTGCACATTGCGCCGCATGTCCGGGAAACGCAGGCCCTGCGCCGACAATTCCAGCGCAGATAAAATCGGCACCCGGTTGCTTAATAACGTACCTAATGTCGTTGCCCAGCGGCCCGTTTCTGCTTCCGTCAGCCACTCTCCGATGAGCGGTAATTTCGATAATCTGGATAGCCAGCGGGTGCGCCCGGCTTCTTCTCGAACCGAAACATAAAAACCCAACCCGGCAATGATGGCCGCACCCAAAAACCACAGCCAATGAGCGCGAAAAAACAGCCCTGAATTAATTACCCACAAAGAAATTTCAGGAATATCAGTCGCACGGCTACCTTTGATCAGGTTCGCAAACCGCGGCACTACAAAGAAAAATATCAGTAACACCGCGCTCACGCCCGCCAACACCAATATCACCGGATAAATCAGTGAATTGCGCAACTCCTGATTCACCTTATCGTCGTACTCCATCTGCTTGGCTGCATCGGCCAGTGCCGGGGCTAATTTACCGGTCATTTCACCGGTCGCACTGAGCTGATTCACATACATCGGAAAACTGATATTGGCATCGGCCAGCGCGGTCACGAAGGGCTGGCCCGCGTTGAGCGCACGAGCCGTGCGGGCAAGTGAATCACCCATGGTCGTGCCTTCGCGCGCTTCGGCCAGCGATTGCACAGCATCGGTCAGCGGGATACCCGCTTTTAGCAGCACAGCCAGTTCGCGGATCACCATGATTTTGTCGTTCTGCGTAATGCGCTGACGGCGACGGGAACGATTAGCATGTGGCGCAGCTGTCGCATTTAAAGCAATCGGGGTAAGCGATTGGCTGCGCAGCTGCAGCAACGCGTCCTGCTCATCGGCGGCCATGATGTTGCCCTGCACGGTTGCACCTTGAGCGTTGACAGCTTCGTAGCGAAATCCGATATTCATACGCTAAGACGCGCTATCTTCAGCCAGCATCGCGTCATCCCCTGCGCGGTAATCTTTAGTGTGTGCGTTTGTATTTTGCGAGCCCGCCACGCGTAACACCTCCTCCACGCTGCTAATGCCGTTCCACGCTTTGATCAAGCCGTCTTCACGCAGGGTGCGGAATTTTGCGGTACCGGTTGTACGGCGACCAATCTCCGCCAGCTCTTGCGATGAGGCGCGGCGCACAATCGCATCTTGTAATTCTGTGGTGACGGTCAGCAATTCATAAATGCCATTGCGTCCTTTGTATCCATCCGCTTCATGATGACTTGCAGGTTTGGATAATTTTGCGTCTCCATCCAGCACGCCGGGATAAGTCGATTTAATGTCGGCAAATTGCTGTTTAAGCCAGCTTGGCGGCGTATCCGGTTGAACATGATCAGCTATGGTTGATAATTTTCTAACCAGACGTTGCGCCAGCACGGCACGCACCGAAGTCGCCAGCAAAAACGGCTCAATGCCCATTTCCAGCAGGCGTGTAAATGCCGATGGCGCATCGTTCGTGTGAATGGTTGCCAGCACCAAATGCCCGGTAAGGGCAGACTGAATCGCGATCTCGGCTGTCTCGGCATCACGAATTTCACCGATCATGATCACATCAGGATCGTGGCGCAAAATCGAACGCAGCGCTCGCGCGAAGGTATAGCCGATCTCCGCATGGGTTTGAATTTGCGTAATGCCCGCCATGCGATATTCAACCGGATCTTCCACCGTAACGATTTTCAACGAGCGGTCGTTAATCGCGGCGAGCGCAGAATAAAGCGTCGTACTTTTACCCGAGCCAGTGGGCCCCGTGACTAAAATAATGCCATTTGGCTGCTGCAATAATGCATTGAGTTGCGCCAGATGATCACGCTCCATTCCGAGTTTCAGCAAGCTCATATCCGCACGCTCTTTGGGCAGCAAACGCAGCACCAAGGATTCGCCATGCACGCCCGGAATGCTCGACACCCGCACATCCAGCTCTACCCCAGAAACCCGCGTCGTCACGCGGCCATCTTGCGGCAGGCGACGCTCGGCAATATCAAGCCCCGAAATTAATTTAATACGTGATGCAATTGCATCAAAGCCGTCGCGCGGCCGCGATACGCGCGGCTGCAGTACACCATCAATCCGGAACCGCACCTCAAACTCACGCTCACCCGGCTCCACATGAATATCCGAGGCGCGATCATCAACCGCCTGCGCCAGAATATTGTTCACAAACTCAATCACCGGCGCCTCTTCGGCCAGTTCACGTAAATAATGGGCGTCGCCAGTGTTGCCGCGCTTAACATGGCCATCTTTCACCATCGCCAGCGCACGCTGCAAGTCCTGGCTGCGCGCCCAGTAAAGCGTGACGTGATGATTTTTATACGCCGCCGCCACACCTTCAGCGAGCTCGCTATCCAATGGGTCACGCGCAATGATGCTGATATCCGCAGCGCCCAGCGCGCTCACATTCGAATCTGCATTCGCACCACCATCCAGCGTCACCATAAACGGTACCGCCTCGCGGGCGAGCCACCAGGATCGTTGTGTGCCCCCTAATTCCAGCGCTTCGTGAATCGCCGCTTGCGATGGCATTAAAGCAGGCACCAGGAGCGGCACGCCAGTCTGTTCGCTCAAATGCGGCAATAAAGATTCTTCTGAAATCGCGCCCATGCGCAATAAAATCGCGCCAAGCCGATTATTCAAACCATGACGCGCTGCGTTGATCGCCTGACTTTGAAAGGCCAGCGCCTTTTCAATATCACTCGCATCCACCTTGCCAGCCGCCAACAAACGCGCGCCGATCAAATCGCCCGACGCGAATCCTGCTACATCACCCGATAAAATTTGCGACCGGGTTTGCATCTGGCTCAGGCTTGGGTCTGGTTTAGCGCTATAGGTAGAGGCCAATCGTTGCTCCATCAAAGGGGTATATGAAACTGAAGAAACTTAAACCCACTGTATAAAATCAACCGAGCGAAATCAACTGCCGGTGAAATTTGATCAGCTACACATGGGGCTTGAGATTATTCACAGACTGAAATACATAAATACAAAACAAACACCGCACACAATTCCGCTATAAATTAAACTCAAACCAAACCCAGACCAACAATGATCAGAAAGCGACCATTTCACTTGCAAACCTGTAGGACGATTGCCCACAAAAGCCTTCTAAATTAACTATTCAGCGAAAAAACTTCAACTTGAATGTGAGGTTTATCATTTATGGTTAAAATTTCTGGCATTATTCTCTCATAGGCCATAAGTAATACCTGCCTTGTCATGGTTTTTATGCACTTTAAGTAAATTTAGAAATCTTGATGAATGTTGTAATATTGCAACACAAGTGAGTCAAAGCCTTGGTAAATAATCGTCTGTTTGCAAAGTCTCAGACTTTTAATTACTATTAGCAAGACGTCGCTATTAAAAGTAATGGCGTCAGCTTGGTTGATTTGCAGTTCTTTGAAGGCATCGCACCGGTGCGATCACTAAAAAAGCAAGCTGCCACGCTAAACCGTTATGAGAAAAATTTTTCTGTTCTACTAAACTTCCTTCAAGGAGACTGTAATGAGAGTTTCAAAAAATAAAGTAACGCTTTT
>JANYDB010000004.1 GCA_025359985.1 Burkholderiales bacterium | reverse complement strand
CAGAAACTCCTTTAAGTACTTGCGTACCGATGATGTGGTGGGCTCATCCGGCGTGCCGAGGTTTACCAGCAGGATGCCAGTTTTGCGTTGTGTGCCGTGGGTGTAGGGAGGTTCTTGCTGAAAGACCATAGGATTTATCTGAAAAGTGAAGTCCATCATCCGTGCGGTTCTTGAAGAAAAAATAGCTTACCCCCGAAAGGGGGTCTCCATCGAAACGCCTCGCCAATGCTAGTGTTTATAAATAAATTGAGTGTAGTTAATGTTGGGCTAATGTTAATTTTAGTGTTGACTGAGAGCGGCCGATAAGAGCTTAGAAGTGACATCCACAATCGGAATGATGCGCTCGTATGCCATCCTGGTCGGGCCGATGACGCCCACGGTGCCGACGATTTGTCCGTCGACTTCATAGGGCGCGGTCACGACCGAGAATTCATCTAGCGGCACCAGCGATGATTCACCACCAATAAATATTTTTACGCCTTCTGCCTGCTGTGAAATATCTAAAAGCTCCAGCAATTGGGTTTTTTGATCGAACACATTAAACAGTTTGCGCATTGACACCATGTTCGAGGACACATCGCCCATGTTCATCAAATTGCGCTCGCCCGACATCACCATGCCATTTGATTCGGTGCCACTGGCGCGCGCGTCCACCACGGCGGACATGAGCGTGGAAATATCATGATGCAATTGTGAGAGTTCAAACTTGACCTTCTCGCGAATCTGATCGAATTCATAGCCTGCATAATGCTGATTGATATAGTTGGCCGCTTCCACCAACTGCGATGGGCTATACGGTTCTTCAGTGACGATAATTCGGTTTTGCACATCGCCATCGGTGGCCACAATAATCAGCAGCACACGCTTTTCGGATAGCTGCATAAACTCCACATGTTTCAAGCCCACACCCTGACGGCGCGGCGTCATCACGATACCCGCGAAGTGCGTCAGGTCTGACAACATTTGCGAGGCAGCGGCGAGCATATGGCGTGGATCGTCTGGGCGCAATTGAGCACGAATCTGCTCATGCTCGGCTATCTGCAACGGTTGAATCGTGAGTAAGGTATCGACAAACAGGCGATAGCCTTTTGGCGTTGGCACGCGCCCCGCCGAAGTATGCGGGCTAGCAATGTAGCCCAACTCTTCCAGATCCGCCATCACATTTCGGATCGAGGCGGGAGAGAGCTCCATGCCGGAAAATTTGGAGAGCGCTCGCGAACCAACCGGTTGACCATCCGCAATATGGCGTTCAACTAAAAATTTTAGCAGAATTCGGGCACGTTCAGAAAGCATGACTTATTGTATGTAAATCCAGCGAGCGTTGGTAGAAACCTGCAAACAAAAAAATATCCCCTACACGAGCGGTTATGATTTAATCAGAAAATATGGAAAAACTTTTTAAAACTATTGCCATCATCGGCAAGCCGGATCGGGTGCAACGCGCTGAGCCACTGAACGCATTGCATGCGCTGTTGAAATCACGCGGCCATCGTGTGCATGTGGATGCGGGTGTGGCGGCGCTGCTAAGTCATGCCGCCGATCAAGTATTGCCTCTCGAAGCACTGCTGGCCAGCGTCGATTTGGCGATTGCAGTCGGTGGTGACGGTACATTGCTCGGCGTGGCGCGACTCGCCGCGATCAATCAGGTGCCGTTGGTCGGCGTGAATTTGGGTACCCTGGGATTTCTGACCGACATCCCCAAAGATGAAATGGAAACATTGGTGGCGGCCCTGCTGGATGGTCGCTATATAGAAGAAGGGCGGCTGATGCTGGATGCCGAAATTCGGCGTGGCAGCGAAACTATTTTTAAAAGCGTGGCCTTGAACGACGTGGTGGTCAGTCGCGGGGCGATGGGTACGATGATTGAATTTGCAGTCGCGGTCGACGGCGAATTTATCTATTCACTGCGCGCAGACGGCCTGATTATCGCCACACCGACCGGCTCAACCGCCTATGCGCTGTCAACGGGTGGGCCGATTTTGCATCCGGGGTTACCCGCGCTTACGATCGTGCCGATTTCGCCGCACACCTTGTCAAACCGGCCGATTGCGATTGCCAGCACCTCTGAAGTTCGCATAAAACTCATTCGCGGCGCGAATGCTCGCGTAAATTTTGATGTGCAGGCGTTTTTTGATCCTGAAACTGATGATGAAGTAATCATTCGCGCCCATCCCAACGCGCTACGTTTATTGCATCCCGAAGGCTATTCCTATTTTGGTATGCTGCGCACCAAACTCCACTGGAACGAAAGAACCACCTGATGCTGCATAGCCTGACCATTCGCGATTTCGTCATCGTCGATAGCCTCGAGCTGGATTTTGAAGCTGGTTTCACGACGCTCACCGGCGAAACCGGTGCGGGTAAATCAATCATGATTGATGCGCTGTCACTGGCACTCGGTGCGCGTGCTGACGGCAATGTCGTGCGCGTTGGCCAGGCCAAAGCCGAGATCACGGCTGAATTCGATTTACGCACCGCCACCGATGCCCGCCAATGGCTTCGCGATAACGAGCTGGCGGATGATGATGTTAACGTCACTATTTTTCGTCGCGTGCTCGATGCTAGTGGTCGCTCAAAATCCTTCATCAATGGCACCAGCGTTACGCTGAGTCAGGCGCGTGATCTGGCCGAACGCCTGATTGATATTCACGGCCAACACGAACACCAATCGCTATTGAAGCGTGATGCGCAGTTAACCCTGCTCGATGATTTTGCAGATAACGCATCACTCCTACAAATCCTGGCCACACGTCATGCAAGCTGGTCGCAACTGGCCGCCACCCGCGCCGCCCGCGAGGCCAATGAAGCCGCCATTACCCGCGAGTTTGAAGAGTTGAGTTATCAAATTTCTGAATTTGAAAAACTTAATTTTTCAGCCGCGCGCTGGGAGGATACACTGGCGGATCAACGTCGTTTGGCTAATGCTGCAAGTCTGATCGCGAGCACCGATTCGGCAATCAACGGATTATCCGAATCCGAAGCGGCAGCGCTTACCCGAATCGATGAAATCGCGGTTGATTTAAACCAGGCGGCGGATACTGATCCGGCGCTGAAAGAGGCGGCCAGCTTGATTGAATCGGCCAGCGTGGAATTGCGTGAAGCGGTTTCAGCGCTGCGACATTATTTACGCAAGCTTGATGTTGATCCTGCGCGCCTAGCCGATCTGGATCGTGAAATATCAGACGTGCAGGAAATCGCGCGAAAATTTCGCATCGAGCCCAAACGCATACCGGAAATGATGCAGCAAAAACGGGATCGACTATCGGCGTTGGGGGGTGGGCAATCGCTGGATGAGCTGATTGAGCAGGAGCGGGCGAGCGAAGCTGCTTATCGCGAGATCGCGAAAAAGCTCACCAAAACGCGCCAGCTTGCCGCTAAAAAATTCGCGATGGAAGTGACCCAATCGTTGCAGCAACTCGCCATGCCCGGTGGAAAATTCGCGGTTGAGTTTTCGCCACGCGAACCCTCGGCGAATGGGCTTGAAGCTTGTGAGTTTCAGGTCGCCGCGCATGAAGGCCAGCCGCTGGGTCCGCTCGCTAAAATTGCGTCCGGCGGTGAATTATCGCGCGTGTCACTCGCGATTCAAATGATGGCGTCGGCCAAAGGCGGCGTCGGCACGATGATTTTTGATGAGGTTGATTCAGGTATCGGTGGCCGGGTGGCCGAAGTGGTGGGGCGCTTGCTGCGCGCACTAGGCAGCAATCATCAAGTTCTCGCCGTCACCCATTTGCCACAGGTTGCGGCTTGCGCCGTGCATCAGTTTCAGGTCGCCAAAATGTCGCGGGACGGCGTGGTGAGCACATCAATCTCGCCACTGACAGCGGGTAAACGTGTGGATGAAATCGCGCGTATGCTCGGCGGCATTACGATTACGGCGGCCACTAAAAAAGCGGCGGCGGAGATGCTGGAGAGTGCGAGCAAAATATCGGGTGATCAAATTGCAATGAAGAAGCAGGCAAAATAGCAGGCTGCCTGAAGTGGAATTCTGCGAACCCAGCCACCACTACCCGAACAATGCAAGCCAGGCCGCGATCACGGCGTGCCGTTCCTCTGCCAATTCATTCACACCAATCCAGGTTTTAAGCTGATTGTTATTGCGCGCACGGTGTTGGCATTCTCGATAGGCTAGATAGGCTTTGGCCACTTTCGCGGCGATATCTTCATCCAGAATACCCATTGCGCCTGAACGCATCAACAGCGCAAAATTGCCAAGGTTTCCTAAAAATTCAGGGTGCTCTGCTGAGTAGGCAAGTATTAAATACTGCACAATAAATTCCACATCTACGATGCCGCCACGGGTATGTTTTAAATCGAGCGCATCCGTACGATCTTTTTTCTCGGCGCGCATTTTGTCACGCATCTCAATGATTTCTGCTTTGAGTTTTTGCCGGGTACGCGGTTTCGACAGCACCTCTTTACGAATGGCATCAAACGGCGCGGTGAGTGACGCATCGCCCGCGCACCAGCGCGCGCGGGTGAGCGCCTGATGCTCCCAAGTCCAGGCGCGATGCAGTTGATAGTCATAAAACGCCTCAACCGTGGATACCAGCAGGCCCGCAGCACCATCGGGGCGTAATCGTAAATCCGTTTCATAAAGCACCCCGCCCGCCGTCATGGTGTTGAGCCAGCCGCTCAGTCGCTGTGCCAATTTAGAGAACCCGTCTATCCCTGCCGCCATGTTGCCATCAACCAAAAAAACCAGATCCAGGTCTGAGGCATAGCCTAACTCCTTGCTGCCGAGCTTGCCGTAGCCGATGATGGCGAAACCAGCCGGTGCATCCCAGCTAGTCGATGGTTGATTGAGTGGCGTCCGGTTGAGAGCGCGATTGACCAGCACCAGGGTGACATCTAGCAGCATATCTGCCAGCGCCGATAGCTCGTCTGATACGGCCATCACGCCGAGTCGGCCTTCGATGTCGGCGATATTAAGTTTTAGGGTAATGACTTGTTTGGTATGACGTAACAACTCGTATTGTTTTTCGACATCGCCCGCCGTGTGGTCACAGGCGGCCTTAAGTCTGGCACGTTCAGCGGGCCAGTCGATTTTCAAAGCGCCAGGCGTCGACGTGATTAATTCGTCCAGCAAGATCGGATGCCGTTTTAAAAAGTCTGCAGCCCACGCACTCGTCGCTGCGATGCGCGCGATGCGGGACAGCACCTGCGGATATTCCATCAATAAGGCAAGATAGGTTTCACGTTTGTCGATAGCATCGAGCAAATCAAGCAGGCGAAAAAATGTCTGGCTCGATTGATCGCAGGCGAGTGCCTGGCGCAATAGCGCAGGGATCAGCGCATGCATCCGCGCCTTAATTTTTATCGATAAGGTTTGTGTGCGCGAAGAGTGCTGCCAGGTATTAACGCGGGTCAAAATGGAATCAGCCACGTTCCTGTCCAGGGGAAATGCTTCGAGAACCTCATGGATACTGGCTTCCAGGCCATCTTCCGGGTTTGATAATGCGGCGTCTGCCAGAATCGCTGGGTATGTTTCCGAGGCTAAAAATAAAGAATCAAACTCTGTGGTGACAATATCGCGATGCTGGTTTAGCGTCGCTTCAAACGAGGCCCAATCACTACAATGCATGGTCTGTGCAATCCGCTCACGATCCAGCTCGGCCGATGGCAACGCCTGGGTTTGCGCATCATCTAGGTATTGCAGGCGGTGTTCCAGATTGCGCAGAAATAAATAGGCTTGCTGCAAGCGTCCGATTTTTTTTTCAGAGATCAGACCGCGTTCACCGATCAGCGTCAGTGCTTGCCGGGTAGAGGTCACCTGTAGCGCTTGGTCACGGCCACCGCGTACCAGTTGAAACAGTTGCGCTATAAATTCGATTTCACGGATGCCGCCCCGGCCCACCTTGATATCGTTCAGGCGATTTTTTTTAAGCGCCTCAGCGCGTATTTGCGCGTGCAGATCGCGCATTTCATTGATGGCGCCATAGTCGTGATAGCGGCGATAGACAAATGGCGTAACGATATTTGATAACGCGGCTTGGGTGGTGGCGCTGCCGGTAAGAGCGCGCGCCTTCAGCCAAGCGTAGCGCTCCCATGGGCGTGCCTGAGTTTGAAAATAATGTTCAAGCGAGGCGAGGCTGGACACGAGTGGGCCACTGGCACCAAACGGCCGTAGCCGCATATCAACCCGAAATACAAAACCATTTTCATCGAGCTGATCCAGCGCACGGATAACCCGCTTGCCCGTTTCGGCATGAAACTCATGCCATGAACGCTCGGCGGTGGCATCCCCATCGGCGGCATAAACAAAAATCAGATCAATATCGGATGACACATTTAATTCATTTGCGCCTAACTTGCCCATGCCGACGACAACAAGCTGCGCGTTTTCATGCCCCAGCGCAGCTTCACTCATGCCGTATTGACGAGCAACTACGCGGGCGTGGAATGGAAGGGCGGCGCTTAGCGTTATCTCGGCCAGTGCCGAGATAGTGGCGGCGACTTCGGCAAAATCGGCCAGACCATTGATATCGCGAAAAATCAGCCGCAGCATGACCCGCTGGCGTAGACAGCGTAAAGCCGCATGAAAAGGCGCTTCAAGTTGTGCAGACTGTAAAGATGTGCTGCTGAATACCGTCAAAGCCTGCTGTATATCAGCCGAGGAGAGGGGCGTAATCAGGGGGAGGATAAAAACAAAGGGCTCATGGCCCCTCACGCGTAGTTCATCCACCAGATATGGCTTGGCCTGGCAGAGCCGCTCGGCATAGCGGGACGCATGCAACATTTGGCTAAGTTGGTGGTCGAAAGTGAGCATTATGTTCGTGGCCATTCGCGGACAGTCGTGGATGTAAAGGCTATAAAAAACAGGGTTATTGCCCCGCAAAGGCAATGGATCGTTAAAATAGCATGCGGGCAATGTAATTTTTGTACGCAAATTCTGCACACCCTATCCTGCACACGTTATCCTTGGTCTTCTGCCTGGTCAGGCATCACGTTTTACCCCGTTGGAGTTGCGTCATTATCAAAGCAGGTTTTCATTTTAGGCGTCATTTTGGGCACCATATCATGCGTTTTTGTGCGCGCAGCCTGTTTTGGCTGGCAGTCACCGCAGCGATATTATTTTCTGTTGTTGCGCTGATATTGCGCTACGCCGTGCTGCCCAACATCGAGAGCCATCAAGCCGATATTATCAGCCGCTTTTCAATCGCCACTGGCATGGATGTTTCAGTGCATGCCATTCGCGGTGGATGGGCTGGCCTGCGGCCTTATGTTGAGCTCGAAGACGTCGTTTTTTTAGAGCCTGCCAGCAGCACTTCACTCGCGCGCCCAGCGGGTGCGATTGCGCTGAAGCTGCCACGTCTTACCGCTGAATTGTCATGGTGGTCGTTAATCGCCGGGCAAGTCCGGTTCGCAGAGATCGTTCTGGACGGTCCTGAATTGGTCATAAGCCGCAATCAGGATGGGTTCATTTATTTTGCTGGGCGCGCGCTTAATCAGCCTAAATCGACTGAAGACGATGGCCAGTTGCTGACATTTTTATTGGAACAACCGGGGCTGGCCATACGCAACGCCACACTCACCTGGAACGATGAGCTTACCCCCGGCAGACCGTTGCGTTTTACGGAGGTTGGTCTGCAAATTAAAAAGAGGGGCAGGGGACACCGCTTAGGTTTTACGGCTGCGCCACCGGTCAGGCTCGCCCGCAAAATTGACGCAAATGCAGATTTGCAGCTCGACAATGTGGATGGTCGCTGGATCGTCAAAGGCACGCTATATACAGCAGCGACTGATGCAAGTCTCACCGAGCTGCGTCAGCATGCGCCAGTGCCGACCGCTTTGCAGACGGGTATCGGCAATCTGCGCGCCTGGATTGAAATTGACAACACGATCACACCATTATCGGTGGCTGTATCGTCGACGCCATCTTTGCCAGCGGCGGTCTCAGCTTCTACAGCTCCGGTTTTCAGATACGCAGCCTTCAACCCTATTCGTGCGATCACCGCTGATCTGCACTTGATCGACGTGCGCGCGCAGCTTGATACCGATCTGGCCCCGCTCAATATTGCCAAGTTGGCCGGGCGAATCGAATACCAAGCGCAGGAAGGCGGCTTCATGGTCGGCAGCAAAGCGCTGGAGATCCTTACGCGCGAGGGCGTAGTGCTGCCACCGACCGATTTTTCGCTCACTTTGCAGCATCAGAACGATGTGACCAAAGCCAAGGGTGAGATCAGCGGCAACGACATCGATCTAAAAGTGATGGCTGCGCTGATGGAATCCTTCCCCGTCGGTAAAGACCTCCGCGGCTTGGCAACGCGCTATCAGCCGCGTGGCGTCGTAAAAAACACCGTGTTTGCATGGAGCGGATTTTTAGAGAAGCCGAGTGGTTATCACATTAAAAGCACATTGAAAAATTTTGGGCTAAACAGTGATGGCAAGAATCCCGGTGTAACCGATTTTTCAGGCACGATTGAGGGTGACGACAAAGGCGGTAAATTTAATATTGCATCGAAAATGCTGGTGCTGGATGAGCCGCATATTTTTCGTGCACCGCTTAAGTTTGATACATTCGACAGTGCCGGTAAATGGCGCGTAAACCAGGATGCTACCGAGGTTGATTTTTCGAATGTCAATTTTGCCAACGCGGATTTAACCGGTGAATTTTCTGGGCTTTATTCTCGACTGCGGTCCAGCGGCGCGCGAGCTGCAGAAGAAAAAGGCCCGGGTTCGGTCGATATTAAAGGCAAGTTTTCGCATGTCAAGGCGTCCGCCGTCGGTCAATATTTACCGAACGGTATTGCCCGAACCCGCAGCTATCTGGAGCATGCGCTGCAAAATGGTGAAATGACCTCGGCTACTTTTCAGCTCAAAGGTGAGCTCTATGAATTCCCGTTTCGTAACGGCAAGGGGGGCACTTTTACGGCGCGCGCCGCCATCAAGGATGTTGATTTTCGCTACAACGATGATTGGCCCGCCGTTAATAATATCAATGGTGTATTAAGTTTTGACAATACTAAATTTGGCCTGGCGATTGACGCCGCAAAAATTCTTAACACCAACATCAAACGCAGCAGCATTGCGATTGCTGATCTCAATGACAAGACCGGGTTGATTGCGATCAACCTCACGGCAGATGCGCGTGCAGAAGAGGTTGCGAAATTTTTGCGGGAAAGCCCGCTCGCCAATACCGTGGGCGGTTTTTCCAAAGTGGTTGCCATGGACGGATATGGCAAGCTGGATTTAGGACTCGCGGTGCCGCTTGTTGCAGGTACAGGTGTCATTAAAGTCAATGGCAAGTACGCCCTGTTGCGGGCCACAGCCAAGCCGGTGGTGGGCCCTACGGTAACTAATTTAACCGGCATGATTGTTTTTACCGAGCGTGGTGTGCAAAGCACATCATTGGCAGGTGCTTCTGGTTCTAGTGTCAATGGCCCAGCAGCGGCGACGGGCAATGCTCTGCAGGGTATCGCCTACGGTAATCCGGTCACGATTACCGTTAACGGCGGAGGAGATACAGGCGTAACCACTGAATTTACGGCACGTGCCGATATGGCGCAATTGGCCGAGGTGTTGCCGTTCCGGTTGCCGCAGCAAGTGAGCGGCACGACCGAGTTTCACGGCAAGATTCTGGCCCGAGCTGATGCGACAGAAATTGTGATTGATTCCAACCTGGCCGGGGTGGTCTCGACTTTGCCCTACCCGCTCGCCAAGCGCGCAAATGAGCCGCGTCAGCTGCGTGTTCAGTTTGTAAACGTGGCGCAGCCTGCTGAGCAAATTCATGTGACCTTGGCGGGCAATGCCAGTCAGCCAGTTGCAGGTGCACCGATAGCTGCGCCAGCACTGGCGGCCTCGGTAGATCAGCCCGATACCCGAATAGATGCCCGCTTTCAGCGGCGTTTTGATGCAGCTGGCACGCCGGTCGCCCTGCTCGGCGGTGTCGCCACGATCGGCTCCGCCGCTGATCCGGCGGCCACGATGCCGATTCCTGAAGGTATCTGGTTTACAGGGCGCTTGAAACAATTTGATCTTGATTTATGGCGCGCCGCGTTTGAGGGTTTCTATGCGTCATCAACTACCGCGCCCCTCGCATCAACCCAAGCCGCGAAAAATGAATCACTTGTTGCAGGTTTTGATTTTAAATTAGGTGGTTTGATCGCGTATGGACGACAGTTTAAAGGCATGACGCTCAAGGGCCGTCATGGCACGGAAGATTGGCGCTTTGTGGTGGATAGCCCTGAAGCGTCCGGTGACGTTACGTGGCGCCCCGGTGCCTTTAATGACCGCGGATCGATCCGTGCCCGGCTGACAAATTTTGTATTGGTTGATGAAGCCATTAATCCAGCGTCAATTTCGGCGGCAGCGGACCAAAATAAAGTGTTGAAAAACGCCGAATTTCCCGCGCTCGATATTGTGGCTGAGCAATTTACGCTGAAAGATCGTTGGATGGGCAAGCTGGAGCTTCGCGCCAATCCACAGGGAGCACAGGGGGCGAATTGGAAAATTGATCAACTCACCATTTCCAACGGCCATGTGAGACTGGATATGGATGGCATCTGGCAGCACGCCGCAGAGCCGGAGCGTTTGGGGCAGGTTGCAAATACGGCTGGCCGTGATCTCACTAACGCCAACGAACGCTCGCAAACGACGGTCAATATCAAGCTTGAGTCATCGAATCTGAATGCGCTCTTTGCCCAGTTCGGCTTTGGCGATTATTTGCGCGGCGGTACTGCCAAGCTGGAAGGCAAGCTCGCCTGGCCGGGGCACGTCTATCAGATGCAACTGGTTAATTTATCGGGTAACTTTAAAGTCGGCGCGCGTAACGGACAATTCGCAAAAATCGAGCCTGGCGCGGGTAAATTACTGGGCTTGATCAGCCTGCAATCTTTGCCACGGCGCATCACGCTGGACTTTCGGGATATTTTCTCGCAAGGCTTCGCGTTCAACAGTATTGACGGCGATGTTAAAGTCAAAGATGGCATTATGTTCACCGAAAATTTCCAGGTGGTTGGCCCAGCGGCTGATGTAAAAATGGCCGGTGATGTG
>JANYDB010000082.1 GCA_025359985.1 Burkholderiales bacterium | reverse complement strand
GCATTCGTTTTTTACGGCATCACTTGTTTGCGACCCAACAGATTGACGGAGCCAATGAACGCGGGCGTGGTGCCGCCAATGGTGGAAACCACCCGGATGTAGCGGCGCGCGGCGTCCATATTTAGCGCGAGGCGTTGCTGTGATGCGCCCGCACCGACTTGCGCAAACGCGACGGGTGTGGCGAGATCGGCAAACGTGGTGTTATCGTCAGAATCCTGAATTTTTACGTTCAAGGTGGGCGCGGTGCCAGTGCCTGCTGAAAAATCGAGCACCAGCGCACCGATACCAACAAAATCTTTTGCATCAACGCCGGCGCCGTTGGCGGTAACAGTGAAGCCCGCCGCGACGGGGGTGGGCAGCAAATTAACGAGGGCTAACGATCCAATGTCATACATGATTTTTTCCTTTAAAAAAATAATTTGTAAACAAGCAATAAGGGGGAGGACGACGGCGTTTTCTTGAAGGAACGCCGTCGTTTTTTTGCTTAATTTTTGCGCAACGCTGACTAAAAATTAAGCGGTCAGTCCATCGGATTGCACCGCGAACGAAGCGGCGTGGCGCAAACCGATGTCGATGGTTTGCATGGCACGCAGCTCAACGCTGCCGGAACGGTAGCCAGCGCCATATGCGTTTGGTAAAATTTCTAAAACGCCCCATTCGCCGACGAACAACTCTGACCAATTACCGAAAAACAACTCGGAACAAATGCCGGTTGCGGTGCCCTTAGTCAGGTTGGCGCGCACCTGGTTGGAGCGTGCTACGGGGTAGCCGTTTAAATCGCCCGGCGTAACGGTACGCTGACCGAACGCGCCCACCGAATTTGACCAGAGGTACGAACCGGTGCTGGCTTTCAGTTTTTTAACCCAGCCGATGGTTTTGGCGTTGGCTAAATACGCGAGCGTGTCATCGCCCACGTTGGCGGCGGTGACTTGGGTTTCCAGATCGATAAAATTATCAATCGAAAATTGTGCGCCGTTGGTGCCACCAATCACCGAGCCGATACCGGAGGTGTTGGCGATGCCCATTGGTTGTCCACCGGCACCGGTGCCGTAGAGCGCACGGGCATCAATTTCCAACGCGATCACAGCCAGCAAATCGGCGCGTGCCAGCATTTCGATGTCCGGCGTAGCCTGAAGCAACATATTTCGCGTCATGTAGCTGTAGCAGCCAAGCGTGCGCGGCGTGAGGCCGAGCTTTTCAAACGTGGCCTCTGATTCTGGAATGTTTGCGCCCTCACCGACCCAGTAGGCAGTCGATGCACCGGATTGGCGCGGGATGTCCACGTTGCCGACCAACCCGGAGAGCAACGTGCCACCCAGTTGCAGAACCCGCGCTTTATTACGCAAGAGTTCGATAAAATTTCCGGCCATCAATTGCTGCTGCACCAATGCGCCACCCGTGGCCTGCGCACCGACGGCATACGGGGCACGGGTTTGCATCGCAAAATCAATGTTCGTCGGCATGTAAAATCCGACCGTTTCGCCGCGCTGCGAGCGTTGGGCAATTGCGCCGGAAACTTCACGCTCAAAACCAGCTTCTTTCCAATCGCCTTTTACGGCCGCGTTAACGGCGCGGATCAGTGAATACCGTGCTTTTTCGCTTGCGGTTAAATCTGGATTTGCGCCATTACCTAACGAGGCGACTGGGTCCTGTTTGGTGCGTAGCATTTCATCCAAAACGGTGCCGCGCGCCTGCTCAATCGTTGCGCCGCCCTTTATCATGCCGCGACGAACCTCGGTGCTGATTTTGTGTTTTTCGCAGAGTGCTTCAATTTCGGTAACGCGAGTGCGCTCGGCGGCAATAGCCGAATCGCGGGTTTGTTCAACAATGGCTGTATCAGCCGTTTCGATTACTGGAGGCATGGTGATTCCTTTCGTTTTTTCGGAGTCGGCTGACGCCGGGGGTGGGGGTACAACTTCGGGGGTGAGACTTTTAAAAGCGGGCGCGGCACGCACAATGCGCACTTCTTTTTCTTCATCGTTCACGGCGCGACCGATGCCGACCGAGGCATCGGCGGGGACGGTGACAATGGAAATTTCGTAAGCCATCCAATCGGTGGCGGTATAGGTGGTGTCGTCGCTGTCGGCAGGATCAATTTCATCAGCCGAATAGCTGCGC
>JANYDB010000022.1 GCA_025359985.1 Burkholderiales bacterium | reverse complement strand
TCGTTTGCCGCAGAGACAAGCTTGGTAACGGAGCCTGTTATTGAAATGTCAGTTGCGCCTGTTGTGCCCGCGCCCATTTCCATTGAGACACTGACGCCGTCGGCAATTGCGTCCGCTGGAATGACTCCCGCGATAGTTGATTCGTGGAGTAGTCGCGAACCAGAAGTGTCCCGCGATGAACGCGAAGCCGCGTTTGAGTCCGGCAGAGATCGCCGCGCTGTTGTTGATGATATAGATGCAGATTTAATGCCGATATTTCTGGAAGAGGCGCGTGAGATTGTGTCGCAAGTGGGCGATGCGTTGCGTCGTTGGCGCGCCGCCCCGCAAAACCATACGCCGGTCACAGAATTGGCGCGCCACTTACATACCTTGAAGGGTTCTGCACGCATGGCAGGGTTAATGCGTCTGGGCGAACTTGCTCACGTTCTCGAAGCTAAAATCATCAACATGGATGCCGATGCGTCGCCGCTTGCGCGCAAATTTGATGATGTGGATGACGGGCTTGATCGCTTTAATACGGCAATTGATAATTTAGGCAAAGGCGAGCTTGCGGCCCCCATTGAAATTCCTATTATTCTGGATGTGCCGGGCGAGTTACCTGTACCTATGGCGAAGTTGGCCGCAGCGCGTGCCGAAATCGTTGCTGAAGGTGAAAAACTAGAGGGTCGTGAACGGCAAGCGCTGCTGCGCGTAAACGCCGACATGATCGATCGCTTCGTCAATGAAGCGGGTGAGTTGGCGATTGCCCGATCACGCGTTGACCTTGAAATGCAGGCGTTCAAACGCGCGCTGCTGGAATTAAACGATAACGTTAGCCGCATGAAATCGCAGTTACGCGAAATTGAAATTCAGGCAGAAACGCAGATCCAGTCGCGGATTAAAGAACAGCAAGAACACGGCGAGAATTTTGATCCATTGGAGTTTGATCGCTTCTCGCGCATGCAAGAGTTGACACGATTCCTGGCGGAAAGCCTTAACGACGTGGTGACACTGCAGCAATCGCTGCAAAAAAATCTGGATGAATCCGATGCGGCGTTACTGCAGCAATTGCGCTTGAACCGCGATTTGCAACAAGGTTTAATGGGCGTGCGGTTGGTGCCTTTGGGTAATTTGCAAGATCGCTTCCATCGTCTGATACGTCAAACCGCAAAAGAGCTGGATAAAAAGGCCAATCTGGAATTTCGCGGAGTGCGCGTAGAAATTGACCGTTCCGTACTCGAAAAAATCACCGCCCCTTTTGAACATTTGCTGCGTAATGCAGTGGCTCACGGCCTTGAGTTACCTCAGCAGCGCATCGCAGCAGGCAAATCTGAAATTGGCGAAATCACTATCGACGCGCAGCAAGTTGGGAATGAGGTAATGCTCACACTGACTGACGACGGCAGCGGTTTAAACTTTGCCCGCATTCGTGAAAAAGCCATCCAAAAAGGTATGTTGGATGTAAATGCAGAAGTTAGTGAAGCGCAATTGACGCAATATATTTTCATGGCGGGTTTTTCAACCGCCGATGAAATTACCCAAATTGCGGGACGCGGTGTTGGTATGGATGTGGTGCGTAGCGAAATCGTGTCGCTAGGTGGCCGCATCGACATTTCATCAACGCCGGGCCGTGGCACTTCCTTTACGATCGCCTTGCCGCTAACGCTGGCCGTCACCCAAGCGGTGATGGTCATCGTAGGCGAAAAGATGTACGCCATCCCATCCGTCATGATTGAGCAGGTTCAGGAATATAAGGGTAAGCGTTACGAACCACTGCTCGCATTGAATGAAATTGACTGGAAAGGCAATAAATATCCACTTCGGTCCATGGAAGCATTGGTTGGTGGGAAACCTACTTTATCGCCGCAGCGCAAGGCATTCGTAATTCTTGCCAAGAGCGGCCAGCAGCGCGCTGCTGTACAAGTTGATGACATCATCGGCAATCGAGAAATTGTGGTGAAAAACATTGGCCCCCAGCTAGCGCGTCTGGTTGGAGTCGCTGGCGCCACGGTGATGGGTTCTGGGCAGGTTGTTTTGATTATGAATCCAGTGCAGCTTGCGTTCCGTGAAGCAGCTACCATAGTTGTTGAAAGGCATGCTCCCATTGCTGTCAGCGGTGATCCAGCTGATGCAAAGGTTCAGGATCTGCAAATCGACGCCACCGTTACAGAAGCGCCGAGAGTTTCGCAGGGGCCATCTCTAGCAGAGGGCATTGCAGCAAATACGTTCGATGACTCAGGTTTCTTGAAAGAAAAGCCGGTGCTGAAACGCGCCGTTCCGCTGGTAATGGTAGTGGATGACTCTTTAACCGTACGCAAAATTACCGGTCGCATGCTCACGCGCGAAGGGTTTGAAGTCGCCACTGCAAAGGATGGTGTCGACGCATTGCAGCAGCTTCAAGATATTGAGCCCGACATCATTTTGCTCGATATTGAAATGCCCAGAATGGATGGCTTCGAATTTGCGCGAAATGTGCGCGCAGATGCCAAAGTAAAACACATTCCGATTATTATGATCACTTCACGAACCGCCGATAAACACCGTAATCGTGCCATGGAATTAGGCGTAAATGAATATATGGGTAAACCCTATCAAGAAGAGCAATTGATGGCGTTGATCCGGCAATACACCCGTCATATGGCAGTAGCTTGATACGGGGTTCTGCGCCCGGACTTACACTTCTCCAGCATGATTAAAAGTTCATAAAAAACCTTGCAATAACGGCAAGGTTTTTTATGAATAGGTGCACGCGTTGTTATTGCAAATCGGCTATTTAATTAGGAGTCCATTTCACAATACCAAAATAGGCCGTACTAAAAATCACTAATCCAAACACGATTCTGTACCATGCAAAGAACGTGAAATCATGGGTGCTGATATAACGAATTAGCCAGCGTACCACCACAAACGCGCTTATGAATGCCGCTGTAAAGCCAACCCCAAACATCGGAAAATCAGCCATTGACAACAAATCCCGGCTTTTCCAAAGCGAATATACGGTCGCTGCGAACAGCGTTGGAATAGCCAAAAAAAATGAAAATTCGGTCGCACATTTTCGTGACAGGCCAAAAAACAAACCTCCAATAATAGTGGCGCCCGAACGTGAGGTACCCGGGATCAACGCCGCACATTGCGCAAAGCCAAGTTTCAATGCCTGTATCCATGTAAGTTGATCGACGCTATCAACCAGCACCACACGCTCATGCGTCAGTCGCTTTTTGTACCAGCGCTCTGCAAATAAAATGATGACGCCTCCAATCATGAACGCTAAAGCTACCGGCACAGGTTTGAATAATACCGCTTTGATTGCCGTATTAAAGGCCAATCCCAGTATGGCCACTGGCAAAAAGGCGACAAATAAATTCAAAGTAAAACGCTGCGCAACCGGGTCCCTTGTAATGCCAGAAAATGTCGATAGTAACTTTGCCCTGTATTCCCAACAAACGGCCAGAATTGCGCCAGTTTGAATGACGATTTCAAATACCTTTCCTTTCTCATCATTGAAATTTAATAAGTCGCCCACTAAGATCAAATGTCCAGTAGATGAGACCGGCAAAAATTCGGTTAGACCTTCAACAATTCCTAAAATAAATACTTTGAACAACAGCAAAAGATCCAAATGAACTCCTTAAATGAAGATGCAACTAGGACTAAATTTTCAACCCAGCAAAAAATATTTAATAAAAACATCGCAGCGCACTTAAGAACTGGAAATTATCGTTCCGCACAAATCTTCACCTCATGATCAAAACGATACCTTCGCGCCGCACATCAATACGCTGCGGATTCAATGTCAAGCCATAGCGCCTCAAATCATCTTCTTTAAAGCTATATATCGCCTTGCCATCCAGATAATCTCTGGCGATATCAGCGGCGGCTCTTGCAAGTGCTGCCGACAAGGCATGAGGCATATTGTCAGCGCGCAATGAGTCCAATTTGGTATTAGTTAAGAAAATTTCCCGAGTAGCCGAGCGGTAGCGCGGCACACCTGAAATGATGACTGACGCCGCCGAGCTCTTGCCTGTGAGTGGCAGCTTTACTTCGGCGTCAACCGAAAAAATTAACAGGCTGATTTCCCCCGTCTCTGCGCCCGCACTAATTTGTGGTCGTGTGAGTTTTATGTCCAGCAAACCAGCAACATTTTTCTCAATCGGAAAGCATTTTGTCAGTCGCTCGGATAACTCTTTATATGTAAAACGAATTTCATTCGGTAGAATTGGGTTGCTGATGCAACCCGCAAGCATCATAAAAATAATGCTAATTCCTGTAATAAAGCTGGGCCTATTCACGGAGAGATTCGCTTCGCGCTAGTACCCGCTTCCCATATTTTTGCTTCATGGATAGCCTCGGCAAATGCCTCGGCTTTACTCAATAAATGACTTTTTAAATTATCCGACATGCGCTTTTCAATACCAATCTCATCCAGCGGCATACGTCCTTGTCGCACACTCTTGATCACGCGACTCATTTCGGCTTCAGCATGCGCAGGGGTCTGCAGCAGCACCAGACGTTTGGATTTATCGGGGTTGTCAGGCACGTGACAATTCAAACATTCCGCGTTACGTAGTTCGAGTGCAACGGCCCGATAAGTGGTGTCCAATTTTTTTAGATTAGGGTTGTTGGCGCTGTAAAGATTATCGAATAGCGTAACAGCAGGCTGAGTTTTGCCGGCAGAGTCCGTCCACATCCACTGCTTTTGTTCGGCAGTAAATTCTGGTTTGGTGATCGCAGTCGGTATGCCGGTATGGTCTTTTCCGAAGGTTGAAAATTGCATCACCTTGATATGCTCAGTGCTAATTTTGCCTTGGCCGCTATTCTTTAGGCCAAACCACATCGTTAGCTGATTAGCGCCTTGATAAAGCGCCCATTTATTTTCATCGTGCCAAAACGGATATGGAAACTGTCCTGGAGCTAAGCGATTGCGAAACGCGGCTACCAGTTCTACACGGTACATTTTTTCACGTTCGTCAAAAATCACCGAGTAGACACCATTAAACATAAACAGTGGCAGGTAGGCGGCCCCATAACAAATACTCCGCTAAACTTTTGCGCAACACTGAATCGCCATACAACTTTGCTTTGCAAACTTCTAGCGCTTTTTGATCGGCAGCATCGGTAAATGGGCAAGCTTGTGAAAGCTCTTGCGCGATGGTCGCTGCCATTAAAGAAACTCTTCCAAAATCTGCGTGCGCATTAGCCGCGTTCGGATTTTCTATTGTCGCTGGCAGGGCGTGATGTTGCAGGCGTGAATTTTTGTCAGGCAGCGCCCATGCTGAGATAGAAGCGGCGGCAAATAAATTGACCAACATAAAATTAAATATAAAAAGATGTTTAAAATGCATGTGTATCAAAAATACTCCGAGGAAAAAAGTGTGCACTCAGCATATATGCCGTAGGCCACCCAATGAGTAATAACTAGACGAGGCAGAAAATTTTGCGGCCAGTTGTTAAATAAGTTTTTTACACCGGCCAAAGAATGCGACTCTCAAAGAGAGATTGCTGCGTAGAGCCCAGCCGATACTGGAGTTTGAAGCATGGGCGCTGAAGATATCGTGCAATCCTTATTGAATGGCTGTATAGGAATGAATTCTTTCGATAACAAAAGTTGAAATTTTGGATGGCAGCTCTATACTTTCATGCTGAAAACGCGCGCCAATACAGTCGCGATCAAAAGCGCCATCAGCAACAAAAATTGCGCTCATGGCACGACCGGGTTTTTCTTCTGGCTGGTCGACACCTTCATGCTGATAGCCGGTCTCCAACGGCCAGCGTAACGCACGCTGAGCATCATCCTTTGCATAGCAAAATTGAAAGCCCAGCAAATCGCCGTCGAAGTTTTCCCATGTGTATAAATCAAAAAAATCGTCATAGAACCAACGACGGTGTTTGTTGGACTCATATTGCGTCACATGTTTGATTTCACCTAACATTTAAAAATTCGCTCATAAAAAAGTTTACAACTATGCGTTTAACTTATCCAGTAACGACCTTATTTTTTCGGGATCACCTGATTTTAAAATTTTGGCAGCAACGGGCTCTACATCAGGCAGATTACTCATCAGCACGCGCTGCTTCACCGGCAATAAATTAGCCGGATGCATCGAGAAATGCCTTAAACCAAAACCAAGCAAGAGCCTCGTCAACTCTACGTCTCCAGCCATTTCGCCGCAAACCGCGACAGGTATATTGGCGGCATTGGCCTGCTGGATGACGTTTGAGATCAGCATGAGCACGGCTGGGTGGAGTGGATCATATAAATGTGCAACGGTGTCGTCAGCCCGATCGATTGCCAAGGTATATTGGATCAGGTCGTTAGTGCCAATCGAGAGAAAATCCAGGGTCTTCAAGAACATCGGTAATGCAATAGCAGCTGCGGGTATTTCAATCATTCCGCCGACCTGAATTTCATCATTAAATTTTTTGCCTTCTGCTTTTAGCTGGGCTTTAGCGATATCCAAAGCCGTAATGGTTTGTCGTAATTCAGTGACCGAAACCAGCATGGGGATCAAAATTTTCACATTGCCGAACCGGGATGCACGCAAAATCGCTCGCAGCTGAGTGTTGAATAGCTGGGGTTCTGACAAACAATAACGAATCGCCCGCAGTCCAAGGGCTGAGTGTGCAGTGCCAAGATCGGTACCATCCAGAGTTTTATCCGCGCCAATATCCAGTGTGCGAATCACCACTGGTTGTCCACGCATGCCTTCAGCGACTGTTTTGTACGCCGCAAACTGCTCCTCTTCGTCAGGCGTATCTTTACGGTTCATAAACAGGAATTCAGTGCGGAAAAGACCAATCCCTGTAGCGCCCGATTGTTTAACAGCGGCCAGGTCACCGGGAAGCTCAATATTGGCGTGCAGCTCGATTAACGTGCCATCCAGCGTTTCAGCAAGCGCCGTTTTGATCCTTGATAATTTTTGTCGCTCAAGCTTCCACTGATTTTGTTTCAAGCGATACTCTGCGAGCACGGTCTCATCAGGGTCAATAATCACTACGCCCTGAGTGCCATCAACAATAATCACTTCGTCTTCGCGCACTAATTCGCGCGCGGTATGCAGCGCAACAATCGCCGGAATGGCAAGGCTACGAGCAAGGATCGCGGTATGCGAGGTTGAGCCACCAACATCTGTTACAAAAGCAGCGACCTTATGATCTTTGAATAAAATGACATCAGCTGGCGACAGATCGTGCGCGACTAAAATCGTGTCCTCGGCTCGTTCGCGTAATTTTTCTGGCACCACACCGCCTTGGCCCGCTAATGCAGCAACAATACGTTCAGCCACTTGCCGTACATCTGTTTTGCGTTCACGCAAATATTCGTCCTGTACATCTGCAAATTGTGCGAGCAGATCATCAAGTTGTAATTTCAATGCCCATTCTGCATTACAGGATTCGCGGGCTATAACCTCACGCGGAGTTTCCGTAAACGAAGGGTCTTCCAGAATCATGCGGTGAACAGTTAGAAATGCGGCCATATCAGCCGAAGCATCACCGCGTTGCGTTGCCTTTATTTCTTTTTCTAATGCATCCAGTTCAGTACGAACATTTTTAACGGCCTTATCGAAACGTTTAACCTCACGCGCAACAAATTCTTCCGGAATTTGATAGTGATCCACTTCGAGCGAAGCGCTCGTTACCAAATGCGCGTGGCCGATCGCAATGCCGCCAGAAACCCCTAAACCGTGCAAGGTAAAGGACACGCTATTCGCCTTCACCAAATTTATCGTTAATGAGCGCAACAACGGCTGCCAGCGCGGCTTCTTCATCGGGGCCATTTGCTTCCAGCTCAATCCGAGTGCCTTTACCAGCAGCCAACATCATGACGCCCATAATCGATTTGGCATTAACGCGCTTTCCTGCTTTTGTGATAAACACATCGGCCGAAAATTGTCCTGCTGTCTGAGTCAGCTTTGCCGAAGCGCGCGCGTGCAGGCCAAGTTTGTTGATGATTTCCGTATCTTGTTTGATCACGACAAAGCCCCAGATTTTTGTTGTGAGCAGGGTGTAGAAGGCATTGAAATAACGCCTTCTTTCGCGCCGCATAGGGTTTTTTCAATCAGCGCCTGCATCGGCAAGTCCCGGTAGGTCAGTGCTTTTACCAACATTGGTAAATTAATCCCTGACACGCCCTCCACAAAGCCAGGATCCAGTAATCTGCAGGCAATATTCGCCGGTGTAGCGCCAAAAATATCAGTCATGACCAAGACTCCCTCGCCTTGATCCAGAAACCGGATCAAGTCTCGCCCCTGCGGCAAGATCGCATCGGGGTCATCATGGATAGTTACACCTAACTGGCGTAGGTATAAAGGACGTTTGCCGATCACGTGGGAGGCGCAGTGAATCAAGCTTTCACCCAAAGTGCCGTGGGCAACAATAAGAAGACCAATCATTATTTAACGGCTCAAGAAATATCAAATGTTATTTTAACTGATGCGGCCAGTGACTGTATGTGTGAAGTAATGATTTTAGCCGGCGGCGGATGCCGCATGAATTTGCAGCGAAGGTTGCGAAGGGCATGTCCGTTCAACCGGAAAGACAATCCTGAACTCGGTGCCATGTGTCTCGACATGTTGTGAACTGGTAATTTCCAACTGAGCGCCGTGGCGCAGCAGCACATGCTTCACGATCGCTAAGCCTAAACCCGTTCCGCCAGAGGCGCGCGAGCGACCGCGATCAACCCGATAAAAACGCTCAGTCAAGCGGGGTAAATGCTCGGCAGGAATGCCTTCACCATTGTCGCTCACCGAGAACATAGATGCCCCGTTTTGAGTTGACCAGCGCAAACTAATTTGCCCGCCAGCGGGCGTATAGCGCACTGCGTTGGTGACTAAGTTACTTAATGCGCTGGAAATTTCATCGCGATTGCCAACCAGCCAGCCAGTGTCACTTTCCAAAACAATTTTATGATGTCCTTGAGATAGATGCTGCGCATCCAAAGCAATGCCGGCAATTAGCTCTGGCATATTGATAGGTGCGGCCGTCAGACGATTTCGATTGTCCTCCAGCCGTGAAAGCGCCAGCAGATCATTTACCAATCGCTCCATGCGCAATGTTTGTGAACCCATATGCGCAAGTGATTTTTCAATGACCACAGGATTCGAATTGCCGGCAGCAGAAATGGTTTCCAAAAAGCCGAGCAGCACCGTTAACGGCGTACGCAGTTCATGCGAAACATTGGCAACGAAGTCACGGCGCATGGTTTCTAGTTGTTCACGCTCGGAGATGTCACGGGAGAGCAATAACATTTGCTCATCTCCGAACGATACCAGCTGCACACTTAAGGTGACATCAGTTGCCGATGATGAAGTTTTAGGCTGTGAAATTTTGAGCGTTAGTGGTTGTCCGAACTTGCGTGTGTTGAGATAATCAATAAATTCGGGATAGCGGATTAAATAAGTAATTGTTTGCATACGATCCCGACCCAGCGAAATCGACCAGTGCGCCTCCGCATTAGGGTTACACCAAACAATGTTGTACTGATTGTCAAGCATGACTGCCCCGTCAGGCAATGCCGAGGCTGCCTCCTGAAAACGATCAAGTGTTGTAGCGAGAGCGTGCTGGGCAGTGCGCTCAAGGCGAATCAGGCGGTAAAGGTTTCCTAGCGTTTCGCCCCACACGCCAAAACCATCTGGCAGGTTAGCGGCCTTGGGATCATTTAGCCATTCTGAAAGCTGCGCTAATTTCCAGGCGTAGTACCAAAAACATAGAAAAACTATAAATGCACCGGCGATTCCGCCTGAAGTTGAACCCCAAATCATACCAATCGTTGCGCCGAATAGCAGACTCAATAAAGCGACGCGTGCCAGCGCAGTGAAGGTGATTTTGTAAACGGCTGACATAGCCATGAGCTTTAAAGAGATGAACGCAATAATTAATAGAGGAACAGCCTGGTACTCATTCCCTCATTTTACGCCACCCTGTCAAACGGATTGCAAGCTGGACATAGGAGACAACCTCGGCGCCAACAGGAGGTGCCAACATGGGGGCAGGCGCAGGCTTGGCAAAAAGCGGGTTCCAACAACTTGGGCTATTCAAGCGCAAACCGGTAACCACTGCCGCGCACAGTGTGAATGAGATTTTCGTGGCCGGAGGGAGTTAGTGCGGAGCGCAATCGGCGAATATGCACATCAACCGTTCGCTCTTCAATAAAAACATGATCGCCCCAGACAAAATCAAGTAGCTGCGTACGCGAGTAAACACGCTCTAAATGAGTCATAAAAAAGTGTAGTAAACGAAATTCGGTAGGGCCCATGCTGAGATTTTTTGCGTTGCCGGATACCTTATGTGAGGCGGGATCAAGTTTTAAGCCGTGATATTCAATCATGTCCTGGGTTAATTCAGGTGCGCGGCGGCGTAATACAGCCTTTATCCGCGCCTCTAGTTCACGTACTGAAAACGGCTTTACCATGTAATCATCCGCGCCGGTTTCCAGACCTTTGAGCTTGTCTTCTTCCTCGCCTCGTGCTGTCAATAAAATAATTGGCAGGGTTTTAGTGCGAGAGTCACTACGCAAACGGCGCGCCATATCCAGTCCACTCATGCCTGGCAGCATCCAATCTAGCAGTGCCAAATCGGGCAGCTCAATCTGAATGTGTTTCAAAGCATCTTCTGCGCTGTCATGCGTCAATACGCGATAGCCGCTCATTTCAAGATTGATCTGAATGAGATCCTGAATTGCCGGTTCGTCTTCCACCACCATAATGGTCGGATTCATTTCATAGCCTCTTTTGTAGCAGTTCACTATTTATCAACTCACTCATCATATTTCAGCTTTGTGAAGGTTGTGTGACAGCTTTTAGGTTGAGATGCCATGATGCGCCGCTAAGTTGAATGTTGATTTCTTTGGCGCGGCTCTTTAGTTCCCCATCTCTCTGTTCAGCGGATGACGACGATGGATGTCTCACCCCAATCGCCCGTCTCCAAGTATCATGTCAAAATACTTAAATAGACTTTTCATATGGCTGGCTTGACCCCTACTTCCCCGCGCCCGACTGAAATCAAGCTTCACCAAAAGTCGCGCGAGCTTGAAATTACTTTTGATGACGGTAAACAATATCGCTTTTCATGCGAGCTGTTGCGAGTTTTTTCCCCGTCGGCCGAGGTGCGTGGGCACGGCCCGGGGCAGGAAGTACTGCAAGTGGGCAAGAAAAATATAGATATCAGTGCGATTGAGCCGGTCGGATCTTATGCCGTCAAGCTGGTGTTTTCAGACGGTCATAATACGGGGCTTTATTCGTGGGATTACCTTTATGATTTGGGTGTCAAGCACGATAGTTATTGGCAAACCTACCTTGCTCGCATGCAGCAAGCGGGCGCTCGTAGAGAATAATTAGTGCTTGCATCTAGGAGTATCAGGTAAATGAGTAAAACTACCCATTTCGGTTTTCAGGAAGTGCCCGAAACAGAAAAATCTGCCAGAGTGCGTGAGGTTTTTGCATCAGTCGCGCCTAGATACGACATCATGAATGATCTGATGTCTGGTGGAATGCATCGTCTTTGGAAAAAATTCACCGTTGACCTTGCGAATGTAAAGCCGGGTGAAAAAGTGCTGGATGTGGCATCTGGTTCGGGAGATTTGGCGATGGCATTTGCTAAAGCCTCCGGCGCAGCTAATGTGTGGCAGACCGATATTAATGAAGCGATGCTCAAGGTCGGCCGTAATCGGCTGATCAATGCGGGACAGGCCATACTGAGCGTTCTTTGTGACGGCGAAAAGCTGCCCTTTACCAGCGAATCATTTGATCTTGTAACCGTTGCGTTCGGCTTGCGTAATATGACGCATAAAGAAATTGCGCTGGCTGAAATGACCCGGGTGCTTAAACCGGGTGGCCGTCTGCTGGTGTTGGAGTTTTCCAAAGTGCATGAATTATTAAAAAAACCGTATGATTTTTACTCATTCAATTTGCTTCCGCTGATGGGTAAATATGTTGCAAAGGACGAGGACAGTTATCGGTATCTAGCAGAATCCATTCGCATGCATCCTGATCAAGAAACGCTCAAAACCATGCTGGAAACAGCAGGTCTATCATGTGTTGAATATTTCAGCCTCACTGCTGGGGTGGTGGCTTTACATAAAGGGATCAAGCTATGAAGTTGAAACAAGCGTTGCAATCCAGATTAAAATTGTCGATGGTGGCAGCAGCCATTTTTGCATGGGGTATGACGGCCGCCACGAACGCAGGCGCTGCAGCGCCTGTGCCGGAAGCTAAATCCACTGCAAAACCAGTGGCCATCAAGCCTGGTAAGATCTATGAGAAATGCATGTTACTGAATGCGGCACAAACACTTGAATACCAATTCGACGCAAGCGCAAAAGTTAATTTCAATCTGCACTACCACAAGGGCGATGCGATTTACTATCCCCTGAAAACAGATCGCACGCTTGGCGAAACCGGTTCTTATGAATCGCAAGTGCGTGAAGAATTTTGTTTAATGTGGGAAAACAAAACCTCAGCAGAGGTTACGCTGAATTACAGTTATAAAGTCCGCAAATAAGAAGCAATTCCACGTATCTGAATTTCACTGCGCGTCGGCTTTGCAGCGGACGCAAGCAGACCGCATCAGAGGCGGGACTAAATTCACGTGTTGAATTTTGTTTAGCAAAGGCGGTCTTAACGGCTCTAGTCATCCAATATTTATCAGAGGCAATATGAAATATTTTATCGTGAGCGTCATGATCGCCATAGTCGCGATGGCTGTAACCGTTAAGGCCGACGCGAAACAGCGTCTCGGCGGTGCTAAGTCAACGGGCATGCAGCGTGAATCAGTGCAAAAAGACGCAGGCACGGCGCCTAAAGCCAATCCATCTACCCCTCCATCACAAGCGTCTCCGGCAAGCTCCGCCGCCGGTGCCGCGACCATGCCCGCAAAGCCCGGCATGAGCCGTTGGCTGGGCCCACTGGCTGGTTTGGCAGCCGGTGGGTTGCTGGCATCCATGTTGATGGGTCATGGGTTTGACGGCATCAAATTTATGGACATTGCGCTGATTGCGATGCTGGCGTTTGGTGGATTTATGCTATTCCGTTTGTTCATGCGAAAGCGGGCCGAGCAAAATGGCGGCAACAGTAACGGCGGCGGGGCAAGCGTCATATCCTATGCCCCTTCACCGTCCATGCCCCCAGCGGCATCACGCCCAGCTTTTGGTATACCAGCTCTGCCAGACGCGGATGGCGGCCGCTTGGTTGCACCCGAAATTGGCAGTCGCCTTGTGGGTAACGCTTCAACGGCCGAAATCGAATTTTCCACAGCGAATCCGCGTATTCCAGCTGATTTTGAGATCGCGCCGTTTGAGCGTCAGGCACATTCCGCCTTC
Organism: Burkholderiales bacterium; assembly: GCA_025359985.1. GTDB lineage: Bacteria > Pseudomonadota > Gammaproteobacteria > Burkholderiales > Usitatibacteraceae > UKL13-2. Next base: position 41,335 of record JANYDB010000022.1, on the reverse strand, counting down.
ATTCGTCTGCAAGCCGCTAATGACGCCAAAGATACAGCCGATATTCGCGACTTTACGACCCCTGAAATGTATGCCGAGCTAACGTTGCAAATCCAGGAGCGCGGCAATGCTGCTCAAATCACCGAGGTGGTTACGCTGGTGGTGCAGGTTCTCGAAGTGGCGACCGAAAACGATCGCGCGATTGCCAGCGTGCGTTACACCGGCACGATTCGCGAAGAAAAGAGTGCATTGCCCGAAGCGTTTGATGAGGTTTGGCATGTCGTAAAAAATCTGCTTGATTCTAAATCGACCTGGCGTCTGGCTGGTATTCAGCAGCTCGCCTGATTGAGATATTTGAATTGCAATCTTGAACCCGGCAAATTTCTCGATCATCAAGTTATTTAATCGCGTGTTGTCGGACTACCCGATGGCACGTGAGCGTCTGAGCATGCACAAAGGCAAAACTGTTTCTGCGCAGGCAGGGCCAATCGGTGAATCGGTCACTCTGATGCGGGTGACGGCGGCGGGAGAAATGGAAATGGTGGGCGAAGGTGTCGCGGATGTAAGGGGTGGGAATGGCCGAATTGGTCAAAGATCCACAAGCGCTGAGCCAGACGTCGCTTTTATGATTCCGCTTAAGCTAATTCCGCGCTTGTTGCAGGGGGATGACAGCGCGTTCTCAGAAATCTTGTTCAACGGCGATAGCGAATTTGCCGCCACGCTGTCGACCATTGGCCGCAATATTGAATGGGATGTAGAGGAAGATTTAAGTAACTTTGTGGGTGACATTGCCGCACACCGCATCGTGGGCACAGTGAAATCACTGGGAGCATGGCAGAATGATGTAACAATTCGCCTCGGTGAAAACATGGTTGAATATTTGACCGAAGAAAAGCGCGCGTTTATTGCGCGTCAAGCGCTCGAATCGCTGGCACTCGCCAACGAAAAGCTACGCGACGATGTGGCACGTTTTGAAGCCAGAATTAACGCGAAACTCGATAGGCTGTTTGATTTAGCTTAAGCTAATCTGCGTAATGCGTCTATTTTAGGTCTAGGCTTATGAATAAACCCCATCCCCCCGACGCGTCTGTTCCCCCGGCCCTCCCGCCAGTTAAGACTCTTCCCAGCCGCCTATTCAGTGCCTTGATCGCCGTGCCAGCAGCGCTTTGGATTTTTCTTGAGGAGTGGCTGTGGGATTTTATGCTCAAGTTCATGGCGTGGTTAGCGCTGTTGCCACCCGTACGCTGGCTGGAACGCCAAATATCGAAGCTGCCGCCCTATGCCGCGCTCATTACCTTTGTGATTCCCGCCGCAGTTTTATTACCGTTCAAACTGGCTGCTTTTTGGTTAATTGCGCATGGCCACAGCATGCTCGGTGCAGCAGTGTTCATCGTGGCCAAAATCATTGGTACTGCCTTTTTAGCACGTATTTTTTCGCTTACCCGAAAATCCCTTATGACTATTGGCTGGTTTGCGTGTGCTTACAACATCATTAACGCCTGGAAAGCGCGGCTTTACGCCTATGTGCGCGCGCTACCTGTTTATCAGCGAATGCGGGCGCTACTGCGCGCGGCGAAGGTGCGGATAAAGTCGTGGTGGCGCAGCCTGTTTGACACCCAAATTTAAGTCCGTTGGTAAAGGCCCAGAAATTTTCTGCGCATTTCCGATCAGCTCTTGTGATATGGTGCATTTTAAACATGCATACAAACTCCGACTGATCGAGTCTATTCGCCAAATACGTATATTTTTATGCGCACCATTGGGAAGTTGTTTGATAAAAACCCGTTTTAAATTGCAGCATTCATGCGCCTTTTTCGATTTCTAAAAATATCTTCCGTTATTATTCGCTATGGGCTTGATGAATTTCTGCCAACAGGATATTCACGCACGCTCATCGGCAGTATTTTTTTTTGGCGCTCTTTTAATGAGCCGCGCGGCGTAAGGCTGCGGCTGGCATTGGAAAAGCTGGGGCCGATCTTTATAAAATTTGGTCAGCTGCTATCGACTCGACCTGATCTGGTGCCGTCTGATATTGCGATAGCGCTGGCCAAGCTGCAGGATCAAGTGCCGCCGTTTGCATCCGAAAAGGTGATCAAAACGCTGAACCGCGTTTATCAGCAACCTTATCAGGATGTGTTTTCCGAATTTGCGCTGACACCCGTTGCCAGCGCATCCATTGCGCAGGTACATTTTGGGGTGTTGGCCAAGGGCAAATTTCAGGGCCGCGAAGTCGCCGTAAAAATACTCAGGCCCAATATTCGCGAGACAATCGATTATGATATTGCGCTTTTGTATATCGTTGCTGATTTGGTTGAGGTGACCTTTGAGGACGGTAAACGATTCAGATCTAAAGAGGTGGTCGCCGAGTTTGAGAATGCGATTCACGACGAGCTTGATCTGGTTCGTGAAGCCTCAAATGCGTCCACCCTAAAGCGTAATTTTGCTGACGGCACGCTGCTCTATGTGCCCGAGGTATATTTTGATTACACCCACCGGGAAGTGATGGTAATGGAGCGCATTGATGCGATTCCCGTAAATGATATTGCCCAGATCAAGGCCCACAATATCGATATTCAACGTCTTGCGGTTGATGGGGTAAAGATTTTTTTTACACAGGTTTTTCGCGATGGTTTTTTCCACGCTGATATGCATCCTGGCAATATTTTTGTTGGTCGAAACGGGATTTATTCCGGGGTGGATTTTGGCATCATGGGATCATTGTCAGACGCGGATAAGACCTACCTTGCCCGCAATTTCGCAGCATTCTTTGCGCGCGATTATAAAGAAGTTGCCATAGCGCATCTGGATGCGGGCTGGGTGCCCAGGAATACCCGCGTGGATGAGCTCGAGGGTGCGATTCGAGCCGTGTGCGAGCCTATTTTTGACAAGCCTTTGAATGAAATTTATTTTGGTAATGTTCTGTTGCGCTTGTTCGAAGTTTCTCGTCGTTTCCGGATGGAGATCCAGCCGCAGTTAGTATTGCTGCAAAAAACTTTATTGCAAGTCGAAGGTCTCGGACGTCAACTATATCCCGAGCTCGATTTGCGGCCTATCGCGCAACCGATTCTGCAGCGCTGGATGTCGGAGCAGGTTGGGTTTCGAGGGCTCGTCAGGCAGCTGCGTAAAGAAGGCGTGCAATGGACTGCAACCATGCCGCAGTTACCGCGCCTGATTCACCGAGCCTTGGAAGCAAACCCTAGCGAGCGTCTGGTCGATATTGAACGCGCTATCAACCGCGTTGAGCGCACCCAGCGGTTTCAAACCACCGTTTTAATGGCGCTAATAGCGTTGTTATGCCTAGTGGCGTGTGGGTATTTGTATCTGCTGTTTTTCTATCCTTTTTAGTTTGTTGGCGGAGCGCCCCGACTTACGTGCGTTATTAGCCTGATTGTGTGGATCGCGATGGGGATCAAGGCCGCTGAATATCGTTCAAAGCCGCATGATTTGCTACACTTTATTTTATTTTCATTCAATGATAATTGAGCCTTTGCTTCACAAGTATTTCACTTATATCTAATTTCAAGGACTGCGCTAGATGACTACCTTGCTGGGCTTAGTCGTACTCTATCTTTTAGGCACATTGGCCATTGGTCTTTATGCCGGATCAAGAGTCAAAACGGCTACAGATTTTGCGCTTGCGGGGCGCAGTTTGCCGTTGGTGATGATTGTCACCACCACTTTTGCTACTTGGTTTGGCGCCGAAACCGTATTAGGTATTAGCGCCAAATTTGTCCAAGGTGGACTGAACAATGTGGTGGAAGATCCATTCGGCGCTTCTATGTGCCTGGTATTTGTGGGCCTATTTTTTGCGGCCAAGTTATACCGCATGACGCTCATGACGATAGGCGATTTTTATCGGAAGCGTTACGGCAAAACCGTTGAAATTTTTTGCTCAATCGCCATTATCTGTTCATATTTAGGCTGGGTCGCCGCCCAGGTTACCGCGCTGGGCTTGGTGTTTAACGTGGTTTCGGCGGGCGCTATCTCAACAGACACCGGCATGGTGATAGGCACCTTGGCCGTGCTCGCTTACGTTATTTTCGGCGGCATGCTTGCAATTGCATGGACCGATTTTATACAGATGATTGTGCTGGTCATAGGACTTAGCATTATTGCGGTAATGGCGGGCAACCTCGCGGGCGGAGCAGATAAAGTGCTGGTGCTGGCCCAGACTAACGAGTGGTTCAAATTTTTTCCTGAGCCGAAGTTACACGACGCTTTATTTTTCTTTGCAGCTGCAATTACGATGATGTTGGGCTCTATCCCTCAACAGGATATTTTCCAGCGGGTGATGGCTGCAAAAGACGCCAAAACAGCCTCGCGAGGGGCGATTATAGGCGGACTCGGCTATTTGGCATTTGCGTTCGTGCCGATGTTTATAGTCGCTTGTGCTGTACTCATCATGCCGGACGAGACAAAGGCGCTGCTGGCCACCGATCCGCAAAAAATTCTGCCTACCTTGATTCTTAACCATATGCCATTTTTTGCGCAGGTGATATTTTTTGGCGCGCTTTTATCGGCAATTAAATCGACAGCATCGGCCACCTTGCTGGCACCCTCAACCAGCTTTGTCGAAAATATTTACAAAAATATGCGCCCGGGTTTAACAGACAAGCAGGAGTTGTTTGCGTTTCGTGTCACTTTAGCCATCTTTACCGGCTGCGTGTTGGTGTACGCCATCATCATGAAAGGCACTCCGATTTACGAAATGGTGTCGATGGCGTATCAAATTACGCTAGTGGGGGCGCTTATGCCGCTGGTTTGCGGCCTTTACTGGAAACGTGCGACACGTCAGGGTGCGCTCGCCTCGATCGTATTGGGAATGATCACATGGTTAATTTTTCTGGTGACGCCGTTAGGTGCAGACTTCCCAGCGCAGCTTGCGGGCGTCCTGATGGCGGCTATCGGTATGTTTGCGGGCTCTTTGCTCACGGAGCCGCATGCACATCATGCGCACCCGGCTGGTCATCCCGAGGCCAATCACGCCAAAGCGTTTGGTCATCACGAGAGCATGCATAGCCGCGCAGATTAATCACGATCCATCGCAAAGCAAAAACGGCGCAGATAATGCGCCGTTTTGCATTTCCGATGCCTAAATTTATTAACGCGTCTGCGGCGGGCAGCGCGGAAACGGCATTGTTATTGACGACCTGCGCTGCATTTTTTGCGTTTCATCGCAATCTGTTTGAGCAAATATTCAAATTTAAATAAAGTAGCTCATCGAATCAGGCAGTACAACAACTCACAGCTGCTGTGAAACTCTCACCACTTTGCAGCAAACCACTAAAAATTGTCAGGCAATTAGCATGAAAACAAAATTCACAACCCGCAATGCAGACCAGTTTGCGGCCGCCATATTACTTGCCGCTATAATTTTTATGGCGATATCGTGGCTTGCGGGGCCAACAAAAATGGCTAACAGTTCCGCTCCGCCTACCTCAAAAATGGGCCCGGTAACGATCACAAGTACGCGTCTTCCGATTGAAAAAATGGCGCTCATCGTCATAAGCCGTCGCGACTGCGCAGCACCATGCTTGCAAGTGAACGGGCCCATCACGTGCCCAGGTTTTGATATGACTGCTTTTGTCGAGTATGTGCAGAATAGGCATGTTGTGAAAATGGGAGCGCCATTTTCTAGTCACTATTAATGCATCACAGTCACATTTTTTCCATATTTAGACTGTAAATTTGGGGCATCAAATTATTAACAAGTCGGCTGCAGTTCTTTTAACTCAATCAGGTTGGGGTGTCACGATGGCAGCATCTACATTCGAAAATTGGGCAGGTTTTAACAGACTGAGCGCTACCTTACGCGCCTTTTTTTCGGCAACCAACAAGCCACAAGCAACGATCGTTGTGCAAACGCCCCCCAATTTGGCAACGCACGCTCGAGCTAGCGGACCGCGCCAACGAAAAATAGCACTCATGGCGCATGTCGTAAAGGTTGCTGCTGTTATTGAGTCAAATCGTTCCGCGGTCGCGCTAAGCGTCGTTATGCGCAGACCCGGCTTGGCGTCGCGCTGGAAAGACCCTCATCGAGTCCATATTCACTAAAAGAGCATGTAAAAAATACTGATTCCCATCTCAATAGGGATTGGCGTTTTTCGCGTGTTTAAACTTTTTATGGATGAAATGCCGCGTTTGCTCTTTTTGAATAGCGAGAATTAACGGTTAAAGCGCAAAGCTTGGGACGTGCTAAATACTTTTAGATTGTTTTCGGCATAAGTCTGAACAAGTTGCGCCTTGCCAAGCTATAGCCAGAATTAACTATTGTCGCTGAAGCGACTAATGATGCCGAGGCGCTGAGTGAATATCAAGTGTTTGAACCCGACGTTGTGTTCCTCGATATTCATATGCCCGTGATGCCGGGGCTTGATGCTGCACGCTTGATGGGGCGTGGCCGTGACCGTGCCCGCCGCGTGCACATTGTTTTTATGACGGCCCTTGACGCGCGCGCCGTGCAAGCGTTTGAACGCGGCGCGATTGATTGCGTGCTAAAACCCTTCAACGAGGCGCGCTTACACGAGACCGTTGAAAGGCTCAAGAGCCGCCTCTAGACTGGTTCTCCAGCCAAAGTGCCGAACCTTGATGCGACCGCGAAACAGAGTTATACCGAGCCTGATGGCTCTGATAAATTAAGTATGATCCTGCGGCAACTAACGGCTCAAATCAAGCCCGGCGCAACCCATCTGCAATGGAGAAAAGCCAGTGTTGGACAAACGGTAAGGTTGATTCCGATTGGCGATGTATTTTATTTTCAGTCGGACAAAAAATACACACGCGTTGTGTTCGAAGATGGTGAGGTATTAATTCGCAAACCAATAACAGAATTGATTGAAAAGCTTAACCCTGACCATTTTTGGCAAATTTACCGCGCCACCATTGTGAATATACGTTTAATTGCGGGTGTTGTACGCGGGCTGGGCGTGCAGGAAGACCTAAAATTCAAGGCGGTGTTGAAACCTTGACCGTGAGCCGCAACTACACACATCCTTTCAGGCAAATGTGATGTAGTCCATCCGCTGGCCATGCCAACGCGGAGTAATTTTTCTACTTGAAGACGCGAGCTTACTGGGGCACGATCCAGACAGCCTGCATTCCGTGCCGGTATTTCTGCAAATCAGCTTTGCGCGCTTGAGCGGGTGTCATCTCCCCGTTATTCTAGCGCTTAGTGAAAACGCAATCATTCAATTGCTCGTGACAACACGTAAACTGAGAAAAACTGGAACTATTATGTTCAACGCAATCGGCACTTTTATCTATAAAACACCTTGGTGGGCCATGGTCCTGCTGGGATTTTCCGTGTTGCTGTTTTTGGTGGTGTTCGCGACGCCATTTCAGCTTATAAGGTTGTCAGAAAGCGGCGCAACGGTAGAACAGCGGCGGGCTATCAAAAAAGAGATTGATTCTGCGGTCGGTGATTCCGCGTTGGGGGTTGCTGAGGGGATTGTTTCCACCATGCGCGAGCGTGCGTATGATCCGGTTCGTAGAGCCGAGCTAGATCGTGCAAAGGATGAAATTGCACGCGCACGACAGGAAATTTTCAAGGCACAAAAGGGCGTTTCAAAGGCGGTCCAAGAAGCCAGCGTAGATGCTGCGGAAACCGCACGGGAGGCTGCGCGAGAAGTAGCCACTGCCGCTGTTGAAAGCGCCAAAGAGGCTGCGGAGGCCGCCCTTGATGGCGCCCGTGAAAGCCGCGAGACCATTGAAGAGGCGCGACGCGATGTTGAGGCCTCACTTAACTCAGCTGGCGTTAAATCGCCAGAAGCACTAAAGTTACTTGATGCACAGATTATGGCAGCCAAGGCTCAGGAAATCGCCGCTCAAAAAGCGCTGGACACATTAAAAAATTCGATACCTTCAGGTGACATGACATTCAGCCTTGGCTCTGACGGATTGCAGTTTAAGGATAAAAACAGTATCTCGACTGCGAACGCTGCCCGAGTAGCCGATACGGGTAAGGGTAAGGATAAAGATAAAGACAAAGCCAGGGGTGCGCTCGGCATGGACGGCGTGGGTAAACCTATTAAGGCTGTTACTGCGTCTCCAAAGTCTCCGGCGTCCCCAGTGCCGCCAGCCGTACCGACAGAAGCGCACTCACCCGTGCCGCCGCCGTTGCTGGCACTGCCGGACGCCGTGCGCAATGATATTCACGCTAAAGTTGCCGCTGATGTAAAGCGTATCGGTGTGGGGTCGGTCTTGATTCTGATTTTTATCCCGCTGTTCATCATGTTGCTTGTTGCAAAATATTTCATTGATCGCTCGCGCCGAGCGACCGCCTATGCGGAGACGCAGACACGGGAAGCAGAATATCAAAGTGCGAATCGTCAAATCGTGGAAGCACGGTTGCAAGCGCTGCAGGCGCAGGTAGAGCCGCACTTTCTTTACAATACCTTGGCTAATGTGCAGGCCTTGACCGAAGTTGATCCACCCCAAGCCACAAAAATGGTGGGCCACCTGATTCAATATTTGCGTGCGGCGTTGCCTAAAATGCGTGAAACCACTTCAACGGTGGGGCAAGAAGTAGAGCTAGCTCGAGCCTATTTGAATATCCTCAAAATGCGCATGGGTGAACGTCTTGAATTTGATATTGCAGTGCCAGCTGAACTGGAAAATTTTCCGTTCCCGCCTTTGATGTTACCGTCGCTAGTTGAAAACGCGATCAAGCACGGGCTTGAACCGCAACGTGAAGGCGGACGCATCGATGTAGTGGCGGAAAAAGTAGGCGAGGGCGCTGCCAGCACGATTCGACTGATTGTTAAAGACACCGGACGCGGCCTTACAGATGCCCCTACCCAAATGGGCAGCGGTGTGGGCCTTTCCAATATCCGCGAACGCTTACAGGGTCTGTTTGGCGATCAAGCCAGACTTACGCTGGAATCCAACACGCCCAAAGGGGTTATTGCCATCATTGAGGTGCCAGCGGCTTCAACGGCCCCCTTAAATGCGGCAGGAGGCTCAGCTCGGCCGTTATTAAGCAGCGCGCCATCCAAGCCTCGTGAACCTGCGCCAACAGGTTTTGCTGCCCGCACCTGGTGGATCGCACGCAAAACTCATAGCGTATGGCTGCGCGTACTAACCATCTCATTTGTGGGTGTCATGATATTGCTAGGGGTGTTTTTAGTGCTGGGCCTGATTGGAATGGCCACGGGTATGATGCCGTTCCAATTTTTTGATTTTGATCTAAGCGGGGTTGAAGGAATGGCGCTGGGTTCGGTTGCGTTGCTGGCAACATTTTGTTTATTAGTGCTGGTGGCGATTATATTGACGGTGCTCGCGTATGGGTTAGGCGTGCTGTTTGCCGCGCTCCTAATTGGTATTCCCATTATTATTTTAATTTCCACGATGCCCGCCCTCTCACCCTTTATCCTCCTAGGTCTGCTGATCTGGTGGCTAGTGAAACGCCACCATAAAAAGCGCTTGGTCAATGAAGCACCACGCCAGCCTGGCGATACCTCAGCAAACTGAGTCGTAATTCAATCTGCATAGATCGGCGAACAATCATGAGTTTCACTGCAATCATTGCTGAAGATGAACCCATCCTACGCGCGCAACTCAAGACCAAGCTGACCAAGCTTTGGCCTGAGCTCAAGATTCTGGCGGATGTGGGCGATGGTGAGGCTGCGTTGGAGGCAATTGCCGAATATCAGCCCACGCTTGCCTTCCTCGATATTCAAATGCCAGAAATGACCGGTATCGAAGTGGCCAAAAGTCTTTCGCAAAATCGAGACCTGAAATGTCATATTGTTTTTGTCACCGCGTTTGACCAGTATGCGGTCGAGGCTTTTGATACGGGCGCCATTGATTATGTGTTGAAGCCCTATTCGGATGAGCGCCTGGTGGCAGCCGTAAATCGCTTGAAGGAGCGCTTAAGCGCAGTGCCAGCGCAGCCGCAAAATTTGGAAGCGCTGATGCAGCATCTTGCTGCCAAGTTGACCCAAGGTGCCGAAAAATTAAAATGGATAAAAGCCAATATCGGTTCAAATTTACGCCTTATTCCGGTTGACGATGTGCTGTTTTTCCAATCAGACGAAAAATACACATTGGTCGCAACCAAAGAGTTTGATGCGCTCATTAAGACGCCAATCAAGGAATTACTTGATGGTCTTGATCCTGAAAAATTCTGGCAAGTTCACCGCTCAACCGTCGTAAACGCAACCGCGATTGAAGCCGTAACCCGCGACTTTCGCGGGCAAGCAACAGTCAAAGTGAAGGGGCGAAAAGAAAACCTTACTGTTTCCCGACCGTTTTCACATTTGTTTAAGCAGATGTAAGCTGCGCTTCAAGTCCGGCAGATGTAAGCTGCGCTTCACATCCGCATATGTAAGCTGTAATTCATCTCGGGTAGCTATAGTCTCATCGCCTAAATTTCTGCTTCATCGCTGTCTTTTCTGCCTCGTCGCAATGATATTTGCTCAGCATCGTCAAACCGGCATACTGATCAAGTAATTATTAAGCGGTGAAGGTAATCGGGCGTGAAAAAAATTGCATGGCGGTTTTTATATCGCATTATTTCTCACCGCTGGCGTGACCATCGGCATTATGGTGAGTTCAGCCAGTCTCGCGGCCCATCAATCGCCCATCATGGACACCCTTGCAAGCGTATCAACGGATCTCTAGTTTGTGCTGCTCATTACGCTAACTTACCGGCGCGCTATGCAAAAGCGCGATCCCAACTTTATCCTAGCCGATGCTTCAGCACGCTGCAATGCCACCTTTTCGTTGCCCGTATCAACCGATGACGCATTTGATTTGTGCGCGGCGGCGCTGGTTTATTTGCCGGGATTTTATGCGCAGAAATCCTCGAAAGCAGAATTGCAAATTGACGGCATTACCGGTGGCGCGGGCATGGGTTATCTTGCGTTTGGTTCGCCCGGCGAACGCATCACGGTGAGCATCAAAAGTCGCGGTCCCAGCCAGTCTGAAGCGTTTGTGGAAAGTAAACTCGGCACACTTTTCATCGTGCTCGATTATGGAAAAAATCGCGAGAATTTCAACACCATTTCCAAACGCATCAATGAGTAGATCAAACACCGCTTCGAGGCGCAGCGTGAAGCTACTGCCCATGCCGAGATGTAGCGCGCATTGACCGAGGCAAAACTCAGCGCCCTCGAAGCGCATATCGAGCCACACTTTTTGTACAATACCTTTGCCAACGCACAGGAACTGACGCGCACTGATCCTTTGCGCGCTGATGAAATGCTTGGCAACCTTATTACCTATTTACGCTCATCGCTGCCGCAATCCGATGGCGCTGGTTCTACCTTCGGTTCCACCCTGGGCCGCGAAATCGAGCGCTTAACAGCATATCTGGAAATCCTCAAAATTCACATGGGTGCGCGACTCAACATCAGCGTCAATTTGCCTGAAAACCTTGCTGGGTGCGGCTTTCCAGCCATGATGGTGCAAACCTTGGTTGAAAATGCGATTAAACATGGCATTGAACCCAAACTCAGCGGCGGAACTATCTTAATTGAAGCGACACAGCATGACGGATGGCTGAAAGTAAAGGTTGCGGACGACAGTTTGGGTCTGCGCGAAAATACCTCGGGTACTGGCTTGGGGATTAAAAATATTCGGGATCGACAAAAGTTGAACTTTGATAACCAAGCCACCTTTAGCCTTGCGCCACATTTCCATCCAGCCAGAGCGTCTCGCGGCCACTGTAGCTCGGCTTAAAACCGTTAGCCAGACGCCAAACTCAAGCGTCGGCGCGCCTTTAGGGGCAAATCTTAATGCTGTTGGCAAGTTACTGGCGCAACTAAAATTGAAAATGAATGCCGACACCGATCGTGGACCGATAGCCTGGATCACGGCAGGTGCCGGCAAAGATACCAGACTCATCATGATTGATGATGTCGCCTATTTTCACGCAGACAATAAATATACGGTGGTGATGACAGCCGACGGTGAAGCGCTCACTCACACCCCATAATAGAGTTGTTGGATCGGCTTGATGCCGCTCACTTTAAACAAATTCGCCGGGCCATGATTGTAAATTTACGCGTCATCAAAACGGTTTCGCGTGACGAGATTGGCAACGGCATGATTAAACTCAAAGCTCGACCAAAAACGCTGTCGGTAAGCCAACCGTTTATGCATTTATTTCGGAATATGTAAAATGGGTTATGTCAAAATAAGCTGTCTTACGAAGATTGTTTGATACATACCCTAATTTATTAAAGCCGGAATCAACCAGCATGATCTACAAACTCGCTAATAAAACACCACAACTCAAAGGCAATAACTATATTGCGCCTAACGCCACGGTGATTGGCGACGTGGTGATGGAAAAAAACGCCAACGTCTGGTGGAATGTAACGATTCGAGGAGACAACGACACCATCACCTTGGGCGAGAACGTGAATATTCAGGATGGTGCAGTTCTGCATACGGATGAAGGGGTGAAGTTGACCCTGGCTGCCGACGTCAGCGTGGGCCACATGGCGATGCTACATGGCTGCACGGTGGGCGAAGGCTCGCTGATTGGAATCAAGGCCGTGGTGTTAAACGGCGCCGTTATTGGCCGCGAGTGTTTGATCGGTGCGAACGCGTTGATTCCGGAAGGTAGAGTCATTCCTGATCGTTCGTTAGTGGTGGGTTCGCCTGGACGGGTAGTGCGCACGCTCTCAGACGACGATGCAAAAATGTTGCGCGGTATTGCGCAGCACTATGTGGACAACGCGGCGCGTTACGTTCAGACTTTACAGTCCATCGCGACAGCATGAAGCCGCGTTGCAACATGTAATCAAGACTAGCCACCTTGAACGACATTTAATGCCGCGTCCGACAGATCAATCCGGCACCTACCGCGCCTACAATCCGGCGTGGCCGCCGTCCCAGCCTGCGCCGTGGCGCGCGGGACGCGGTGCACTTCTGCTCTATACCCTGGTGATTCTTTATGCGAGCCTGAATCCGTTTATTGGTTGGCGTAAACCAGAGGTTTTCACGCTATTTTTCTGGCCCAAATACATTACGGCGTTCGATATTGTGCTCAATGTTTTAGCCTATGCGCCACTCGGTGTTTTGTGCGCGTCGCTATATATCGCTTTCACCCGCCGCCGCGACCAACCCCGGCCATTACCCTGGCAACAGAAAAATACGCGCGTGCTGGCGCGGCGAGCTTGGCTGCTGGCCGTGCTGGCGGCAGGTGTTTTATCGGCGGCGATTGAAACGGCGCAAGCATTTTTACCGAGTCGGGTTTGTTCGCCTGTTGATTGGCTGTCAAATGTATTCGGCGCCCTGCTCGGCGCAACATTTATGGTTGCGCATCCGGGCCGTGTGCTGCTGGAAAAAGTAGAGCGCTGGCGCTATCGGCATTTTGCGTCGGGTAACTGGGTTGATTGGGGGCTATTGTTACTGGGGTTGTGGTTATTCGCGCAATTAAACCCGGCAATCCCATTTTTCGAAGCAGGCAATGTTGTCAATCAGCTTGTATCCGGTGAAAAACCGCATCCCTACGATCCATTGTATTTATTGCCGCAGGCAGTAGGCATTGCCCTTAATGTATGTGGTTTTGTCCTCTTTATTACGGTGTTGCTTCATCCGGCAAAACGGATTTGGGCGAATGTGTGGGTTGTGCTGTTGCTGGGATTAGTCGCAAAAGTATCCATGGCCTCACTGATGTTAAAAGCGCCGCTGATGATTGCATGGATGGGACCTGGCACCGTCATCGGCCTGACCTCGGGACTATTACTGGCGATACTTTTTTCTGGCGTGAAACATCATTGGCGCGTATTTGGCGCAACCTTGTTTGTGTTCGCCGGCGGGGTGATGGCGAAAATTTCAAGCATCTACAATGCCTTTGATGAAACCCTGCGCTTGTTTGATTGGCCGTATGGGCAATTAGTCAATTTTGCGAGCCTCACCCACTGGGTGAGTGAGATATGGCCGCTGCTGGCGTTTTTATTTTTGGCGATGGTTTTTGTGAAGCATCGTCGGGGCGACTAAAATAGTAATTTCTACGCCGGTAACTCTACCCTTACCTTTCCGCACGACAAACTAGGATAAACGGGCAAACAATGGGCTACTACCAACACCATGTTTTTTTCTGCGTCAATCAGCGGGATGACGGACGGGCATGCTGTAATCAGCATGATGCAGAAGGGGTTCGCGCTTATGCCAAAGATCGCATAAAAGCGCTCAAATTAAACGGTGAAGGCAAAGTGCGCATTAACACCGCAGGCTGCCTTGATCGTTGCGACGAGGGCCCGGTGCTGGTTATCTACCCTGATAATGTTTGGTACACCTATGTTGATAAAGACGATGTGGATGAAATCATTACCGAGCATATTCAAAATGGCCGCGTCGTTGAGCGTTTAAAAATTTAATCAGAACGGCGCAAATAAAATGGCAGGCCCTTTTCCGAATGCCGCTGCAATTATCCAAGGCGAAGTTGGCGCAATAGAATTACGAGCCCACGTCCCCGACAGGATTGTCCCTCGCGCAATTGCAGTCGTTGCCCATCCTCATCCGCTGTTTGGTGGCACCATGGATAATAAAATTGTTACCACCATAGCGCGCGCGTTTTACGATGCGGATGCAGCTACTTACCGCTTTAATTTTCGGGGTGTTGGCGCAAGCGAAGGCAAGCACGATGAAGGGCGTGGCGAAACCCGTGATCTGCTTACGGTCATTGCGTATGCTCAATCACTGCACCCCAATTTGCCATTGTGGCTTGCCGGGTTTTCATTTGGCGGGGCTGTCACATTGGCGGCCAGTGAGCAGGTGACTGCGGCCGAGATGGTCTTGGTAGCGCCTGCTTTTCAGCGCCTATCAACATGGGCAAACGCGCAGGCTGGTGGTAATGCTCCCGAAACTACTATTATTATCCACGGCGAAAAAGATGAAACTGTGCCGCTCACCGATTCGCTGGATTGGGCGCGGCCGCGCAATATTCCGGTTGTGGTGGTGCCCGACGCAGATCATTTTTTTCATCTGCGCCTGCATATAATTAAGCGGCTGGTATCGCGGCTGGCGGTAGGTGCGCGGGACGCGGCAAATTAACAGGACGCGTGCACCGGGCCAGCGTAAAGCGATGTTCGAATTAAATAATTTGTAGAGTGTGATGAATTTCACATTGCATGTGGGCAAATCGAGTCACACTTAAAGTGTCAAAAAACAACCTCGGTTGTTATCCATTTTATTTTGCCCACGCCGCAGGATTTGTATGCAGACCTTTAACGCTATCCCCTTGTTCGGTAATTTAACGCCATCGCAATTGGACAGCATTGGTGCACACGCTGCCTTGCAGGTGGTAGAGAAGGGCGGGGTCATTCTCCATCAAGGTGAGGTGGCAAATTCCTGCTTCGTTATTGTTGCAGGGCAGGTAAAAGTTTATATGAGCGATGAAGCAGATCCAACCCGTGAGGTCATTTTAAAAACATTAGGTCCCGGGGACTTTTTTGGTGAACTTCCCATGTTTGATCAAGGGCCGCGCAATGCAAGTGTCGCCGCCATGGACCGCGTGCACTTGCAGGTGCTGTCCTATACCGCTTTCCAACGCGCAATTGAAAAATCGCCCGATATTGCGCGCGGTGTAATGGCGACACTTGCCGCGCGTCTGCGTCATGCAGATCGCAAAATTGGCGCGCTTGCCCTCACTGATATTACCAGTCGCGTATCGCGCACGCTGCTTGAGCTTGCCATTATGTCGAACGGACGTCGGGTAGTAGGTTCGCCTTTCACTCAGCAGGATTTAGCGGATATGGTAGGTGCTTCGCGAGAAATGGTGAACCGCACGTTGAAAGATTTGGCAGGCGAAGGTTATATCGATGTACAACGAAAAATGATTACGATTCTGAATGATCGTCTCTCTGCCAGCCTTTAGATAAATGCCGTCGTGAAATAAAAAAGGGCTTTCTGCACAAATAGAAAGCCCTTTAATTTTATGATGCCCGCTGCGACCGCAGTTCGAAATCCAGGCCCTGATTCTTAAGCCATCCGTCGCTTTAATTCCGCGTCTACTTCATGCATGTATTCTTCAGTTGTCAAGTAAGGGTGATCAGGGCTAATCAGAATCGCCAGGTCTTTGGTCATCTTGCCTGCTTCCACCACGTCCACGCAGGCTTTTTCTAACGTCAATGCGAAGTTGACTACATCCGGCGTATCGTCCATGCGGCCACGTGCCTGCAGGCCGCGCGTCCAGGCATAAATTGAGGCGATCGGATTGGTCGAGGTTGGCTTGCCCTGTTGGTGCATGCGGTAATGGCGCGTCACCGTTCCGTGTGCGGCCTCGGACTCTACCGTCTTGCCATCAGGCGACATTAGCACGGATGTCATCAAGCCCAGCGAGCCGTAACCTTGCGCCACCGTGTCAGATTGCACATCGCCATCGTAATTTTTACACGCCCACAAATAGCCGCCGCTCCACTTTAGGTTTGAGGCCACCATGTCGTCAATCAAACGATGCTCGTAAGTAATGCCCGCAGCATCAAACTTGGTCTTGAATTCGGCATCAAAAATTTCCTGGAACAGATTTTTGAAGCGACCATCATAAACTTTTAAAATCGTGTTCTTGGTCGATAAATATACGGGGTAATTACGCTGAAGACCGTAGGTTAAACAAGCGCGTGCAAATCCCGCAATCGATTCATCGAGGTTATACATCGACAATGAAATTCCCGGGCCAGGCGCTTTGAAAACTTCCCGTTCAATCGGCGCCGAGCCATCGCTGGGCGTGAATTTCACCGTTAAAGTGCCCGCGCTGGGAAACTGAAAATCCGTTGCACGATACTGATCACCGAAACCATGACGCGCGACGACAACGGGCTTATCCCAGTGCGAAACCAAGCGTGGTACATTCTTGCAAATAATTGGCTCACGGAAAATAGTGCCGTCCAGAATATTGCGGATCGTGCCGTTCGGCGATTTCCACATCTGCTTCAAACCAAATTCCTTCACGCGCGCTTCGTCCGGCGTGATGGTTGCGCATTTCACGGCGACGCCATATTGTTTGGTGGCGTTGGCGGAATCGATCGTTACTTTGTCATCTGTTGCGTCGCGATGCTCCATCCCCAAATCGTAGTATTTGAGATCGATATCGAGATACGGCAGGATTAGTTTTTCACGAATCATCTGCCAGATAATGCGCGTCATCTCATCGCCGTCCATTTCAACAACGGGGTTTTTAACTTTAATTTTAGCCATAAGGATTCCTGCGGAAAAGAGGGCGGTGGGAGAGAATAATGTGCAAAAATAGCCCACGAATTATAGCAAATCTCACATTGCTGGCGGCAATGGTGCGAATCCGCAGAAAATGAAACGCCTTTATTTGCGGCGGTTTTCAAGCGCTTATCCCGGATGATACAAATTTTATGCAAACGTTTGCGTGGCTGATGAAAATCCACTCAAAGTTAAACATCAACTCAACAATAACCCAATAACTGATCCTATCTATGGCCGCAAGCAGCCTGTTCGCCCTTATTGACGATATTGCCACTATCCTCGACGATGTTGCGGTCATGAGTAAAGTCGCCGTCAAAAAGACTGCTGGTGTACTGGGCGATGACCTTGCGCTCAATGCCGAACAGGTTGCGGGCGTAAAGGCGGATCGCGAATTGCCAGTGGTATGGGCTGTGGCAAAAGGCTCGCTGATCAACAAGGCAATTCTGGTGCCGTTGGCGCTGGCGATCAGTAGGTTGGCACCGTGGGCAGTAACGCCACTGTTGATGGTGGGTGGTGCGTACCTTTGTTATGAAGGCTTTGAAAAAATTGCGCATAAATTTCTGCACACTGCGCGTGATGAGCAGGCGCACCACAGGCAGTTAGCTGAAGCGGTTGCGAATCCGGCTATTGATATGGTCGCGTTTGAAAAAGATAAAATCAAAGGTGCGGTGCGCACTGATTTTGTATTGTCAGCCGAAATTATTGTGATTACGCTGGGCACCGTGGCAACGGCCACCTTCGGCAAGCAAGTAGCGGTGTTATGTGCGATTGCGCTCATCATGACGGTCGGCGTATATGGTTTTGTCGCCGCCATCGTCAAACTCGATGATGTCGGCTTGTATCTGGTAAAAAAACATCGCGGTCTCGGTTTGGCCGGTGTTGCCGGTCGGCTCATGGTGAGTGGCGCGCCGTATTTAATGAAGTTGCTTTCCGTAGCGGGCACCGTGGCCATGTTTCTGGTGGGCGGAGGCATTCTTGTGCATGGCATCCTCCCGCTGCAGCACATGATTGACGCGGTTGCGGTAAATGCAGGCGGGGTGCTTGCCCGCATTTTGCCGACGGTAGCGGATGGTGCTGTAGGTGTGGCCGTAGGCGCGCTGGTGGTGACGTTAATCTTGCTTATGCAGCGCTTTATAAAGGTATTAAAAACAGGCAAGAAATAAGTTCTAACGGATACCGGGAGCGGAAACAATTAATCAATGCGGAGAAATAATTATCGTGAAAATATTATCGAGCGAATAATATCAAGACCGTATTAATCCTTGATTGAATAAACACATGAATTTGGCGCAAAGTATTCCAGTTGCCTTTCCCCATTTTCGTTCTGTATTTGCAAATGAGGCATTTTTATTTGCTTTAACGATGGTGATTTTTGTGGTGATGTATGTGAGCATCGCGCTACTTTTCTCCTTACCGGGTATGGGCAGTAATGCCAGCGTGATTGAAAATATTAAAGGGACGTTTAAAGATTCCAAATCACTGATGCTATTTTCGTTATTTGTTCTCGTTTACTTGCGCGCTGCTTATTTCATTTTAAGCAAGTTTAAACACGAATCGCATGCGGCTAGTGTGGGGTTTGTGCTTATGATGTCAATCACCTTGATCGCAATGGAAATGCCTTGGATCAAAGCATGGTTGGACGGCAGTCCTGCGCAGTATTCGGCACCAGCAGCGCTAATTTTAGCGGGAGGTGTCGTGATAGCTTATGTGCTCATTCAACAGCTGCTGCGACAGCTTCACGAGGCGAAGAATAAAACGACGGCGCGGGATAATTAGTTAATAGTTAGTGTTGGTGCGAACCTGCGGCGGCACGTGATAAACGATCATTGATGGCATCCCAAGGGGCGCTATCAGGTGGGCACTCCACTAAAATCATCGAGGTGGCCGCGGCATCCAGCGTGCGTAAATGGGCATAGAGCCCTTGCGCATAGCCGACTGCGTCGGTCTCGGCGGTGATCCACACTAGACGACGTGCATTGCGAATCCCGATTCCTACGGGTGATGGTTTGACCCGGGGTTGTGCCGTAAAGGCCAGTACTGCAACGCGCTTGCCCGCATCCAGCAAAATATCTATTTCGCTCTGCAATTGCGCCGCCGTAAGCAGAACCAGCGGCGTGAGCGGCGCATAGTGCGCGGCTAATGAGCCCGAGACGCGCGGGGTGTCATTTTGCCCTGTATGCGCGGGATCAGATCTGGTTTTGCCTGCCGCTGACGGCGGCTTATTTAAAGCCGCTTCTTCACGCGTGAATGGCATCTCGCCGATCACATTGCGTATTTGTTCGCGCGAGATAGCGCCGGGCCTAAGCAGCACGGGATGGGCGCGTGATAAATCCAGAATGGTTGATTCAATACCTACATCACACGCGCCACCGTCCAGCAGGTAGATGGCGTTGTTCGAAGTATTACCCACTACCTCACCAAATTCATCGCGCACATGTTGCGCAGTGGTGGGGGATACATGGCCAAACTTATTGGCTGACGGTGCCGCAATCGCTCCACTACCCATCTTGGCAAATGCAGCCAGCAGAGCCTGCGCCATCGGATGTGCAGGGCAGCGAATGCCAACCGTGTCTTGTCCGCCAGTTACATCAAGCGGAATACGTTGTGAGCGTTTGAGAATCAGCGTCAACGGCCCAGGCCAGAAGGCTGCTATGAGTTGATGGGCGGCAACGGGTATGTGAGTGGCCCAATGACCCAGCGGTGCGCCCTTGGCAATATGTACAATCAATGGATGATTAGCGGGGCGGCCTTTCAGGGCAAAGATTTTTTTTATCGCGTCCGGATTCGTCGCATCTGCGCCCAAACCATATACGGTTTCAGTCGGCAGTGCGACCAGTCCGCCACGCTGCAAGAAGGCCGCAGCCTCTATGATTTCAGATTTATTAATTAACATAATGCTATTTTGCCGTAAACCCGTAGATATGCACGACGCGACTGATAAAATCATTATCATGAATGATCACGTAAACAATCTTGCCAACCCGTACCGGCTAAGCGTTGCGCCGATGATGGATTGGACGGATCGACATTGCCGCTACTTCCATCGGCTGTTAACCCGGCATGCACGGCTTTATACCGAGATGGTGACCACCGGTGCACTTATTCACGGTAACCAGCCGCGGCATCTGGATTTTAACGCGCAGGAACATCCGGTTGCGCTACAGCTCGGCGGCAGCGAGCCCGCTGATCTCGCCATCTGTGCAAAGCTCGGTGAGCAATGGGGCTACAACGAGATTAACCTTAATTGCGGCTGCCCTTCGGAACGGGTGCAGCGCGGTAGTTTCGGTGCCTGCCTGATGGCAGAACCACAATTGGTAGCGGATTGCGTGAAGGCCATGGTGGATGCGGTGTCCATCCCTGTTACCGTCAAACATCGGATCGGTATCAATGATAATGAAAGCTATGAATTCGTACGTGATTTCGTCGGGACCGTCGCTGAAGCTGGCAGCACGGTGTTTATCGCTCACGCCCGTAACGCGATCCTGAAAGGTTTAAGCCCCAAAGAAAATCGCGAAATTCCCAAACTGAAATACGCCTATGCGTACCGCTTAAAAAAAGATTTTCCACAGCTCACCATTGTGCTCAACGGTGGCGTCAATACCTCGGACGAAATTCGCACCCACTTGCAGCATGTTGATGGTGTCATGATGGGCCGCGAGGCGTACCACAACCCGTATTGGCTGGCTTCCTGGGATCGCGAATTTTATGGCGATGAACGCGAGTCGTTAACTCGTGAAGAAATTGAGGCGGGCATGAATATTTATGCAGATGAGCAGGTGGCCAAAGGCTCTACCCGACATGCCGTCATGCGCCATATTGTCGGGCTATGCAAAGGGCTGTCGGGTGCGCGTGCGTGGAGACGTAAAATGACGGGTAATGATATTGAGCGAATCGCCCAAGTACTCGCGGCGGTTGAAGGATAAGAATGTTTAAATCTTTGATATTTAAAGCCTGAAGATTTGTAGCTTGAAAACTTATAGCTTTAGGACTTGTAGCTTAAAGATTTATAGCTATCTGGAGCGCCTGTTATGAAGACGTTGTGCGCATGTCAGCTTTGTAAATAAGCGGAGTTTTTTGATGTCACGCAAAGCGGTATTTTTTCTTACATTGCTGGCGATGATTGCTTTTGCCGCCAATTCATTGCTCTGCAGATTCGCGCTGAAAAACGCTGAAATGGATGCTGCCAGTTTCACTTTGATTCGCGTCGTTTCGGGTGCCGTGGTGCTCTGGCTGGTTGTGCGAGTTCGCGGTGGCGCATCCCGCCTTGCCGGTCCCACAGCGCGCGCCAAGGATAATCTGGGCGCAGGCAACTGGCCTTCGGCATTTGCATTGTTTGCTTATGCAGCCTGTTTTTCATATGCGTATATCAGCTTATCGGTTGCGACTGGTGCGTTATTACTATTCGGTGCGGTACAAACGACAATGATCGGCTATAGCCTGTGGCGCAGCGAGCGCCTGTCGTTGCGGCAATCCATGGGATTATTATGTGCGCTGGTTGGTTTGGTGGTCCTGCTGCTGCCAGGGCTTTCGGCACCCTCTTTTCGCGGCGCGCTGTTGATGCTGACCGCCGGTGTTGCCTGGGGCATTTATTCATTGCGTGGCAAAAGTAAACGCAAAAGCAATGGTGACGCCACTAGTACCACGGCAGGAAATTTTTTGCGGGCAGTGCCGTTTGCGGTCGCGTTGAGCATGGCCACCCTGCCGTGGTCTTCTCTGGATCATGGCGGCATTGCCTATGCAATTGCCTCCGGCGCCCTTGCGTCAGGTTTAGGCTATGCAATTTGGTATAGCGCATTGCGCGAGCTTACGACAACCAGCGCAGCCACGGTGCAGCTAAGTGTGCCTGTTATCGCCGCTGTGGGCGGCATGGTTTTTCTGAATGAGCCAATGACATGGCGCTTGCTGATGGCAGCCGTGGCAATCCTTGGGGGGATTGCTTTGGTAATTATTCCCGGACAGGCGGCCTCAAAATAATGAGGTGATGGCGTAAAGGTGGGCGTTTGTTTTATGGCGCAGCGCTTTATTGCGGTGCTTTATTGTGATGCTTTGTTGTGGCGCTTTGCTGTTACACTCATTGTGACGTTTAAAGCTCAATGACCTGCCCTTCGAAAGCAAACGACCACTCCACCGGGCTAACGGTACTATTAGGTGGCGGGCTATCGAGGCGGTGCTCGTAATAATGGCGGGCCTGTGTTTCCGCCGCCGCGATTTTTCCCATGGATGCGCCAGGATCATGATGCATGAACAGCACCTGCTTTACGCCTTCGCGCATGGCGATATCAATACCCCGGCGGGCCGAGGCGTGGCCCCAATTGATTCGCTCAAATGATTCCATGACTGTGTATTGCGCATCAATAATCATCAGATCAAGGCCCTGATATAAAGGCAAATCCGGGCCCAGCTCTTCGCGCGTGATGCGAATGCATTCGGTATCCACGCAATGTGCAAATGCCTTGCCTCCACTTTCAAATTTATAGCCCCAACAAGGATCCGGATGATCCAGCTCATACGGGGTCACCGTAATATCGTTGAATACAACGGGCTGCCGTGGCGCTAAACGGTGATACTCGATAGTCGCACCAAGCTGCTCAAGCTCAACGGGAAAATACGGTTTCTTGAACAAGGTTTTGAATACATCAGGCAGATCGGCTTGCACTGCGTAGACATGAATTCTATTGCCGGGAATAAAAATGGGCGTAAAAAATAGCAGGCCGATCAGATGATCCCAATGAAAATGCGTAAATAGAATATGTACCTCGCCTTCACCGCGCCCACACGCGCCTGCCATCAAGTCATAACCGAGCTGGCGGATGCCGCTGCCACCGTCAATAATTAACTGCTGCTGATCGGTCGAGACCTCGATACACGGGGTATTGCCGCCATAGCCGCCAAAACGCTGGCGAGGCACCCCTGCCAGAAAGCGGTCAACGTCGCTGGCTGAGGTGTAGCCGCGCTCCGTAAATTCGATGAGAAGATTGCGCATATGAAGCTGCAATTCTTCCGGCGTCAGCGGCGCGGGTAGAGAGCCGCGCGCGCCCCATACTTTAACGCGCATCCCAGTTGACGCCTTGGGCTTCACCATGGGCTCAATGACGGCGCTCATCGCAATGGATTTGCCGTTGGCGGAATGATGAAAACGAGGATAGTTTGCAGGTGTAAATGCATGCGCTGTACCAAGGAGGGGCTAAATAAACTTGGCGAATGATAGCAGCTTGTCACTTTTGTGACAGGAAACGAAGGTCAGCTTTTGTATGCGTATTGTTTGTATGCGCGTTTTTAGCAGGTTCAGAAATGGCCAGCATAGTCAGTCGCGAAAATTGTTGAACTGCAAAGGAGTGTCCTCAATTTGTTTTTTGCATAACGCGATGGCTTCCTGCAAATCATCGCGCTTGGTACCGGTGACGCGCACGGTTTCGCCCTGAATGGAAGCTTGCACTTTCAGTTTTGCATCCTTGATGAGCTTGACGATGCGCTTGGCGAGGTCTGATTCGATGCCATTTTTTACATTAATGATTTGTTTGACCTTATCGCCGCCAATTTTTTCTTTGTTTTTTTCATCCAGCAGGCGCACATCCACGCCACGCTTGGCCATTTTATTGAGCATCACATCTTTTACCTGTGCCAGCTTGAAATCATCGTCTGCATAAACGGTGAGCTCAAGTTCTTTTTGCTCGATGCGCGAATCTGAACCTTTGAAATCAAACCGGGTTGAGACCTCCTTATTCGCCTGCTCAAGCGCGTTTTTAAGCTCAACTTTATTGACTTCGGAAACGATATCGAATGATGGCATTTGATTCCTTTGTGTTGAGCGTTGCGCTGTTGCACTAATCCTTACCCTTACCCTTACCTTTACCCTGCACTTTTCAACAGAAGCAGGCAGGGTAAGTAAAAACGCTATTTACGGCCTGGATTTTTTTACGGCTTTGCCGACGGGCTTCGCTATTTTTGCCGCTGCTTTATTAGCGGCAATCCGCATCCGTAGGGCATTCAATTTAATAAATCCCGCTGCATCGGCCTGATTGTACGCTCCGCCATCGTCATCAAATGTGGAGATCGCCTGATCAAACAGCGAATCCGTTTTTGATTCACGGCCAACGATGAGCACCGTGCCTTTGTAGAGTTTTAATTTCACGGTGCCGTTAACCACAAGCTGCGACTGATCAATCAATGATTGCAGCAGCACGCGCTCGGGCGCGAACCAGTAGCCGTTGTAAATCATTCTTGCATAGCGCGGCATCAAATCATCTTTCAAGGCCAGCACTTCGCGATCCATCGTGATTGATTCCATCGCACGATGGGCGCGGAGCATGATGGTGCCGCCCGGCGTTTCATAGCAGCCGCGTGATTTCATGCCGATATAGCGGTTTTCCACCATATCCAAACGACCAATCGCGTGTTTACCACCGAGGCGATTTAATTCGGTGAGCACTTTTGCGGGCGAGAGTTTTTTGCCATTTATCGAAACAATGTCGCCACGTTGATAGCCAAGCTCAACATATTCCGGTTTGCCCGGCGCTTTTTCAGGCGAAACCGTAATGCGCCACATTGAATCTTCCGGTTCAAAATTTGGATCTTCAAGAATGCCGCCTTCATACGAAATATGCAGCAGATTGGCATCCATCGAATAAGGTGCACCGCCGCCTTTTCTTTTCTTAAAATCAACCGGGATATTATGTTTATCCGCATACGCCAGTAATTTTTCGCGCGAGAGTAAATCCCACTCGCGCCATGGCGCAATGATTTTCACATTCGGCATCAGCGCATAGGCGCCCAGCTCAAAGCGCACCTGGTCATTACCTTTGCCGGTGGCGCCATGAGAAATTGCATCCGCGCCCACCTGACGCGCGATCTCGATCATTTGCTTCGCGATCAGGGGGCGAGCAATCGAGGTACCGAGAAGATATTCGCCTTCATACACCGCGTTGGCGCGGAACATGGGAAACACGTAATCGCGTACAAACTCTTCCCGCAAATCCTGGATAAAAATATTCTGCTTTTTGATGCCTAATTGCAGCGCTTTTTTGCGCGCCGGCTCAAGCTCTTCGCCCTGACCAATGTCAGCCGTGAAGGTAACGACCTCGCACTGATAAACATCCTGCAGCCATTTGAGAATGACCGACGTATCCAGCCCGCCCGAATACGCCAATACAACTTTATTGATTTTGCTGTCCACCTTGCCGGGCTTTGCGCCCTTGGTGCGACCAATTGCTTCGCTCATGATGATGATTTTCCTGAATGCGCACACTTGCTCCGCCATGTCTCGAAGTGTGCAGTTCTACCGGAAAGGTCACCGCTCGCGGGGGGTAGCTTGGCGGTTTTAAACATAGTTTGGCCAAACTGCGGAAGTGGCGAGACGGGATCCTGCACGCGTTGACCGGTTTTCAACGCACTCAGATTATACGTGCGCACAGCAGCGATTAAAACCAGATTAATTAAAACCGGGTTGATGAGAACTTGTCCCATGAACCCGGTTGATCTGATGCCGCCGTCAAGCTGACCTGCGGCGGCGCCCACTACGGGTTGATTATTTTTTAGGCTCGGCCGCTTTAATGGGGTTTGGTACGCCAGATGTAGCGGTAGGGGCAAGAGTCGGTGGCGCTGAAGGGACGGCTTTTACATCGCCAATTTGCACCGAAGTACCAATATCGGTTGCGCCCAAAGCGGCTGCGGCTGAGCGCTCGATGAGGCGAGTTACGCGGGTTCCCAAAAATTCTGGCGTCATGGATTTTTCAACATTAACGGCGGCGGAATCAGGGTCTGACAACTTGGTGTAATCATGGCGCGAATTTTTTTCCAGCACCTTGAGGGTTTTGGCATCGAGTACATAAACCTGAATATAGGAAAACGGCGCCATATATTGTTTAGAGCGTGAGCGGCCGCCGTTGGGCGTAGTGGTATCGGAATCGCTTTGGCTATCGATTTCACTGCCTAAAAACTGATAATCACCGCCATCAAAACTGGCACTAATGAGCGGCTGTACATAAACCCCAAATCCTTGCAACTTGGGTCCCATGCCCTCGCGCCCGGAGAACAAAAAGTTGGGTGTGGCGATAACGATTTTGTCCCAGTTTTGACGCTCAGGCATTTTTTCCACAATAGAGACCAGCTTGCCAATAGCAATTCGCTCGCGGTCTTGTGGCAGTACACCCTCCAGCTCAACCGGATTCAAGGTTAAAAACACGCGTTCGCTGTCCGGATTGGCATTGCCGATGGCAATATCGAGCCCGCGCAGTACGGCTGTATTCAAACCGTTGTCTGGCACTTTCATCACCTTGCGGAAGTTGTTGTCAATAATATTGCTGCCAACCTGATTGCGCTGCTTCACATAAGTAAATTGATCACCGACTGCGGCAATCAGGGCGAACACCTGCTTTTTAGCGGGTGCTGTGGCAGGCGCGGCGAGCGTTGCGCCCGCGTTAATCTCGGCTTCGGGGATCGCATAGCTGACACTGGCGGCGAGGGTAAGCGTAAGTACTGAGCCAAGCGTAAGAAGTAAACGTGCCGCAGGTTTAAAATGGGATTTCATGTAGCGCTTTCTTTTATAAAGTCGTTTATCCATGGGCTTCTTCAAGCATTTTTAGCTGAAGAGGCTCGCCAATGCTAATGATTGCTATGGCTGGCAAGCGCCATGGTTGTCACATCAAATATTAATTACGGATGAATTTTAGCCCACATTTAGTTATTTCTAGTGACAGCTGATTTGGTGCCGGGTGGTATTAGTTTCATTCTCAATCTCACCGCCACGTCAAACTGGCAGCAGCCACTGATCAGCTATTGATGCGTCCCAGCAATAAATATTCCATCAATGCTTTTTGCACATGCAGCCGATTTTCGGCCTCATCCCAAACCACGCTTTGTGCGCCATCCAACACCTCGGCAGATACCTCTTCGCCACGATGCGCGGGCAGACAGTGCATAAATAATGCGTCTTTGGCGGCAACCGACATCATCTCGGCGTCGACCATAAAATCTGCGAACGCCTGCTGTCGCGCTGCGGTTTCGGCTTCAAAGCCCATGCTGGTCCACACATCTGTGGTCACCAGGTGAGCGCCGTTGGCCGCTTGCATGGGGTCGGTGAATGCGCTCAGATAGGCCGTGTCAAGCGCTTCGCCGCGCTGTGATTTCATTTCATAACCGGATGGCGTGGCCACCTGCAGTTTGAAATCAAAAATGCGCGCCGCCTGTAGCCAGGTGTAAGCCATATTGTTGGCGTCACCTATCCACGCCACGGTTTTGCCTGCAATGGCACCGCGAAATTCGATGAAGGTAAAAATATCCGCAAGTACCTGGCAGGGGTGATATTCATTGGTTAGCCCGTTGATCACCGGCACCCGTGAGTTCGCCGCGAAGCGCTCCAGAATAGACTGATCAAAGGTGCGAATCATGACGATATCAACCATGCGTGAAATCACCCGCGCCACATCTTCAATCGGCTCGCCGCGCCCTAATTGGCTATCGGATGTGTTGAGCACAATCGAGGCGCCGCCGAGCTGAAACATGCCGGCCTCGAATGAAACCCGGGTACGAGTCGAGCTTTTTTCAAACACCATGGCCAACATGCGGTCGGTGAGCGGCTGATACGGAATGTAGTTCTTGAAACGCTGCTTGAGAATTTTGGTGCGCTCGATTAAATGCTCAAATTCTTCGCGCGTAAAATCAGTAAACTGCAAAAAATGTTTCATGTCATGTCCATCAAATGGTTACGCAGCCGCTTGCGTGGTGGGGCTGGGGTTGATGTGGAGCCGTTAAAAAATTAATCGCGCGCTCGTTAGCTTCAGCGCGGAGGTCTGCTAAAAACATACGGTCTCCATCGGCCAACGCGCAAATGTTAACTGCAAGCGTGAAGCGTGGCTTGCGCGGCAAGATTGACCCGGTTCGTAAAGTAAACAATTTTGTCTAACTAGTGATCGATTGAAGATACTAGGGCAAAGGTCGCGTCAGGGCAAGCAACGAAGCCGCATCGCTTTGCTCATTACCCTCAGGGTTTGAGCGATTGAAGTAAAGCGTTGGTCACACGACGTGCGTGCTCTCGCAATTCAGGCACCGCTGTCGCTTCCCAAAACCGCGCCTTTAACAAGGGGCCTACACAATACAATCCCGGCACCGTACGGCTGGCGGCATCGATCACCTGTAGTTGGTCATTCACCTCAATACCCAGGCAATGATGATCTGGCGCAATCAAGCCTTGCGCATGCAAATTCAGCATTAACACTTCTTTCGCCAAACGATAATCACTGGTCGGCCCTGTGCAGTTGATCACCGTGGCGGCGATCAAGGTTTCATGTTGGGCTTGATGGCGACGGCGCAAAACGAGGTGCAAGCCATCATCGTGCGCGGTCATGCTTGTGAGTCGCGAGGACAGCACGGTCAAGCGCTTATCGGCTATTAAATTTTCAATGGTGCGAGCAATAGCGGGCGCGGCACGATGACGATGCGATTCCCAATGCGGCCTCACATGTCTCAGCATCCGCGTCTGCTCAATGAGCGGCAAGCGTTGCCATAAAGCAGCGGTGAGCGGGCGCAGCGATGCAATGACATCTCGCCAATTGCCGCCCTGTTGCGCGTAATCGGCGATGGCCACTCGCACGGCGCGAACATAAGCGCGTGCAGTGGCTGGACCCTCCAGAATGCGTTGGGGCGCGTGATTAAATTGTGGCGGCAGTGTTGCTTCGCGATGGGCTTTAGGCAGCAAGCCGCGACGCGAAAATGCGGTGAATGTTGCCTGCGGCCATGTCGCACTCAGTGATAGCACCACATCAAACATGGTCAGTCCGGTCCCGATCAGCGCAATCGGTCGGGCGCCGTCAACATGATCCAACGCACCTTGCGCCCACGGATCGCGAATATAGCGCGGTGAAGTAAATGCTGCTGCATCGCTTAGCGGTGGATTGGCGGGTGCAAAATTACCCAGCGCTAGCACCACTCGATCAACCATTAACGTACGGCCATCGGTGAAGGTGAGTACGGCCTGGCCCTGCGGTGAGTCAAACGTCATACGCAGTGAATCAACCTCACCGCTGATAATGTCGAGGACGCTGTGAACCGCGCCGTCAACCGCATTATTTGCGCCCGCTGTGATGGCCGCATCAAGTGTATGGCGCAGATATTCGCCATACCATCGACGTGATACAAATGCGCCGCCCGAGGCTTTCAAGCCGCGCTGTTCGAGAAAATTCAAAAAATCGTTTTCATCTTCAGGAAATGCGCTCATCCGACCGGCCGGCACATTCAGTAAATGCGTGTCTGATTTAGTGCCATAGGCCAAGCCACGCCCTAGATTATCGTGATTTATATTTTTGTGTGCACTGACTGGCGCTGCGCGGTTGATAAGCAAAATCTTTAAACCGGCTACGGCGGATGCCCCTGCCGCAGCTTGCGTGCGCAGGAGACGGGTTGCTATTACCGTACCGCTAAATCCCGCGCCAATAATTGCAATGGTATGAGTCATGCTTAGGTGAGCCGCCACAGTGGATAATGTAAATACAGACGCGCAAGAATCAAATAAATGTAAGGTAACGAGAAGAAAATGACGTGGAACATGAGCCATGCGTGAGGTGTATGCGCGATATAATCCGGGTTGCTTCAATAACCGTTATGAGCGTGTGGGTTGTTCGTCACCCTGCGTATTGCTGTTAGAACACCAACCGTTAATTTGCCCTATCTTTCTGATAATCACTCAGCACTAATTGTCGTCCACTGCCCACCGTTGGTTTCGGCGAGCACTCTAAAAAACTGCCGCCGACTTTGGGCCAAACGAATCATCGCATGTGCCCACCCTTTGCCCCTATTCTTCCTTTCCCTTATTGCAGCTATCTATTGTGCCCGTAATGTCTGCAGCCCCCCCTCTTTCCCTTTCTCGCCCCCCATCGCCTTCCCCATTTGCTCGCATCGTCATTCAGGGGATTACCGTACAAGGTCGCGCCTTTCGGCCCAGCGACTGGGCTGAGCGTTTGTGCGGCATTATGTCGAGCTTTGGTGGTGATCAGCAAATGCGTTATTCGCCCTATGTCCGCCCGGTGATGTTAGATGGCGTACGCTGCGTGGTGGTGGAGCCCTCGCTGGCGGAAGTGGAGCCTAGAGCGTATCGATTCCTGCTCGATTTTGCGCACGATAACGAACTCATCGTCATCGATCCCACGCGAGCCGTCAGCGAGGATTTTTGCCCCTTGCCGGATAATGCGCTGGAACGTTTAACCCGTTAGCGAACAACCTTAACAAACGGTAGCGCCACAAAAAACGCCAGACGAATGACCATCTGGCGTTTTTTAATTTTTTATTTATGGCTAATCGGCCATCTACGGACTAGCAATGCGGGCTAGCTATTAACCACATTGATTACAAATCAGGCAGCAGCTTGTGCCTTGGCGCCAATAGCCTTAACCGCGGCAGACAAACGGCTCTTATGGCGAGCGGCTTTATTTTTATGAATAATCTTTTTATCCGCGATGGAATCAATCGTGGAAACCGAAGACTTGAACACCGCCTCAGCTGCCGTTTTGTCGCCAGCAGCAATTGCTGCGGTAACTTTTTTGATCGCGGTACGAAGCTCAGAACGCTGCGCCATATTGTGCGAGCGGGCTTTCACTGCTTGACGTGCGCGTTTGACAGCTTGTTTGGTATTTGCCATGTTTATTCCAGAATCTATTCATGAATTTTGTGCGAAGCCTTGTATTATAGTGCCTCCAGACAAAAAAGCAAACTGTTTGTTTTGATTGGGTTTTCTATGAGGCATCAGCATTGAATCCGGAGGTGGCGAGGGCTACATGGCTAGGGAAGATCGCAGTGTCTTGCCATGCCCCGCCGTATTCACTTTGCCGTTTTAATCGCTGCGCCGTATCTCATTTAGCACCCAACATTTTTTAAACCACCATGACCTCATGAATCTGCTGAAAGCCGCATTTTCCATTTCGGCGATGACTTTTTTATCGCGCATTACCGGGCTCGTCCTTCAGGTTATCACCGCCAATGCGTTTGGTGCGGGTATGGCCAATGATGCTTTTATTGCCTCCTGGCGTATCCCCAATTTTTTGCGTCGGTTGTTTGCCGAGGGCGCGTTCAGTCAAGCTTTCGTGCCGGTATTTGCGGAATATCGTGCCAAGCGCGGTGTCAATGAAACCCATCTGTTAGCCGACCATGTGGCGAGCATCCTGGCGATTATCTTGTTTGTTGTCACCTTGGTTGGCGTCATCGCTACGCCGTTTCTGGTTTATGCCACGGCGTCCGGCTTCGCGGCAGACCCTGAAAAATTTGCGCTCACGGTGCAGATGACGCGGATTACTTTCCCGTATCTGTTTTTTATTTCGCTCATCGCGCTGTCAGCCGGCATTCTAAATACATTTTCTTCTTTCAAAACGCCCGCTTTCACGCCGGTATTGCTAAATCTGTGCATGATCGGTGCGGCGTTACTGCTGGCACCTTATGTGAATCCGCCGATTACAGCGTTAGCTTGGGGCGGACTGCTGGGTGGCATGGTGCAGCTTGGTTTTCAGATTCCGGCGTTGCGGCAGATTGGAATGTTGCCGACTTTTTCATTGCGTCTCGCCACCTTGCGTGACGCTAAAAAAGACCCTGGAGTAAGCCGGATTTTGAAGCTGATGATACCGGCCACGTTAGGGGTTTCGGTGGCGCAAATTTCGTTATTGATCAATACCCAGATTGCCTCGCACCTGGGTGATGGTGCGGTATCGTGGATTTCATACGCCGACCGGCTGATGGAATTTCCCTCTGCCATGCTCGGTGTGGCGCTGGGCACAGTGCTGTTGCCCTCGCTGGTTAAGCAACACAATTCCGCTGACCCCAGCCAATATTCACGATTGCTTGATTGGGGCTTGCGTCTGACTTTGTTGCTTACGCTGCCTGCAGCCCTGGGGCTGGGGTTGCTGGCTGGGCCGATGATCGCTACTATTTTTCAGCATGGCCAATTTAGCGCAAACGATGTAATGATGACGCGTTCCGCTTTAATTGCTTATTCATTCGGTTTAACCGGCATTATTTTGATCAAGGTTTTAGCCCCCGGTTTTTATGCGCGGCAAAATATAAAAACGCCCGTAAAAATCGCTATCTTTACGCTGGTAGTGACCCAATTGTTTAATTTTGCGTTCGTGCCGTATTTCAAACACGCGGGCCTGACCCTTTCTACGGGCTTGGGTGCTTGCGTGAATGCAGGGCTGCTGTATTACTTCATTCGCAAACATGGGCTGTATAAGCCGCAGCCGGAGTGGTTTACATTCCTGTTTAAGCTGCTGGTGGCTTTGTATTTAATGGGCGGCGTGCTGTGGTGGCTGGGTGGTGTAGATGAGGCTTGGCTGACCATGCATAATGGCGCGAAAGCGTTCAAATTAACGTGGCTGGTGGTAGCGGGCGTAGTGGTTTATTTCACAAGTTTGTGGGCGATGGGTTTCAGGCTGCGAGATTTTGCGAAGAAGATAGCGTCGTAAAGGCCATGAAATTTTATCGAACACTCAACGACAAGATGCCTCCATTGGCACTCGCGATTGGGAATTTTGATGGTGTGCATTTGGGTCATCAGGCCATTCTGGCGGCTTGCCGGAAAGCCGCGTCCAGCCTGGGTTTTGAGCTTGGGGTCAGCAATAACAATAGTATTAGTGCCGATGTTGAAACCAAACTTGAAGCTGCCGTAATGTCATTTTCGCCGTTGCCGCGTGAGTATTTTGCGAGGCTTCGCGGCGACCTTGAGTTAGCGCCCGCACGGTTGATGAGCGTCACAGAAAAACTGGCGGCGTTTGCGCAACAAAATATGCAGCATGTTTTTATTCCGCATTTCAACCAGACTTTCGCGTCCCAAACGCCGCTCGAATTCATGTCAGCGTTACGCAATATAAATGTGAAATGGCTAATGGTGGGAGAGGATTTTCGCTTTGGTGGCCACCGTGCGGGCGATGTGGCAATGCTGCGTGAATATGGCATCGCGAATGGATTTAAGGTAGAAACCATGGCAGATATAGCCGATGCCGATGGTGCGCGAATTTCCTCAACCGCCGTCCGTCGCGCGCTAGGCCATGGCGATCTGATGACCGCCATACGCATGCTGGGCCGCCCGTATAGCATTGTTGGTCGCGTTACGCATGGCAAAAAACTCGGGCGTACATTGGGTTTTCCCACCGCGAACATCGCGCTTACCGCCAGAAAACCCGCTCTTGCAGGCGTGTTTGCGGTAAAATTAAAGCTTGTAACTCGCGGGCTCGAGGGAGTGGTGAGGACAGGTGCGGAAACGGATGGTGTCTTCTCGGGCGTCGCCAATCTCGGCACTAATCCGGTGGTGTCAATCGACAACCGCCATCATCTGGAAGTCTTCCTCTTCGATTACTCAGAAAACTTGTACGGCAAGCGCGTGCAGGTGACGTTCATCGAAAAAATCCGGGAGGAGCAAAATTTTGCCGGGCCTGATGCATTGCAGGCGCTGGTGAGACAAATGCATGATGATTGCGATCGTGCCAAAACCATTTTGCGGAAAGCTTGAAGACGATGGACACCACAACCCCTAAGACCGATTACAAATCGACTCTGAATCTGACCGACACGCCCTTCCCCATGCGCGGCGATCTCGCCATACGCGAGCCGGGCTGGATTCAGCAATGGCAGGATGCGAAGCTTTATGAAAAGATTCGCGCCGCCTCAAAAGGTCGGCCCAAATTTATTTTGCATGATGGCCCACCCTATGCCAACGCGGCGATTCATATCGGCCACGCCGTCAATAAAGTATTGAAGGATATTGTCGTCAAGTCCAAACAGATGGCGGGGTTCGATGCGGTGTATGTGCCCGGGTGGGATTGTCACGGCATGCCAATTGAAATTTTTGTTGAGAAGCAGCATGGCAAAAACCTCACGCCTTTACAGGTGCAGGGCTACGCCCGTGCGCACGCGGAATCGCAAATTACGCTGCAAAAAGCTGATTTCATTAGGCTCGGCGTATTGGGTGATTGGGACCATCCCTATAAAACCATGGCGTTTGAAACCGAGGCCGCCGAGGTCCGTGCACTGGCCAAACTACTCGAACGCGGCTATGTCTATCGCGGCTTGAAGCCGGTGAATTGGTGCTTTGACTGTGGCTCGGCACTAGCTGAAGCTGAAGTGGAATATGAAGATAAGGTTTCCACCGCCATTGATGTCGGCTTTCCGATTCTGGATTCTGAGCGCGCTAAATTAGCGAAAGCGTTTGGCCTTGCGGCTGCACCAGTCGGCGCAATTTTTGCGGTGATCTGGACGACAACGCCGTGGACCATTCCAGCCAATCAGGCACTCAATATTCATCCTGAATTCGACTATGCGCTGGTCGAAACCCCGCGTGGATGCTTGATTTTGGCGGCATCACGGGTTGCGGAATGTCTGACAACTTATGCGCTGGACGGTAAAATTTTAGCGACCACAAAAGGTCAATGGCTGGAACGTATCACCTTCAAGCATCCCTTTTATGATCGTCTCTCGCCGATTTTTTTAGCCGATTATGTGACGCTTGATACGGGCACTGGCATTGTGCATTCCTCACCCGCGTATGGTGTGGATGACTTTGCTACCTGTAAAAAATACGGCATGAAAACCGATGAAATTCTAAACCCCGTGATGGGCAACGGAGTATATGTTTCCACCCTGCCGTTGTTCGGCGGCATGTACATCTGGAAGGCGCAAGCGGAGATTGTTAAAACGATTGATGCTACCGGCGCGCTATTTCATGCCAACGAGTTCAAACATTCTTACCCACATTGCTGGCGGCATAAGACACCGACGGTGTTTCGTGCGACCGCGCAATGGTTCATAGGCATGGACCTCAAGCGTGAAGTCGGAGGTATGCACCACCCCGCAAATGGTGAGACCGAAACCTTGCGTGAGTTAGCATTAAAAGCCATTGATGCCACTGCATTTTTCCCCGACTGGGGCAAGGCACGCCTGCACGGCATGATCGCAAATCGACCTGATTGGTGTATCTCCCGCCAGCGAAATTGGGGTACGCCGATCCCGTTTTTTCTCCATAAAGAAACCGGCGAATTGCATCCGCGCACCCAAGAATTGCTTGAGCTTGTCGCGGCGCGGGTGGCGAAAGAAGGTATCGAAGCCTGGCAACGCATCACCGCCGAAGAGCTGCTTGGTGACGACGCCGTGCACTACGACAAGAGCGCCGACACATTGGATGTGTGGCTCGATTCAGGCGCCACGTTTAATACGGTTGTTGCCAATACGCCTGCGCTGGTGAAGCCGGATACGGATAGCAAGCCCGGCCAATCGGATTTGTACCTTGAAGGCTCGGATCAGCATCGCGGCTGGTTCCATTCATCGCTGCTGGTGAGCTGCGCTTTGAATGGTCGTGCGCCTTACCTTAACCTGCTCACGCACGGGTTTGCGGTCGATGCGCAAGGCAAGAAAATGTCCAAGTCTGGCATGAATGCGGTCGCTCCCCGAAAAATTTCGGATGAGCTGGGCGCCGAAATTTTGCGT
Source organism: Burkholderiales bacterium (assembly GCA_025359985.1). Taxonomy (GTDB): domain Bacteria; phylum Pseudomonadota; class Gammaproteobacteria; order Burkholderiales; family Usitatibacteraceae; genus UKL13-2. The sequence goes on along the minus strand of JANYDB010000022.1, from coordinate 5,740 downwards.
CTCTGGGTGGGGCTCACCGACTACTCCGGCGAGCTGACTATCTCGGATGAAATCCTGAAACGCGTAGTGGAAAGCTATCGACGGATTCGCAACACGCTCAGGTTTTTGATGGCCAACACCTCTGATTTTGATGCCGCAAAAATGGCCTTGCGCGCTCCCGAATTACTCGAAATTGATCGTTACGCGTTAGTGCTTGCGGATGACCTGCAAAAACGGGTTCTGGCGCATTTTGATCAATATGAATTTCAGCCCGCGATGCAGTTAATTCAGAATTTCTGCTCGGAGGATTTGGGCGGTTTTTATTTGGACATCCTCAAGGATCGTTTGTACACCACTTCAGCTGATGGCAAGCCGCGTCGTGCGGCGCAAACCGCTTTGCATCACATTCTGCAAATGCTCACACGGTTGATCGCGCCTGTGATGTCGTTCACGGCAGAAGAAATTTGGTCGGTTTTAAAGGTCGGCCACACACACGACAACCCACACCACAACCCACACGACAACCCGCACGACAACCTGGACAGCGTATTTTTGCATGGCCATCACGCGCTGCCGCAGGTCGCGGATGCGGATGTGCTCAAACTGCGATGGACGCAATTGCGTGAGATCCGGTCCGCCGTTTCAAAGCAACTTGAAGCGACCCGCACCGCAGGTGAGATTGGCTCATCATTACAGGCTGAAGTGACGCTGGCGGCAAGCGGCGGCGGGCTCGCTCTGCTGAAATCGTTTGGCGATGATTTGCGTTTTGCGTTTATTACCTCCCAAGCCAGGGTGGCGGAATCAGCTCAAGGTGTTGCGGGCATTGACGTAAAAGTGGCGGCCAGCGCGCACCCGAAATGTGAACGCTGCTGGCACTACCGCGCTGATGTAGGAAGCCATGCCGATCACGTCACTCTGTGCAATCGCTGCGTTGATGTGGTGGTTAATCACAAAGATGAAGATCGCCACTATGCATAGCTTGCGCTGGACAAAATGGCTGGGGCTCAGCGCGATAATTTTCGTGTTTGATCAGCTATGCAAATACGCGATCACCGCCAATTTTGCTGACTATGAATCGAAAACGATCTTGCCTTTTTTTAATCTAGTGCTGACCTACAACAAAGGTGCCGCATTCAGTTTTCTGCATAATGCAAGCGGCTGGCAGCGCGAATTTTTTATTATTATCACGCTGGTGATTACCGCTGCATTGTTATGGATGATGAAAAATAATTCGCATAATCGCCTGCTGTGTACCGCGCTGGCATTAGTGATTGGCGGCGCGCTGGGCAATTTATATGATCGCGTTTTGCACGGCCAAGTGACTGACTTCATCCAGATTCACGCCATGGGTTTTATGAATTTGCCGCCGTGGCCCGCGTTTAATATTGCGGATTCTGCGATCTGTATAGGTGCGGGTTTGCTGATCTGGGATTCGTTCCGGAAACCAGGTAAACCGCCTGAAAAGGATAAATCACAGGCAGCAACATGACCAACTGGGCCAAAGTGATTGAGGGCAAAGTAGCCCTTGCCAAACGCAACATCGATAGCGGTATGAAGCCCGGCAAAATTTCGGTCGACGTGCGCATCCCGCAAGGGCAATCGCGCGTGACTGATTTTCCAGTGCTCGATATGGGCATTCGTCCGTCGATTGATACGCCGACATGGACACTGCGTTTGTTCGGGCTGGTAAGTCATGAAATCACGCTCGATTGGAAAACATTCAAATCATTGCCGCAAACAAAAGTTGTGGCCGATATGCACTGCGTTACACGCTGGTCGCAGCTCGATATGAATTGGGAGGGTGTATTGGCGCGTGATCTGGTGGCGCTAGTTCAACCTGTGGAAGCGGCACAATTTGTGACGCTGCATGGCGCGGATGGCTACACCACCAACCTGCCGCTGGATGCGCTATTGGATGATGATGTGCTGATTGCGCATTCGGTTTTGCATGAACCACTATCGATGGAACATGGTTGGCCTGCGCGTTTAGTGGTGCCCAAACGGTACGCATGGAAAGGCGCTAAATGGATTTCAGGAATTGAATTTCATGAAAAAGATCGCCCCGGTTTTTGGGAAGTGCGCGGGTATCATAATGACGCTGATCCGTGGAAAGAAGAGCGCTTCGGCTATCCACAATCAGAGGAGGAAAATTTATTATAACCCTAAAGTGGGGGCGGCTTGCAGAGTGAAAATGCCTCAAATAGCACGCCAGTTCTAGAGTTTTTCCATTAAGTTATGGAATAAAAAGTATGAGGTACGTACATGAACACCATCGCTGAAACTGAAATCCTGCTTGCTAATCCACGCGGATTTTGCGCGGGCGTGGATCGGGCAATTGAAATTGTTGAGCGCGCGCTGGCTCTGCACGGCGCGCCTATTTATGTGCGTCATGAAATTGTTCACAATAAATTTGTCGTCGATGATTTGCGCAGCAAAGGCGCTATATTTATTGAAGACCTGGCTGATGTTCCCAAAGGTGCCACGCTGATTTTTAGTGCGCATGGGGTTTCAAAAGCGATCCGTTTGGAAGCTGATGAGCGTGGCTTTCAGGTATTCGACGCAACCTGTCCGCTGGTGAAAAAGGTCCATGTTGAAGTTGCTAAAAAACGCGCCGAAGGTTTTGAGATTGTGATGATCGGTCACGATGGTCACCCTGAAGTAGAGGGCACATTAGGCCAATCCGAGACCGGCATGTATCTGGTCGAAACGGTTGATGATGTGGCCAAGCTCAACATCAGCAGCGACAAGCTCACCTATGTTTCGCAAACGACGCTGTCGGTTGATGATTGCCAAAAGGTCATCAATGCACTTAAAGCAAAATTTCCGCATATCGTCGGCCAAAAGCAGGATGATATTTGCTACGCCACCCAAAATCGTCAAGATGCCGTGAAATTTATGGCCCCGCAAGTTGAAGTGGTCATCGTTGTCGGCTCCCGCACCAGCTCCAATACCAATCGACTACGCGAACTCGCCGCGTTACTCGGTTGCGAAACCCATCAGGTCGATAGCGCGGCCGAATTGAAGGAGGAATGGATTGCCGGCAAAACCAGAATAGGTGTAACCTCAGGCGCATCCGCACCCGAAGTGCTGGTGCGTGATGTGATTTCCAAACTAAAATCGTTAGGCGCGAAAAGTGTGCGGGAACTGGATGGCATTACCGAGACGATCACGTTTCCGTTGCCGAAAGGGTTGGGGACTTCGGTACAGCAATCCGTACAAAAACAGTTGGTGTAAATATGTGCGCCTTGATTCGCGCGTGCTACAGCTTAGTTTGAAGTGATACCCAATTTGATCCATTTTTTATGAATCCGGTTTTTGCAATACACCCTTAAACCATAAACTCCAGTAGGGATCGATATGACTAAAAATTATTCTTCTTTGAATTTAGCAAACTTGGCAACGACCGCGATCGCATGTGTAGTGGTTGCGATGCCCATCACTTCTTTGACCGTCCATGCCGCCCCCGAAGCCATCGCAGCGGCTAAATCAGTGGCGCCAGCCGATCCAAATGCCACGCCCGCCGTGACTATGAAACCTGGCGTGTGGGAAACCTCCATCTCAGTTGAGGTCATTGGTGTGGCGGCTAAGCGTTCTACGTCAGCCGCTAATTGCCTATCAAGCGCGGACCTGAAAAATACTCAGCGGTTTGTGCCCTCGCAAATCGAAGCCGGCCTAAAATGTGAAATCCTTGATTATGCGTTGAAAGGTGATAGGGCTAAATGGCGGGTGATCTGCAGCGGAAAAGCCGGCGCTATGGTGGGCGAAGGTTCAATAAAATTTAATGCAGAATCTTTTGCGGGCGCCAGCATTATTGAGCCAAAAGTTAAATCAGCAAAAGCAAGTGAGAAATCCAAAAAGATTCAACAAACACTGACCGGCAAGTTGCAAGGCGCTTGTAAGTAATTAGCCAGCGTAGATTTACGTTGTTGGCGCGGGTCAAGGTTGGCATAAATCTATCGCGTAACGACAAAACGATGCCGCACTCATGTTGAGCGCGGCATTTTTTTATAGGTGTGCGGTTGGTAAATGGTAAATGGGCTATTCATTATGGCTACCGCATTTTTAATACTTGCCTGGTGATTGAACCCAACATCACGTAAAAAAATCTGCTCATTTTGTGCAAAACAGCACAATCTTGGAAATTGGGCGGCATCAATTGGCCGCTTGTAGTGGTGTTTCAGCCACTTATCGGTCAATATATTCACCGCCATTCAGGCAACTTAGTATTCATTATCTTCTAGGAGAAAACATGCGTCGTTCACAAGGTTTTACGCTACTCGAAATTATGATTGTGGTTGCCATCATAGGTATTTTAGCCGCCGTCGCGGTGCCGCAATACCAAAACTACGTCCGTCAAAGCCGGGTTACGATTGCGACCTCTGTTTTGTCGGCGATGCGCGTTTCAATGGAGCAATATTTTCAGGACAATCGTTCTTACGCCGGTGCCTGCGCGCCGGGAACGGTAGCACCAACGCCGGGCCCGGCTCCCAATGCTACAAACCCCAGTTTTACGTTTAATTGCGCCCCCGCCCCGGGGTTGACGACGTATAACGTAATAGCAACAGGCGTGGGTCCGATGGCAGGTTTTATTTACACCATCAATGAACAAAATGTCCGTGCGACATTGGGGACGGGGCCCTGGGGCGTAACGAATGCTGCCTGCTGGGTTCAGCAAAAGGGTGGAAATTGTTAAAACGATGCCGACAATATGGGTTTTCCCTGATTGAAATGATGGTGGTGGTCGTGATCATTGGTATCTTGTTTGCGGTTGGAATTCCCAGTCTAATGGATTACATGATGAACTCGCGTATTTTGGCGATGGCACAATCATTTCAGGCAAGCGTGCAGCAAGCCCGCACGCAAGCCATTTTGCTCAATTCAAATGTCGATATCATTTTGACTGCCAACCCGGCAACAGCGGCAAATGTTGGTACTGCCGGGGGCTCGGTCAGCGGGCCTAATTGGATCATACAAGCTCAACCCAATCCCAATGTTACGGGTAACACGTTTATTCAAGCCGCCAGTTATACGTTCATTGATGGAACGACAAACTCCCTCGATGCCGGTTTATTGGGGCTTACTGGTGCAAATATGACGGGATCTACAACGGGCTTAACCTTTACCGGTTTAAGCACCCGGGTTGAATTTCCACCCGCAGTGCCCGTCATTGCGCCGACGCAAGCAACATTTAGTTTTACTGCTTCAGCAATGGCCGCAGCAAACGGGCAAACCTGCGCTCAGGCAGGCGGAAAAGTTCGTTGTTTGAATGTGATTGTATTTCCAGGCGGTCGGTCAAAAGTGTGTGATCCCGCCGCAACTGCAGCCGTAGGAGATACCCGTTCATGCAACTAAATGCTAAAAGAGTTAATCAGACCGGCTTTTTCTTGCTGGAGGCTCTTGTCGCCATTCTTATTTTTTCATTGGGCATTTTGGGGCTTGTTGCGATGGGTTCGCTCGCGATCAACGCACAAAATGACGCCCAGTACCGTACTGAAGCCGCGAACTATGCAAGCGATATTGCGGCACAGATATTACTCGGCGTAGATCGCATTGCGGTCACATTAGGAACCGGCAATACGACAATCGTAAACCCGGTTACGTTAGCCACATTTTCCCACTATGCAAGCGCACCAGCAGCAGCGGGTACTTGTGCGTTTGGGGGTGGCGCATCTGCTAATCCGGTGGTGACGGCATGGGTCAATAGTATTACCAGTGGTACGCATCCTTTGCCGGGCGCAACCGCTGCCAATTTGCAGATAGC
>JANYDB010000109.1 GCA_025359985.1 Burkholderiales bacterium | reverse complement strand
GCATCCACCTCAAAAGCGGCCACGTAAAATTCACCCATGCGGGCATCCACCGCGACCAGTACACGGCTTAAATTCGGGTAATCTCGTCTTGCCTGCTCAGCCAGCGCCAGTTGAGTAGGCACGGCAATCAGGGGTTTATCTGCACCCAAGGCCAGCCCCTGCGCGAGGCCACACGCAATACGCACGCCCACAAACGAGCCTGGGCCTTGACCAAACGCGATAGCATCAATGTCTGCAAGGGTTAGTTTCGCCTCCGCCAGCAGATCAGCCAGCGCGGAAATCGCTAATTCTGAATGGCGCTGGCCCGCGTCAATTTCGCGCACATAAATGCTGTCGCCTTGCAGGATGGCCAGCGAGAGTCGCTCGGACGATGTCTCAATAGCGAGGATTTGCGGTGTTAAAGCGGAAAGCGGCGGTTGATGCAGCATGAGGAATCGGTTTGGCTGTAATTATAAATATACGATTCCTCATTATAACGGTGACACATTAACTCATGGCAACATTGCTCTTACCCGGAACGGCTCAAGCGCTCAGCAGGTCGAGAGTATCAAATTTTCCGCCCAGGATTTTGCTCGAATCGCCACGCCACCATTTATCAATCACAGTGGCATACAAGCTGCGGAAATCGACGGCGAACGGCAAATTGCCATTTCCATCAAGGCGACTGAGCTGAGGCGCTTGACCGTAGAGCCCCCCCTTAACACTGCCACCCATCACGAAATGCGCGCTGGCCGTACCGTGATCGGTGCCGCCGCTTTGATTTTCTTTCGGCCGGCGACCGAATTCGGAGTAAGTCATGATCGTTGTGGAATCCCAACGGTTCAGCTCGGTCAGCGATGCTTTTAAAGCGGCCAGTCCTTCGGCAAGATCTTTTAATAAATTAGCCTGCGTCCCCAGCTGTCCCGCATGCGTATCAAACCCACTCAGCGTCAAACGAATAGTCGCCATGCCCGCGTTGCTGGCAACTAGCTGTGAAGCCGTTCTTATTTGATTGCCAAAATTATTTTTAGGGAACTCGGTTTTGAAAGCGTAGTTGGTATTGAGCTTGGCGGCAGCATGCACGATTTCACTTTCGACGCCCAGAATATGTTTTAGCGCCGCATTACGCTGATCACCATCTGGCTTGGCGAGCCTTGCCTGCTGTAAAAATTGGCGGGTATCCGCAAGCGCAATTGTCCGCACCTGTGGGCCAGACAAAGGCCCCATATCACTGGAACCTACTACAATACCGTCCGCAGCAAACTGAAATGGCGTTGGCATCGCAGCGAAGGTGCGCGCCAGCCAACCTGCGCCTAAATATTCTTCGCTGTTGGACGCCGTATCCCAGATTTCAATCGAACGAAAATGCGATAAATTAGGTTTGGGATAACCAACGCCTTGTATCACCGCAAGCTCTTTATTTTGCCAAAGCGGCATCAATGGATTTAATGAAGGGTGCAGCCCTTCTCGTTCAGACAAAGCCAGAACCTGATCACGTGCTATTGCTATTTTGGGACGCAGTTGTGCATACAGTGGATCACTGTAGGGAATGACCGTATTTAAACCATCATTCGCCCCCTTTAGCTCGACCAGAATGAGCAAATGTGCATAAGGGCTGGCGACAGCGGCAGCGGTAGTCGACGCAGGCGTTGCCACAGATGGATTGGCCGCCCAACTGATGCCGTTTATACGTCCTGCCAGCGGTACACCCGCACTTAACAGTCCTAATCTTAAAAAACGTCGACGGTCCATGATGATGGCTTTCTATTTAAGTTGGTAGGCTGGATCAGCCACGAGTTGCCGTACCCAATCAGACGGATTTTCCGAAACGCTGAGCGCTGCCTGCGGCGCAATCGCCAGTACCACACGTGTCAAATCCTGCAATGCTGCCGCGCCACGGGTTTGCTGATAATGCAGGGCCCATTTATCCAGATTCCAGTTGACTGTGCCCATTTGCTTTTGCAATTGACGCTGCATGCGCGCCTCTCGGCCTGCGGGCGGCTGATCGCCATTGCGCATGGCCATTTCATCAATATTGCGCAGGGTCATATCTATCCGGTCTTCGTTCGTGAATAACCGATCCAGCAATTGTTTGCGGCCCAATAAAGTGGCACTGTTTATCCACACCTCGCCACCAGGCCAGCCTTTAACATTAGGCGGCGTAAATAGGTTCTGGCCCAGCAGCGCACCGGCAATCACGAAGGTGCGCAAATTGGGGGCCTGAATATCAAAAGTTTTTAGCGTACCCACAACAAACTCAACCGGCGACTTGATCAATACAGCGCGATTTAGTGGCGCATAAAATGCGTCGGATGTGAGCATAATTTTCATCAGCTTAGCAATGTTATAGCCGCTGTTTTTAAAAATCGCCGCCATGCGCTTCACGTCCATTTCATCTGGCATCGGCGAGATAAATTCTTTCCACAATTTACGCGTAATAAACTCGGCAGTTTCCGGTTTTGCCAGCAGCAAATCGATGATTTCATCGCCTTCAAAATTACCGCTTTTGTTGAAAACAGTTTTCATTCCATAGTCATGGATACCACGACGAAACATGAACTGCCCGGTGTCGCGATCTACACTCCAGCCGGTAAAAGCACGCGCGGCTTCTTTAATATCTTTCTCGGTGTAATGTCCCTCACCGAGCGTGAATAGCTCCATCACCTCTCGCGCAAAGTTTTCATTAGGCTGCTCTTTGCGGCTGTTTGCACCATCCAGATAAATCAGCATGGCAGGGTCCCGTGCCACCTCGCGCAGCATCGTGCCGAAGTTGCCCATGGCGTTGCGACGCAGCATCGTATTTTGCTGATAAAGAAAAGGGGTGAATTTGACTTTTTGCTGGCTGGTAGCAAAATGGTTATGCCAGAAAAGCGTCATTTTTTCGGTCAACGGTGACGGGGTCACCATCATTTCGTGAAACCACCATTCGCGTAATTCCTGGGCATGTTCATTATTCATTTTTTGCAAAGCTTGCTGCTCTTCACGCGTTCTGGCCTGCAATTTTTTTTGCACGGGCGGTTCATCATTTGCCCATTCAGGTGGCGGCGTCACCGCGATTGGATTAACGGCCTTCAGTAATTTGTCTGCTGCATCGCTACGTGAAAGTGCGGCAAATAAATTGATCTCGTCAGCGCTCGCCGAAAACCCGGCCCGATTCAGCAAATGCCGTGCACCATCTGCGCCAATAGTGGGCTGGGCAGCAACGCTTAAGCCTGATAAAAAAAACAAAAAAAAGCACAGCAAAAAACTCATGGGGGCAATACCCGCCTTTATCCGATGCCTTAAAATTTTTTGCCTGTTCATGATGTGCTCCATCGTTTTGTTCAAGTTTTCATCCAACACAGAAAATTATTTATATTCAAACATATCACCAGCAACCAGCATGGTTTTAAAACCATTATCCGTGCTGCTGGTTAACCATTTTTGGGCCGATGAATCGCGCTTCAGTGTGCTGTCCCAAAATGCCAGAGTGGCAGCCTTAACGTCACCCTGGATATCACGATCCCGCGCCGTTTCAGGACGACGCCGATCAAATATATGGCCGCCAAACACCATATGATCACCACCGTCAAATACTGCCAAATATTTTTCTCCCGCCGGCATTTTCTGGTAAGGAATCAGGCGATCTTCGGCTTTCGTATCGTCATTCAGGATGGCGCCATCCTTAGTGCCTGTAATTGAGAAAAACGGCATTGAAATACTGCCAAACTGTGTATCCAGCGCAGTCTTGAAGCGGGCGTTGGGACTAAACGCAATCGCGGCTGTGATGCGTCCATCAAGATTAGGCTTAAACCCCGGCATCGGTAATTTCTGCCCTGCCACAGCCAGCGTTGTCTGTGCACCAAAAGAGTGGCCGGACATGCCGATATGACTCATGTCTGCGCTCATCCAAGGCGCTATTTTTGCCTTATTTAGTTTAGCTATTTGATCCAGTACAAAACCAACATCACCAATACGCAATCGGCTGTTATCAACCGTCATGGCTGACTTCAGCTCACTTGCTCTATCGGCAACTTTTTTATCTTTCCAGACCGCTTCATCGCTGCCGGCATGCTGCATATGCAAAACAATATAGCCGTGGCTGGCCCAATGCTGCCCCCATATTGCGCCACCCTCGCGCGACCCACCCAGGCCATGCGAAAACAGGATGACCGGAAACATCGCATTGATTGCCTTATCACTATTCCCATCACTATTCTTGTCACTCGTTTTGGGTGAGAAAATGCGTACTGGAATATCACGCTTACGGCTCTCATCACGCCAGATTGCATCGGCGGCAACCACCTCAAACGGCCCCACCGTTTCATAGCTAAGGGTAGACACAGTAGCGGGGGCGGGCCTACGGGCAGGGGCAGGGGCAGGTGTGGCTGTACTGCTGCGCATAACGGCGGCGCTGGCATTAACCTTGCTCTGTGAAATCGTAAAGGCGAGCAAGCATGACACCGTGACTATTGCTAAATAACGCCATAAAAACGGCAAGGTCTTTTTCATGATTTGTTCCCCGTAAAGCTGGCTGGAAGTTAGCAGTAGATGTCGATTATTGATGAGCATGTTGTTGATGTGCAGCCTTTAGCTCATCCCGGCTAATGTAGCCATCGTGATTAGTATCAATACGGTCGAAATGTTTAGCCAGGCGCGGTGCAGCCTGGGCTTCGCTGCGGCTAAGACGTCCATCCTGATCGGTATCGAGTTTTGCAAACTTCATTTCTGCGCGCTTCTTGTGCGCAGCCTTTAATTCATCTTGGCTTAATACCCCATCTTTATTGGTATCAATTTTGTCGAAGCGCTCTGCGAGTTTTGGTTTAGCAGCTGCTTCACTGCGACTAATGACGCCATCGCCATTGGTATCCAGTTTGGCTTGCTGCGCAAATGCGCTCGCAGAAATTACGATGGTTGAGCTGATCATCAAGATTGAGTAAAACAGGTTGCGCATTTTCATAAAAATTCTCCAATAAAAAAAATGACTACGTGGCTAAATGATTAATTGCTCAAAGGATTAATGGTGGCTATCTGAAACGTCTGCCGATAACTGATACCTTAAGCAAAACAACGCCTGAAGTCTTTTCCCGTCAGCATTCGTTCGTAACGCGGTGTAACCAAAATGCTCTATTCAAGCGATTTACTAACATTTGCTTACAACTGATTACCGTAACTCTGCCCTGACCCATGCCGCACTTAATAGACTGACCGCATACAAGACCTTCCATAAGAGCCCGCCATGACTGCCACGCCTCCAGTATCCCCACCCTCACCTGCCCCACCACCCTCCCCACCTCATTTATCTAGCCCATCTAACAGCGCCGCTAGCGCGATTGCGCCGCGCCACCGTATTTTGGTCGTAGATGATGATCTGCGTTTGCGTGATTTACTAAAACGCTATTTGACCGAGCAAGGCTTTGCCGTGGATACGGTACCTGACGGGGCTGCGCTGGATCGGGTTTTCGCCCGCAGCCGTTATGACTTATTGGTGTTGGATGTGATGCTGCCCAATGAAGACGGCTTTGCGATTTGCCGACGTATCCGTGCTGGCGTTGGCGTCAGTTTTTCAAATCCTACCGAGGCCAATATCCCGATCATCATGCTGACTGCCAAAGGCGATGATGTTGATCGTATTGTCGGCCTCGAAATGGGCGCAGACGACTATCTGCCGAAGCCGTTTAACCCACGCGAGCTGGTCGCCCGTATTCATGCCGTGCTGCGCCGCCAGGCCCCCATGGCGGTGCCAGGCGCGCCATCGCGCACAGATGAAATTATTGAGTTTGGCCCATTCATGCTTAATTTAGGGACCCGTGAATTATTAAAAGACCAGCAGGCACTGCCGATGACCACGGGAGAATTTGGCTTGCTCAAAGTGCTGGTGCAGCATGCACGTACCCCACTGTCCCGCGATAAATTAACCGAGCTCGCTCGCGGGCGCGAACACGACAGCTTTGATCGCGCCATTGATGTACAAGTCTCTCGGTTGAGAAAATTGCTGGGCGAAGATCCAGCTAATCCGCGCTACATCCAAACGGTGTGGGGCATGGGTTATGTGTTTGTACCAGACGGCAACAAGCACCGCTAATGTTCAGGATTCCAAGCCCGATTCCGAAATCATTACTGGCCCGTACTGCGTTCGTTATCGTTATCGCCCTGGGAGCGAGTCAGGTTGTTTCGGTATTACTGTTCCGTCACTATTCACGGGAGCCGCGGATTCAACTGGTGGCGATCGGTTTTATGACCCAGTTACGGACTATACGTACCGCGCTGGAAGCTGTACCCGTTTCACAGCATCAGGAGTTTATAAAAAAACTGCGCGAGGAGGGCGGTATCCGCGTCACTCGTCCGCGCGGCGAAGATACGATCGTGCCAGCCTCCGGTATTCCGGCGCTGACGATTCTGCGTGAGCGCCTACGCGATGAGTTTGGCCCTGACGCTGATATTTTTCAGCGGCCACGGCCAAATCCTGCACTCCCACCGGTGCTTATTGTAAAAATTTTCGTCAGCGAACTGGAGTATTGGGTGATATTCCCGCGCAACCGGATTGTCGAGCCTGATTACTCTTGGGCATGGATTGGCTGGGGCGTGTTTGGCGGGCTGCTGGCGCTTCTCGGCGCGGTATTTTTGGTTAGCCGTGTCACGCGGCCATTACGTGAACTAGCCAAGGCCGCACACGAATTAGGTCAAGGTAAAAACCCGGCACTCGTCGCTGAAATCGGCCCTGAGGAAGTAAAATCAGTCGCGTCCGCATTCAACCAGATGCGCGAAGATTTATCCCGCGTTGAACGCGAGCGCGCAACCTTCTTGGCCGGGGTCTCGCATGATTTACGCACTCCGCTTTCGCGCCTGCGCCTCGGGATCGAAATGCTGCCTGCCGATCCGGTAACACGCCATGATCTTGAGCAGGACATTGAAGACATTAATAGCGTCATCAGCCAATTTATGGATTTTGCACGAGATGAAAACCAAGAATCAGTGGAAGCCATAGACTTGAATCTACTCGTCCAAAGTGCAGCTGAACGCGCTACCCGAATGGGTGCAAACATCACGCTAGAGTTAGCGGCTCTTCAGCCCGTGCGCATTCGCCCGCTGGCGATGCAACGGGTGATTGCTAACCTGATTGATAACGCGATGAAACACGCTGGGCCCGAAATGATGTTGCGCACGGAGCGTGAAGCAGACCAAATCAGCCTGAGTGTGCTTGACCGTGGCCCGGGCATTCCGGTTGTTGAGGCCGAACGATTAAAACAGCCCTTCACCAGACTTGATGATGCGCGTAGTGGCAAATCAGGAGCGGGATTGGGGCTGGCGATTATTGATCGCATCATAAAAATGCACAAAGGCACATTCGTTCTGCTGCCACGCGAGGGCGGCGGGCTGGAGGCGAAAGTGCTGTTGCCGGTTGTGTAGAAGGTTGCCGGCGTTATCGTATTTAAGCTCAGTGCTGGTGCTGAAGTAGCTGCCGCTGACAGATTTGCAGGTATCAGGGCTCCAGGTGCTTTGTTTGATGGCGCGTCCGTTGGCGTCGTAGACGGTTACGCGGATGTCGCCGGTCACGCCGAGCTTATGGTATTGATCGAGGGTGGTGGCGTGCCCGATGGCGGGGTTGATGACGCCTGCGCAGAATTAAGGGAATTAAGGGGTCAGGGTTATTAGCTTCACAACTTCAGCACCGCTTGTCCTGCAACTACCACCTGTTCCGCGTCAGCCTCCAAACGCGGCCTGCCTCGTGGCCGCGCTTGTCTTCTGACACCGGTGGCCTTCTCAATCCTGGCATAAAAACGTGAGTTGCCCAGTGGCTGATTCTGATTGAGTGCCAGCCGAATGTCATCTATTGCCGTGCCGTCAAGCGGCGCGCGGAACAAGGCGCGGTAAGCCGTTTGTCTGCGCTTGTCTGTCCGGTCCAGCGCTTGATAGAGGACATGTGTCAGCAGCGGTTGTAAACTGATACACAGCAGCGATTGAAAACTGACACACCGTTTTGAGATGATGGCTGCTTTTCGGAGCGGTCTTGAAACCCAACGAGGTGTATGTGGAAATTCAGTTATTGAGCAAGCATGGGTTC
>JANYDB010000106.1 GCA_025359985.1 Burkholderiales bacterium | reverse complement strand
CTATACCGACATTGTGCCGTGATGAAGACGTTTTTTTAAACGCTCTATGAAGCGCATCATTTGCGCGCCGTCGATAATGTCATGATCGGCTGAGAGATTCATCTGAATAATTTTTTCCTCAACGATTTGGCCGTCGCGCAGTTGCAATCTCGGCGATATTGCGCCCACCAGCAATGTTAGCGTCATCGGCGTTATGGGCATGCCGATGGCCCGTAGCGGGAGTTGTGAGGGCAGCGACGTCAGACCCACTGTTCCGGCTACTTGACGAAATAGATGCGGGTCCCGGCGGATGAAGAACCAAACTATTTTGCGGATGACTCTTGGCAATGCGAAGAACGTCGCTTCCAGCTTGGAGAGTGGGCCGTTATCGGTATACAGCGGCATGGTGCGTGCGGCCAGCAGCGTCGCGTCCAGCGCGGTAAGCCCTTGATCGTTTACGGCGCGGACAATATACGGGACAGGCATTCGCGTTCCTTCGACTTTACGTTCGATCATGACCGATACATCAACATCCCTGAATATCACCAGCTCATTACCCTTGCGGTACGCCTGCATGCGCGGGTCTTCTGCGACCGTGTCAGCGAGCGCTTTGGCAATGTAGGAAGTCAACGTAATACGTGAAGCTCTGTCGGCGTTAATGCGCTCAAGTTCGATTAACATGGCAGTGGCATCAGCATCAAATGGCAGATGGATCGTGTTTTTGCGGCGGCCCTCATCCATGATGTCGAGCACCACGTTTCGCATCTTCGGGAACGGTGTTGTTTGGTGCGGGGCTTTGCTGCCACTGGCCAAACTTTTGATGATGTTCAGCACGGAAATAATTTCCTGAAAAGAGCAACGATCAGCGCATTAAAAAACGCATCAGGGTGGCAGGCTTGTGTGCCTGATATTAAGGCCAGCATTAGGCTCGCGCTATTTCATCAACCAGTGCTGAAATGGTCTGAGCAATTTGGCTCGGCGTATGGTCGCTGGACATAAAAAAACGCAGTCGCGCTGAGTTTTCAGGAACGGCGGGATACAGAATGGGCTGCACATTAAAGCCGCGCGTGAACAGCCCATTCGAGACCCGTGCCGCTTTAAGCGAGCTGCCTAAAATAGCCGGAACGACCGCCAGCCCGGAACTGGTGCCAGTATTGATACCTGCCGCTTTGGCGCTAGTCAGAAATTGTTGGCCGCGCTCTACCAATGTTGCCACCCGTTGCGGTTCGCGTTTAAGTATCTGCAGGGCAGCCAATGACGCGGCCGCAACCGGCGGAGGCATCCCCACGCTGTATAAAAAACCGGGCGCCAGAAACTTCAGGTTTTCAATGAGTGCAGTTTCGCCCGCGATATAGCCGCCGCATCCCGCCAGAGATTTGCTCAAGGTCCCCATCCAAATATCAACATCGCGGCCCGCCACGCCAAAATGTTCGTGAATACCCATACCATTTTTACCCATCACACCGAGCGAATGTGCTTCATCGACCATCAATAGTGCATGGTGTTTCTGTTTGATCGTGATGAAATGGGGCAAGTCGGGGTAGTCCCCATCCATGCTGTAAATGCCTTCAATGACAATCAAAACACGTTCAAAGTGGCGACGTTGTGCGGTCAGAATCTCATCGAGCGCCTGCCAGTCGTTGTGCGGAAATGAGAGTCGCTTTGCGCCCGACAGCTGGATCCCCTGCATCGCACTGTTATGAATAAAAGCATCATGCACGATCAGATCATTTTTGCCGAACAGGTAGCCAATTGAGGTGACGTTTGTGGCATGACCGCTGACGAATACGATCGCATCGTCGGCGTCGTAAACCTGGGCAATGGCTTCTTCCAATTGCCGATGAATGGGCCGCTCGCCTGAAACCGGCCGACTGGCCGATACCGATGTGCCGTATTGATCAATTGCCAGCTTGGCGGCTGTGGCAACCTCAGGGTCACCTGAGAGCCCGACATAGTTATAGCTTGAAAAGTTGATATACGGCTTGCCGCCAATCATCGTGGTTGCGCCCGCGATGCCCTCATGCAATTTGAAGAATGGATTGGACACGCCTTGTGCTGCCGCCATGTCGTTCATCATGCGAATCTGCTGATAACCTGGATGGAGATGAAATCGATAAAACCGCTCTGGTATCTCATCCTGCGGCGCACTGCTGGCAGGCTGCACGGGCGTTTTTGCATCGTCGGGTGCAATGCTGCGCAGCCGTCTGTCAAGCGCTTGCTGAATAATTTTATTTTTTAGTGGGCCGGTCAGACCGCGAGAAATTTTTATGCTCATTAAACAATCATACGCTGCTGTTTTCCAATTGCGTCATTCGCCTGCTCGTGCGCGAATTCCGCTAAAAATTCAGCCGATATTTCTGCACCGTGCTGCGCCGCCACTGCGTGCGCTTGGGAAAGCAATGCCGAATCTGCAATGGCCGCAGGGTTGCTCTCACCGTGAAGCTGTGTGATTAAACGCGCAGCTAATTTGGTAATCGTTGGGCTCTCGGCAAGCACCATCACCGGTAAGCGTACGCCAAAGCGCGCCTCTAGCGCAGTAGCTAGCTCGACCCCCATCAGCGAGTCAAGGCCCATCTCAAACATGGAGCGCTTGGGGTCAATCTTCTCGGTAGCGATGCGCAGAATTTCACCAACCTCCGCTTGCACAATCGAGATAAAGAGCGACATCAGTTCCTCGTGGGAAAGTTCAGTCACCATCCTCCGCAAGTCGAGCTCATGGGTATCGTTGAGCGACGTATCCGAAGCTGACTTAGTGAGGGCAGAAAATTTTGGGCTGGATGCTGTTGGCAAGAATTTGCTTAGCGCACGCCATTCAAATTCCAGTACGCCCATACCGGATTGATCGTTTAATAACAGTTGCTCAAGCGCATTCAACGCGACCTCGCAAGTCAACGCGTGGCCGCCCATGCGGTTTTGCAGCGCGTCGCGGATACCGGTGTTTCGCGCCAAAAACCCTGCATCTGCAATCGCGCCCCAACGGACTGCCGTGGCCTTTAATCCAGCGGCGCGACGCGATGCCGCCAGCGCTTCAAGCCATGAGTTCGCGGCAATGTAGCTACCCTGGCCCGGATTGCCAAACAGGGTAGTCGCCGACGAATAGAGCACAAACATATCCAGCTCTATGCCGTGTGAGAGCGTCAGGGCATGCAGGTTTAGCGCCCCCAGTATTTTGGGTGCCAATACCCGCTGCATCTGGCTTTGTGTTGTCGTGCGAATCAGGCCGTCATCGATCACCATCGCCGCATGCACGATCCCTTTTAACGGCGGTAGCGACGTGGCCACCTGCATCAACATGGCATTGACCGCCGTGCGATTTGAAACATCACAGACAATGATTGTCACCGTCGCACCCAAGCTGCGGATAAGCTCAACGCCTTGTCGTGCCTCATCGGTTGCGACGCCGCTACGATTGATCAGCACCAGAGATCTCGCGCCTTTTCGAGCTAGCCACTCGGCCGTTTTCAGGCCAAATCCGCTTAAACCACCGGTTACTAAATAACTTGCGTTGGCGGTTAGTGCAAGTGACGGTGGCTTAGTCAAAGTGTAATCGACGATACCAAAAATCGGATTAGGGTAGGTCACTACAATTTTGCCGATTTGCTTCGCTTGTTGCATATATCGAAACGCATCAACTACATGGTTTGCCTCGAACGCGCGATAGGGAAGTGGGCTTAACGTGCCGTTTGCAAACAGCGCCATGATTTCTGAAAAAAGTGAAGAAGTCAGTGCGGGATGTTCACGCATCAATTGATCCGCATCGACCCCGAAATAGCTGATGTTATTGCGGAACGGGCGCAGCCCAATTTTGGTGTTTTCAAAAAAATCACGCTTGCCTAGCTCAATGAAGCGCCCAAACGGCTTCAACACACGGAAATTGCGGTTGACCGCCTCTCCAGCCAGTGAATTCAACACCACATCAACGCCGACGTTATCGGTGTCGCGCAGAATTTCATCCGCAAACGCCAGGCTTCGGGAATCATAAATGTGTTTGACCCCAATCAGCCGCAGCACCTCACGCTTTTCAGGCGAGCCCACGGTCGCATAAACCTTTGCGCCAAGTGCATGCGCGATTTGGACAGCCGCAAGGCCGACTCCGCCAGCAGCGCCATGAATCAGCACCTTCTCGCCTTTGCTCAAACGCGCCAATTTTACGAACGCATAGTAAGCAGTAAAAAATGTGCTCGGGATCGTGGCGCCCGCTTCAAACGACGCACCCGCAGGCAATAATGCAATCCCGCGCGCGTCCGTAACCACACGATTACCCAGGCAGGCCGAGCCAAAACCAAGTACGCGGTCACCCGGCGCAAATTGCGCTACCTCTGCACCCACGTTCGTTACCACGCCGGCAAATTCCAGACCCAAGGTTGCGCCGGCGAATCCATTCTCCATCGCTGCGTCCGTCAGGATGCCGAGCGCGTACATCACATCGCGGAAATTAAGTCCCGTTGCACGAATGTCCACCTCGACATCATTCGGGCCCAAAACGCGCAGTTCGCGGCGCTCCCATTGCAAGCTCTTGAGTTGTCCGGGATGGACGAAGCCCAAGCAAAAAGCAGGTGCCGCGTGGTCAGCGGGATCAATCGTTAAGCTAGTACTGGTGCTGGGCGCAGGCAGCGCGACCAAGCGGGATACAAAACGCGCGCCCGATGCATCAAACACGATTTCAGACTCATCCGTGGGCCAGCGTATTTCGCGACAAAATGACTGGATCGCACGCGGATTTGTGCCTGTATCCGGGCGCCCCAGATCGACTAATTTTATGATTGGCGATGCAGTCTCATTCAGGAGCGTACGCACCCATCCCCATAGCGCTGCGTCGTTGATGCCTGCTGCATTCGAGTTTTCTGATGGCGCGCTGTTCAACATCGATTCTGCTGCAGCTATGCCTATGGAACCTCCTTGCACCGCCACCCAGAGGGTCGTCGTGGCGTGGGCCAGCTCCAGCGCTTCCGCAATGGCTGACGTGAGCATGGCGCGGCGGGAAATATTGGCAAGCAGACCTTCGCTTTCCCGTTCACCTTCACCATTGTCGTTGTCATTGCGATTGCCATTACCATTACCAACGCTATCCAGGTCCTCTTTCCTCTCCGCGTTTGAGAAAGCCAAACCGGTCAAACCGGCTAAATATACAACAGCGTGCAATGTGCCAGCAGTGGCTTCGGACGCGGCAGCAGCAAAAAATAACTTTAACTCGGACACGGTGCTGGCGTGGGTTGTCGCCACTGAAAAGCCCAAATTGCTGAGCTGATGCGTGACTATCTGATTGAAAGACGAGCCAGCATCCGTGACCACCACCACTGTTTGTTGCAGCGGTACGGCCTGCACTGCGCTGTCTGTCAATTCAGTGTCCGGCACTCTATTTGAAGCCGTTGCGATCAAAAGGTATGGCCCGATCCCTTCGTTGCCTGACAGCGCGTGGACACTAATATTATCAAGGCCATGTCTACCAGCGATCAATGATGCGGTTGCGGCATCTACAGCGATGTCTGCCGTGGTGATGCCTGCGCGGAAATCTAAACCCGGTGCATCCATTTCAGCATCATGGTTCGCCGAAGCAACAAATGCGGACCAGCTTGAAGGATTACGTCCGAGGACTATCAGCGCCCCATGCGGTGCAAGTCGGCGGCGGGCATCGGCAAAAATACGATCTCTATTTTGCGCGGTGCAAGTACCGAGCGTGAGAATCACCAGATCCGCCAGGGCTCGCGCTGGGCGTGATGAGATACTTGCATGGTTGGCGCGGCTGCCAGGACTGGCACTGCTTTCAAAGTCGGCCGCGTTTACAATATCAAGTTCAACTTCAGGGAAGCGTGTCTGAAGCCGCTCCGCATCATCTATTGCCGAATTGTTGTCTAGCACCAATCGATAATCGCAAACTGCAAAATTCAGCGCTGTACAAAGCCGTTCGGTAAAAAGCAGCTCTCCGCCCATGTCGACAATACTCAAACGTTCGCCCGCGGGCACTCTCTGAAAAGCATCCACGAGCAGTTGCACAAGCTCGTCACCGATGAGCTTGATACCTGAGCTACCCAGGTTATATTCCAGGATCGTTTTGTTGGAAAGCCCGGTTTGTATTGCCAAGTCTGCTACGGGCTGGCCGCTGCAGACATCCAGCATCTGCAAACCAATGCGACCGACTGCTTTAGCTGCGTCAAAATAATCTGGGTAATCTGCGAGCAAACAATTCCAGATGTCCTGCGCGGAAACCTCAGCGGCGTCTGCTTTATCTGATTCGATCAGCAACCATCCCGTCGCGGTTGGTTTTAAAAGCCCGCACGCGATAGCGCTGCGAAACAAGCTGCGCAAAACGTTGCGCTGGGGCGCGGTGAAATATTGGGCATTGACCATATGGCTTGCAATATCGCCTCGGGCGTCTGCCAGCAAACTCAAGCTGTCTTTCATAAACGCCACGCAAGTCGCATCCAGTAACGGCTCGATCTCGGTCGTGAAGAGCAGATTCGAAACCGGCTGTTGGGTGATGCTGCGCAGCCGTTCAGCCAATTTTCCCGTCTGCACTAGCGCTGATTTTGATTCGTGTGAAAGATATGCGGGGTGTGGCTGTGCAACAAGCTTGTAATCCAGATATCGCAGGTGATCAACATTGGCTTTTTGCAGCCTCATGCTTTGGAAGCGAACTTCTTTGAATGTCGCCAGCAAATTGTTATCCGCGTCGAGGATTTCAAATTCGGCAGTCACCGACTGTCGGGAGTGTCGCAACAGCGTTGCGCGCGCGGTAGCGGGCCGTGTTGTCAGCCCGGTGATAGCAAAGCGCTCCATCCGAACTGGAACAAAGGTCAATCCCAGCGATAGCTCGGCGTGCTCAATCAATAGCTCAATAATGAGCTGGAACGTGCAATCAAGCAGCGCGGGATGTAGATGATGCAGCGACAGCTCATCATCGATTGAGAGCGGCACGGAAAATTGTGCGAATGCAGTATTGCCTTCACGCCAACCCATTGAAACAACGGCGAAAGCGGGGCCGTATTCCAGGCCAACGTTTTGCGTTAATTGTCGATGGCCGGCAGCATCAAAATCAGGTGCTCGCTGTGGCGCATGTGTCAAGGGCGCTCCCACCGCCAATGGCGATAAAAGCTTTGGGTTCGGATGCGGGACGATGCGCGCTGTTGCATGCAAAACAAAAGCTGATGCGCCTAATTCACGAGCGTAAATACCGAGGCTGCCATCGGCCACGTCCAATCGGGTTTGCAATACTGTTGAGTGATCTGCAGAAAGCGTGAGTGGCGTTCGAATTTCAAGAGATTCGATTTCTACTAAATCATGGCGAGCAGATTGATCAGCAGTTTTGTAATGTTCCGTAGACCCTGAATCCGCCGCCTCTAACGCAAACGCATACGCAAACGCCGCCGCAGCAGCGATTTCGGCAAATGCCGACCCTGGGAAGACGGTTGCGCCGCCCACTACATGATCCAAATAGTTGGGGGCACGACGCGTATCGATGACGCTTTCCCACACATAGTCAGGGTGCTGATGCGGCAACGCGTAGCCCAGAAGCGGATGAATCCATTTGCGTGTCAACAGGCCTCGCGACTCGGTGCCCGCATCCGCCCAATGGCGCTCTTTTTGCCAGGCATAGGTCGGTAGTTGTGCGAAGCGTCCGCGCCACGGCAGCAACATCGCCCAATCAACGGTGGCACCGCTGAGGATCGTAAGTGACGCAGCACTCCATACCCGCTGAGGATCATCATTATTTCGCATCAATGTTGGTATCACGATACCCGTTGTGCCCGCTTCTTCAATACAATCTTTTATATAAGAGCCGAGGATTGCGTGTGGCGAGATTTCGATAAAAATATTGATCCCATGCGAAAGCATACTGGCGATAGCGGGCGCAAACTGTACCGGCTGGCGAATGTTGTACCACCAATAATTAGCGTGCAATTCGCGGCCATCAATAACATCGCCCGTCACGGTCGAATAAAGCGGTATGGTGGTCTCACGGGCCTTGATTGTGGCGAGCGATTGTTCGATCGCAAACTCAATGCCGTCCATTGCCGGGCTATGAAACGCGTAATCAATATCCAGCCGTTTAAACGCCACGCGTGATGCAGCTAAATGATTTTCAAACAAGGTCAGAGATTCAGCATCACCTGCTAGCGAAAGTCCTTGCGGGCTGTTGAATCCGCTAATCACAATGTTTGACCCAAAGCCTAGCTGGTCAATCATCAACTGCGCGTCTTTGGCATTCAAACTTACCGCCGTCATTTGTCCCACACCAAGGGTAGTGCCCTGCAAGCGACTCCGCTCATAGATAACCTTGACGGCAGCTTCAAGCGTTAACGCGCCGCTTGCCCATGCGGCGGCAACCTCACCCACGCTATGGCCGGTGACTGCAACCGGCGTGATACCCCGATGTTTAAGCATCGCGCAGAGGCCCACCTGCAGCGCAAACAATGCGGGCTGGGCGATTTCAGTGCGTGCAAAGCGGTCTCCGTTTGAATTGGCGGCGCTGCGACCGGTCGTGTTTCCCACGGTGCTATCAAACGAGCTGCCAGCGGTTTCGTCAATCCCTGCATTCAAACCATTCAGTTCCGCTTCCAATGAAAAATTTGCCATGGTTTTAAAAATGGCATCGACCTCTCGCACGGCATTTCTAAAATGCACGTCTTTGGCCAAAAGCGTCTTGCCCATCGTGCCCCACTGCGAGCCGTTGCCGGAAAAAACAAAGGCAGGCCCAAAGGGCTTATCAATGGCGATACTGCTATTCACCAGCGATTGTTTAGTGTTGCCTTTATTGCCTTCAAGATAGTCCGAAAAACGCGCGGCAATCAGCTCGGATGTATTGCCGAAGACGATCGCGCGATGGCTGTGCCAGTCGCGAAAATAGCGGCTCGTATAGGCAACATCATAGATCGGCAGATGAGTATGCTTTCGTAAATGACCGATGAGTTTTTCAATGGCAGCATTCAAACCGGCAGCATTTTTTGCAGTCACAACCACCGGCACTTCAGGAAGGATCGCTGGACGCGGAATCTTGGCTTCAGGATTTTCGTAACTTTCCAGAATTACATGCGCATTTGCTCCACCGAAGCCAAACGAGTTAGTACCGATGATTAACCTGCCCGTTTTGGGTAAAGCGGTGGTGGCGCTCGCGACTTTAAGATTCCATTCAGAAAACTTGATATTCGGATTGAGCTTGCGGATGCCAATCGTCGCAGGCACCGTGCGGTGCTGAATACAAAGCAGAGATTTAATCAGCCCCGCAACGCCGGACGCTGCTTCCAAATGGCCAATGTTACTTTTAACTGAGCCGATCAATAGTGGCTTGCCACGGGTGCGCTTGGTGCCTAGTGCTTCGCCCAAGGCGCGGGTCTCGATAGGGTCACCGACTGCAGTGCCAGTACCATGCGCTTCGATGTAATGAATATCATCAGGTTGAATCCCTGCCTTGGCGTAAACCGCCGTTAACAGGGCCGCTTGGGCATTAACGCTGGGCACCGTCAACCCGGATTTACGACCATCCGTATTAACAGCGGTGCTGGCCACCACTGCCAAAATACGATTACCATCCGCCACCGCCGCATCAAAATCTTTTAAATACAGAATGCCGCCACCCTCGGAGCGCACATAGCCATCTGCATCTGCATCAAAAACATTGCAGCGGCCTTGCCTGGAAAGCATAGACGCTTTTGAAAATGAAATAAATCCGGCAGGATGAATATGCAAGCTCACGCCGCCGGTGAGTGCATGAGTAGTCTCACCACATAGAATTGATTGACAAGCCTGATGAAACGCAATCAGAGATGACGAGCATGCCGTATCAATAGCCACGCTGGGGCCATGCAAATCAAAAAAATATGAAAGCCGATTAGCGGCAATGCTTGAGGTATTACCCGTGGCGACCGAAGCATCAATGGAGGCGAGATCATCCATCAACCGATAAAAATAATCAGCACTTGCGATGCCCATAAAAACGCCGCAATGACTGCCGCGCAAAGAAGAGGGTGGCACACCGGCGTGCTCCAGCGCCTCCCAGCTGATCTCAAGCAGCAAACGCTGCTGCGGATCCATAAGTGCTGCCTCACGAGGCGAAATGCCAAAAAAATCCGCATCAAAGCTGGCGATATCACCGATTGAGCCAGCCGCAAAGGTGTAGCTGGTGCCAAGGTGAGATTTATCAGGATGAAGAAAGGATGTTTGCGCCCACCGCGAGGCATCTACCTCGGTGATGAGGTCTTGCCCTTGCAACAACGATTCCCAGTAGGTGCTATTGGGTGGGCCCGGAAACCGATATGCGTATCCAATTACGGCAACTTTTTTTGTCATGCGATTTCAGTAATAGCCATTTACAAGCGCTTGCTAGGTGAATTCCAGTGTGGCTTGAAAGCCACTATTAGATTGAGAGTGTTTCAAATGTTGTCGCGAATCGCAGTCCCATTATCGCAGATGTGACATGTTTGTAACTTCATTCGTATGGTGATCAATAAAAGCATCAAAAAGACGGGTCGAATATTTTCTATTAAGATTAAATATTGGTTACACCCAAAATGTTTTTGATGTCACCTTCGTTTATAAACTACTTTTATGACTATAACTGCCCCTAATCGCGGTATATGTGCGGTAGCACACTTTTAAACCCGGATTTTTGGTATAAAAATGACTTCGGGCGTCGTAATGCCGTATGAAATCGAAGATACTGATGCGCCGATAAATCTTAAATGCGTTATGATTCTCACGTATTTTCAATGCTAAATTTGTAAAACAAAATCAATACGACAACGCAGAATTAACCTACTCAGCTCTCAAAAGCCTTCATGCACGCACATAAATTGAATTTAAAATCTCAATCATCTTGTCACCTGCGGCCAGCCCTATCGGACTATTTTTCGGCTTACCGTATTGTGGTTTTTGGTGTTTTGGTTTTACCTGCTTTGTTATTATCTTCGGGCTGTAGCATCGTGCCGGGTAGTGGCTTTTTACGCGGCGACGCTGACCCCAAAGCGACCAGCGCCAACCTGAGCCGTATCCAGATTATTGATGTTGATGAAGCCGTTGCCGACCAGCTTGCAGCGCAACGCAAATCAAAATTGTTTTCCGAAGCATTTTCTGTTTTGGCCTCAAATACAATCCGATCGCAGGTAGTGGGCCAGGGCGATGTAATCGAAGTATCGGTTTGGGAAGCGCCACCCGCCTCACTCTTTGGAGCAGGCAGCCTAGACGCCCGCGGCATGATCTCGGGTGTGCGTGCCACCACGCTGCCCGAGCAAATGGTCAATAGTGAAGGTACGATCAATGTCCCATTTGCCGGCAAAGTGCCTGCAGCCGGGCAAACCTTACAAGCTATTGAAGCCGAGATCGTTAAACGTCTGACAGGCAAAGCCAACCAGCCTGAAGCACTCGTGCGCCTAACCAAAAATTCATCATCCAACATCACCATCGTTGGCGAGGTTACCAACAGTACCCGCGTGCCGCTAACCCCAGGCGGAGAGCGGCTATTGGATGCGCTCGCGGCAGCAGGCGGCGTGCGCCAGCCGGTAAACAAAATGACTATCCAGCTTACCCGAGGCGAAAATGTTTACGCGCTCCCACTGGATACCATCATCCGTGACCCCAAGCAAAATATCGTGCTTGATCGAGGCGATGTCGTCACTGCATTTTTTCAGCCACTGAGTTTTACCGCTCTCGGCGCTACGGGTAAAAATGAAGAAATCAATTTCGAAACCCAAGGCATCTCACTCGCCCAAGCGCTCGCTCGCACCGGTGGCCTGCGCGATGAGCGCAGCGATCCGCAAGGTGTTTTCATATTCCGATTTGAGCCACAAAACGCAATGGCGTGGCCGAAACAGCCCGTAGCGACAAACGCCGATGGCCGCGTCGCAGTCATCTACCGCATTAACCTTCGCGACCCCGCCAGCTTTTTTGTCGCGCAAAATTTTCAGATGAATAATAAAGACGTACTGTATGTTTCCAATTCGCCAATAGCTGAATTGCAGAAATTCCTGAACGTGTTGTTCTCAGTGGCGTATCCGTTGTTGAATGTGGTGCAGGTGACGAAGTAAGAAGTTAACCCTACCATCCACAAAACAACACATCACTTATAGAAATGACGTTTACATCCTACGCCCAAAATTTTGAGGATGTCATGCTTTGGCGTGCGCTCAAGCATGTTGAAAAGTTATCAAGTTGACATTAACTGTGCCCGCCAGATCGTTCGTGAACTGAGCTTGGCGCGAAAACGTTAACGACTGCCATGAGGGTGTTACCCATTTATAAATTCTAGAAGTGCTCGATCATTTATGTGTTTTTTTGCCAACTGCAAACTTCGAATATTGATCAATTGGATTTGAGTATGCAAGAAATTCAAAATGAATATACTCGCGCAATATAGAGCCTAGATCTTCACTTATTACATCGTCACACACAATAAAACCTCCGTCAGCCAGAAGATTGTTGAGAAATGCACCGTACGCTCGAATTTCGCGCTCACTGTGCAATGTGTCACAAAAAATATAGCCATATTTAGCTCGTAATGGTATCTCTAAAACGTCACCGCGAATTATTGAAGTGACGTACTTTAATGCGCCAGCCTTTCTAAGATTGTCAATCAAAAGTGCAATGGTTCCACCAGTCTGAAATACAGATCTTGCAATAACATCGTTTTCAGCGCTGTCGGTGTAAGGCATAAAACTCTCTTGTAGTTTTTCACGCCACTCGACTCCAGATGTCAAACCAAAATCACAAGTATCAAAAATGGGGGCCTGTACATTGTCGCGTACACCGCCCGCGATGGCGACGGTTGAACGACCTAACCAAGAACCAATTTCGAGAATGGGGCCAGCGCTTTGCTTTGCCAAAGTATACAAAATACTCATTTCAAAAGTAGAAAGCCAACCTTCAGGCATCAAAGTTAATGAGTCAGGGAAATCCAGAACCGCTGACTCATTTAACTTACCATCAACAACAATTTCACAAGTTTGGTTATCATTCATTTCGGCTAGTCCACATTTGGGTGTCATTGCAAATACATTTTGCAATCAGACAAGTGTATGTATTGAAATATCGACAAATGATTAATTAAGCTGTTTGAGTGCGTTCAAAAATTCGAACATGATCTTTCGAATAACTTAAATTATTGATTGTTGATCAGTACGAATACCAGCAAATAATATTTGGTCTCAGAAAACAAGGCTGTTTTAGATGGCTAAAACACTTACACTTTTACCTCATGCACCATATTCTTTATTAATCGAATCAGGTCAATAGCGGCATCGGGACCTAAGCCTTCGCAAGTACTATGTTTCCATACGGCGTCGAAGAAAGTTCAGCACTATCGAACTTCTTTACTAATTTTTGTCCGTCACTAGGTAATTCAAATGCAACAAGTTGTTGTTCCGCGAAAAGATCAA
>JANYDB010000095.1 GCA_025359985.1 Burkholderiales bacterium | reverse complement strand
CAAAATGTCAAAATCGCTGGCCAAAACGGTCAGTCGCGGCGATTTCGATATCCGTTTCGATTCGGCGTTTCAGGATGTGATTGCGGCATGCGCCGAGCCACGCCGATTGGACGGTGGCACCTGGATTGTTCCTCAGATGCGGTCTGCCTACGCCAAGTTGCACGCGCTTGGCGTCGCGCATTCGGTGGAAAGCTGGCGCGGGGGCATTCTGGTCGGCGGTTTGTATGGCCTCGCATTGGGACGCATTTTTTTCGGCGAATCGATGTTCGCCCGCGAGACCGATGCCTCCAAAGTGGCGCTGGTGGCGCTGGTGGAAAAACTCAAACACGATGGCTTTGAACTGATCGACTGCCAGCAGGAAACCCGCCACCTCGCCAGTTTTGGTGCACGCCCGATTCCGCGAGCCGACTTTGTGCAACGGCTGAAAGAATTGATAGACTTGAACCTGACCCATTCTGCGTGGCGTTCAATTTGATCGGCGTGAAATGTCAAAGTTAAACGACCTGCCATTTGCGAAGCTTCAGTTCTATGCCACGGCACCTTATCCGTGCAGCTATCTGCCGGGTCGTCTGGCACGATCGCAGGTCGCCACGCCAAGCTATCTGATCGACTCACCGACCTACAGCCATTTGGTGGCCGCAGGTTTCCGTCGCAGCGGTGCGTTCACCTATCGGCCGTACTGCGACAATTGCCACGCGTGCACACCGGTCAGGGTCGTTGCCGAAGCGTTCGAACCCAATCGTTCGCAGCGCCGCTGCATGAAGGCCAATAGCGGCCTCACCACGCGCGTCATGGAGCTCAAGTATTCGCACGAACACTACGCCTTGTATCGACGTTATCAGTCACAGCGCCACGCCGGTGGCGGGATGGACCACGACAGCCGGGAACAGTATTCGCATTTTCTGCTGCAAAGCAATGTACATACGCGCCTTGTGGAGTTTCGCGATCACGGCGTGCTGCGCATGGTCAGCATCATGGATACCCTGGCAGACGGACTATCGTCGGTCTATACCTTCTATGACGCACAGCAGCCGCAATTGAGTCTGGGAACGTACGGTATTCTCTGGCAAATTGCGGAGGCCAAACGACGCAAACTAGCTCATGTTTATCTCGGCTACTGGATTGAAGAGAGCCGCAAGATGAGCTATAAAGGAAACTTTCAGCCGATTGAAGGTTTGGTGAACGGACTCTGGAGCCGCATTAAAAAACCGGCTAGCGGCCAGGTTATTTAGCGACCTTGCGCGCTTTATTTTTTCGTCCGTTCTGAAGCAGCTCAATCGCATCAATAGTCACACCGTCGCCTGCCAGAAACTCGATTTCGGCCGGCACTGCTTCGAGTATAAATTTTGTGCCCCCCAATGCAGTCATTAAAAATTTAGGCTGATGGGTAGCCTGCGCGTAAAATTTTCCCGACTCCACAAAAAATTTAATATCAAAATTAGGCGCGAGATTATAGGTGCCAATATAGCGCTCCAGCTCTTTATCTGAGACGGCAACTGCGGCTAATTTTTCACCCTTGGGCGCCATCCGTTTAGCAATCTGCGCGCCCCCACCCTGCAGCCAAATAAAGCGATAACTGGTACTTAGCTTTTCAGGACGCAGCGCAGCATCAAAGGCAATTGTATAAAAATCACCCCGGCTATCGTAGCCAAGCTCAAATTCAGATTGCCCGGCAGCCTGCGCTGCCAACGCTTTGCCCTTGATGCGCAAGGTGATCGGCAAACCACCTGACAACACATAATCTCCTTGAAGCGCAGTCAGCAGCGCTGTCGGTGCCTCAATAGCGATACGCGCCTCGTCGATGGGATTATCCGGATTCAATAAATGCAACGCGACATCCGAAACGCCACCCAAGTTGGTGAGCGAAGTATCCGCCAGCACCACGACCGCACGACCGGCTTTTTTATCAATCAGGATTTCTGTGGAGAAACCGCCTGTGCCGCCGCCATGAAATAATATTTCAGCGCCTGCGTTGGTACGCATGAACCAGTTCATGCCCATCGGCTGTCCATTGGCGAGGGGAATCACCGCTTGTGTTTTGGCGATGGCTTTGATCAAGCCAGCATTAGCATTAGGATTAGCATTCACGGTGTCTGCAAGGTTTAAATTGATCGTGGCATCTTTATCGAATTTACGACCTAGCTGGGCCTTTGCATACTGGATCATATCCGGCAATGTAGCCCGCACTCCGCCTGCCCCCGAGAGATTTACCGGAAATATCCATGGTGAAGTAACCGCCTGATTGGGCAGATGGCCGACCGCAGCAGTAATTCCTTTAGGCCTAGTACTGTCGCTGATGTATGCACCGTCCATGCCCAACGGTAAAAAAAGACGCATCTTCAACAAGTCCTCATACGACTTACCCGCCTTGTTGGCGATGGCTGTGCTTAGCACCATCATCGCGAAATTCGAGTAGCTTTGCACCTCGCCCGGAGCCTGCTTCAATTCTACTTTTGCCAGGGACGCAAGCAGACTTTTCTCGGTCAAATTTGCATACGGGTTCGATGCATCAGTCGGCGTAAAATCCGGTGGCAACGCGCCTAGGCCCGATGTATGTGTCACCACATGACGCAATAAAATTGGCTTGCCCTTAAAGCTCGGCACCTGCGTGCCAGACGGCAAATAATCTGCCAACGGTGCATCCAGGCTCATCTGACCACTTTGTATCATCGAAGCCAACAAGGTGGCCGTCATGGTTTTTGTGATCGAACCGATTTCAAACGCCGTCTGATCATCAATCGCGCGTCGCGCTTTTGGGTTGGCACAGGCGATAGCTTTGATGGTAATGTCAGAAATCACAGCGACGGCCATGCAAACGCCGGTACGATCATTAAGCAGACGCTTTTGCAACACGTTCTGCAGCGCTTCATCTGTGCTGATAACGGTGGCCGCTGATACTGAATTAACGATCGCCATTACGGGAATAAAACATAATGCTTGCAGGAAGATTTTCATTACGGGATTTTCATATAAAAACACTGGGTTTAAGAAAAAACGCCGATAGACATTGATGTTTTATGACCGATAAGCCAACAGAACAACGCGACAAAACAACCTAAGACACAACATCATAATATGACGAAGCGCACCCGGGTTGTTATGAGCGCTGCTATTGAAAATATTAACAAGTCAAACAGCATGGGCTATTGCTGCGATAAAATACGTTATGAACTTTTTCTCGCCGTTTTATCCTCTTGCCCGTGCCGCGCTGTTCAAACTTGATCCCGAAATCGCTCATGATTTGGCGCTCCACAGTCTTAAAAACCTTGAAAAGGCTCATCTGGCGGGCCTCTTGGGGCAGCGGGTGTCGGCGCCGCGTGAGGTATTTGGGCTGAAATTTGCTAACGCCGTGGGCCTCGCGGCAGGGTTAGACAAGAACGGTGAATATATTGACGCGATGGCGGCGCTGGGCTTTGGCTTTATTGAAGTCGGCACTGTCACCCCGCGGGCACAGCCGGGCAATCCGAAACCGCGCATGTTTCGGCTGACTGAAGATGAGGCCCTGATCAACCGGCTGGGTTTCAATAACGGCGGGCTGGACGCGTTTTTGGTGAATGTACAACGCGCAAAATATGCAGGCGTGCTGGGTCTTAATATCGGCAAAAATTTTGATACCCCAATTGAAAGAGCGGTGGATGATTATGTGATCTGCCTGCGCGGGGTGTATCCGCATGCGAGCTACGTGACTGTCAATATATCGTCACCCAACACCAAAGGTCTGCGCGATTTGCAGGCCGCAGCGCAACTGGAAAAATTACTTTCGACTCTAAAAATTGAGCAGCTAAAGCTGGCTAAAAAATATAAAAAAACCGTGCCGCTGGTGCTGAAAATTGCGCCTGATCTGGATTTGAAATCGATCAAGGATATTGCTAGGCTGACACTCGATAACGGCTTTGACGGCATTATTGCGACCAATACAACCCTCGCGCGCGATACTGTCCGCGGCCACAAACATGCCAATGAAGCGGGTGGATTATCAGGTCGCCCGTTATTTTCACCATCAACAGAGGTGCTACGGGAATTTGCGAAGCAGGTGAAAGGCCATATTCCGATTATTGGCGTGGGCGGCATCATGAGTGGTGCCGATGCAAAACTGAAAATCAACGCGGGTGCAACACTAGTCCAGATTTATACGGGGTTCATTTATAAAGGGCCCGCGCTGATTCGCGAATGTGCGTTGGCGCTAAAATAATGGCATGACTTCAAAAGCCGCCTTCTGCTTATCCACTTATTGCTTGGGACAATATTAGTCTGCATGCCAACACTCGTAAAAAAAATTGACGCCTTGTTGCCTCAAACGCAATGTACCCAGTGCGGGTTTGCCGGCTGTATGCCCTATGCAGAAGCTATCGCAACCGGTGAGGCTGATATTAATCGCTGTCCACCGGGCGGGACCGCGGGTGTTCAGGCGCTGGCCGCGTTGCTGCACCGGCCTGTCGTGGCGCTGGATTTGACTTGTGGTCCGCATCTGCCGCATCGTGTTGCGGTGATTGATGAAGCCACCTGCATCGGTTGCGCGAAGTGTTTAAAAGCGTGCCCGACAGATGCGATTATAGGTGCTAATAAATTCATGCATACAGTGATTGCCGAGCTGTGTACCGGCTGCGATTTATGCATTCCGCCCTGCCCTGTGGATTGTATTGTGATGTTGGAAGATGCAAATTTTCCAGCACTGACGAACAAGGATGTGGCGCGTGACCGGTTCGGGTTTCATCAATTCCGTTTGGCGCGTAATGTTCAGGAACGGCAAACACTGCTCGCTGAAAAAGAACGTGCTGTGTTGGGTGCTTGATTGATGTGTGACTAGTAAATGAATAAAACGATTGAGCATACTTGATGGCTTTAATGAAACCCGCACAGCGCCATGAATTTTTTCAGCGTCTGCAAGCGCTGAATCCGCACCCAAAATCAGACCTCGAATACAGCACCTCCTTTGAGCTGCTGATTGCTGTGATCTTGTCGGCGCAGGCGACAGATAAAGGCGTCAATGTCGCCACGCGCAAGTTATACGCGGTGGCCAACACCCCCGAAAAAATAGTGAAGCTGGGCTTGAAAAAGCTTACTGAATATATTCAGACGATTGGTCTTTATCGCAACAAGGCAAAGAATGTTTTCGCGACCTGCAAAATCCTGATTGAAGAACATAACAGCGAAGTGCCGGACAATCGCGAAGCCCTTGAAGCGCTTCCCGGGGTGGGACGCAAAACGGCAAATGTGGTGCTGAATATCGCGTTTGGACAGCCGACCATGGCGGTGGATACACACATTTTTCGTATCGGCAACCGCATGGGCCTAGCACCGGGAAAAGATGTGGTCGCAGTGGAAATGAAGCTATATAAAAACATTCCTGAAAAATTTATGCAGCATGCCCATCATTGGCTGATTTTGCATGGCCGCTATACCTGCGTGGCGCGCAAGCCCAAGTGTGGCGAATGCCCGGTGTACGATCTTTGCGGATTTAAAGATCGCGCAAAATATGTGGAAACATGATGTTTAATCCAACTCGAAACGAATCTCGCGATTTTTTATTTGAGGCTTGGCGCAAATATGGTGCGAATGAGCCCTTGACCGCACTGGAGACTATCGCGGTAGAGGTTATTGCGCTGCACCCGGAATATCACGCGCTGCTCAAAAACCGCGATCAAACCGTTGAGCGTGATTACGCGCCAGAACGAGGCGAAACCAACCCGTTTTTGCATCTGTCCATGCACATGGCAATTCGCGAGCAGATCGCGATTGATCAGCCCAACGGCGTTCGCGACGCGCATCAGCGACTGGCGCAGAAACTGGATTCGGTGATGGACGCCGAGCATGAAATGATGGAGTGTTTAGCCGAGATGATCTGGCAAGCTCAGCGCAATAAATCAGCACCGGATGCGGCGATTTATTTATGTTGTTTAATAACCCAGCTTGACCGATAACTGCTGCTTCCACAAAGAGGATGTTGATTTCAATAACCGCGACATCATCAACATGCGCGCTACATCCTGTGAAGTAGCGGGGTCATGCAAAATACTCTCATACCAAAGTATCTCGGTCTTGGGTGAATCTGTGATGGCCAAAACCTGGCCCGATACCTCGTATGGATAATCTGCCCACACCGGGCCGCGCAGATATTGCCAATCAATCGCGCCAAACATGCCGACAAATTCTTGCTCACTGATCGCGAGCTTATCTTCAAAAACCCGCATCGCATGAACGGCTGCTGACAGCGGCGCCACAGTATGACCATCCATACCGGGCACTGAAAACTCGGTGCACTTTTCAGTTATGGTCTCAAGTCTCGCATCAATATCCGCCTGCAAAATCCGGGTCGGCAGGTGCGTCGCAGCAAAGCCGATTGACACCTGCGCCAATATTCTCGGCGCAACAGGCGGCCAGGCACGACTAAGCTGTGATTGCAGACGCAGGCGTACGGCAGAGGCCTGATCAAATTCACCGATTGATGCCGTACCCTCCAACACCGTCACGCCTGCAGCGGTCTTCATCGTCACTTGGCGACGGCGACATACGCCATCAAAGATTTCATGTTGCGCCACCATGGCGTAAACCGGTTCCTGATCAATCGACGGATTTAAAAAATAAAGCGACAGAGAACCTGCCCCCGACTCTGACCACTCCCGACCAAAGACATGTTCGCACAGCGGCACAAACTGTTCCATGTGAATGGATCCAGCCACCGTGCCGCTGCGAAAACCCAATGTACGCGCAGTGGCGTCATCATGAATGGTTCCCGCCTCATGCTGCGAATTGTTGCCGGGATAACGCGCCGGGCCAACTAGCCAATCGCCCGTTGCAGTGACCGTAAAAGGTGCAGCATTGAGTGACCCAACCTTCGATTTCATGGCAATTGCAGCACTCGTTTAGCGATAATATTGCGCTGCACCTCATTAGTCCCACCGGCGATGCTTGCGGAGCGGGCATATAAATAAGTGCTAATCTCTGTACGAAAACGATCTGCTTCCAGACTATCCCGAGCATTCAAACCATCCAGATTATAAGGCAGCGCCTGTAGTCCTGCACACTCGACGAATAGCTCGGTTATGCGCTGCAATACTAACGAGCCTTTGAGCTTAAGAATGGATGACTGTGCGCTGGGTGCTGCACCGCTGGCGGCCTCTGCCAGCGTACGCAACTCGGTGATTTCAAGGCCGAGCAGATCAATCTCGACCTCTGCTAATTTGCGCGCAAAATCCGCATCATGTAACAACGTCGTAAGGCCTGCTGGTGTTTGCGCCGCTATCCGCCGCAAGCGTTGCAGCCTGCGAATGGAATCTGCTACATAAGCGAGGCCGGTACGTTCATGCGTCAAGAGCCCCTTTGCGTAACGCCAGCCACACCCTTCATCACCGATCCGATTCTCAATCGGCACACGCACCGCATCAAAGAAAACAGAGTTTAACGAAGAATGTTTGCCTTCAATAGTCACAATCGGTTGCACACTAATCCCCGGCGTGCGCATATCGATCAATAAAAAAGAAATGCCGTCCTGCTTGCGTTCAAGCGCTTCCGTCCGCACCAGGCAAAAAATCCAGTCAGCCTGATGCGCGTAGCTGGTCCAGGTCTTGCTGCCATTAACAATATAATGTGCGTCATCACGAACTGCACGAGTCCGTATCGATGCCAAATCAGAGCCCGCACCCGGTTCCGAATAGCCTTGACACCAGTTAATTGAATTATCCAGAATGCCTGGCAGAAATCGGCTTTGCTGCGCCTCGCTGCCAAAGGTATAAAGAATGGGAGCCAACATAAACATGCCCATTCCACCCAAACGCGCGGGCACACCTGCCATCGCGGTTGCCCGTTCCCAAATATATTTTTGCGTCATATCCCAACCGGTTCCGCCAAATTGACGCGGCCATTGATAGGCCGCCCAGCCTTGTGCGTTCAATACAGCAGCCCAGCGCTGCTCATCTGCCCTGCTGTGTGCGTAAGGTGCCGTCGGCGGGAAATGCGCCGTTATAAAATCCTGAATCTGCTGCTGAAAAAGAATCTCACTTGCCGAAAAGTTAAGTTTCACAGTATGGCCCTCGTGTGGTGTAATCAGTAAAGCGACGATAGCGATAACTACAGCGTCAGTGCTATTAAAAAAATACGCTTTATGGTTTAAATGTAATATGCCTCAACAATTAAAATAATTGACTATGCCTAAACCTTCCCTCACTAAACCTGCTCTGCTTAAACCCGCTACAAAACCTAAGGGCCAGCGCGCAGCACCACGCCGTCAACGCCTTGCTCCCGAGATTCGTGCCGGACAAATCCTCGACTGCGCCGCACGCCTGATTCTTGAAAATGGCTTTACGGAAATTTCAATGGAGCGGGTTGGCCGTGATGCGGGCGTTAGCAAAGCGCTTATCTACAACTATTTTCCAAACCTGACTGATCTGCTGCGTGCGCTGCTTGCGCGGGAAATTATCGCTCTCCAGCAACGAGGGCTTGAGGAAGTCAAAGCGGCCGGCAACTTTCAGGATCTGATCCGCCGCACGACACGAATGTATATTCAGCATGTGGCAGAGCGAGGCCCATTATTACAACGATTATGGAAAGAATCAGCAGTAGCTCGTTCCGTTGCGGATGCTGACAAACAAGGCCGCGAAGAGGCAGTTAATTATTTCGTCAAGCGCGTCCGCAAAGAATATAACCTGCCATTGGATATCGCGATTACCGCTGTTGATATGCAGATGGCCATGACTGAAACCGCCGCGCAGCATTTATTTAATACCCATAATGATGTCGATCTTGCGACTGATATTTGCGTGCATTTATTGCTGGGTGGCCTTGATTCATTGTCTCGCGCATATCAAAAAAAGTAGTCGTCACGGTTTCAATACCCCACTATTTTCTTCACGATTTGCAATAAGGCGGGCTTCAAAGCGGGCGCGAATTACTTTGTGGCGCGCGGCGGTAAGCGGGTATCGCCACACCAGCGGCAGCGCAACCAGAAACATCACAGCTGCCGGTATGCAATAAAAAATCGACAGCCAGCCTAATGCGCTCGCACTGCTGCCACCGGCAGCCTGATAGCCCACCAAACTCAGCATATTGAGCGACAGCCCTTGGCCCAAAGCCATGCCGAGTTTGAGCGCGACCCCGGCAGCCGCATAGTAAAGGCCTTGCGGGCTCTTGCCACTGCGCGCTGAATCCACATCTACCACATCAGCAATCATGGCCGACGGCAATAACTGTAATGAGCCAAAGCAAAAACCTTTGGCTGTAAACAGGATGATAAATATAACGGTATCGCCTTTGCCCAGCGGCAACATCACCAACGACAGCAGCGCCAGAGTAGTGAACGAAAGAGCTAAAGCGCGATGTTTGCCGATTGTATTGCCAAGCCGAATCCACACCGGAATACCCAGCAGACCAACCCCGAAATAATATAAATAGATGCTGCCTAAATTGCCAATACCGATAATATCGCGTGCATAAAAAAGCGTGATCGTGATGCGAAATGTTTCGCCTATTACCGCCAATAATAAAATCAGCAACATGCGCACAAACGGGCCGTTACGCCACATACGGCGCAGCCCGCTCATAAACGGCACCTCTTTTTTTACTTCAGCCGGCGTCACCGATGGCACCATCCACAGTAACCATGCGCCACAGATCGGCAGCAGCACAATAATGATCCAGGCCAGCATTTCCAAAACCGAACCCATGGTGCCGCCAGATCGCCCCAGCATCACTGCAGGTACCACGGTTGCCAACACCAGACCGCTTAAACCAAAAAATTGCCTGGCACCGGTAATGCGGGTGCGCTCATGGTAGCTCGCGGATAGCTCTCCTCCCCACGCCTCATGCGGCAAGGTAATCATGGTGAAGCCAAAATACACCACGCTCACCCAAATTAAAAAATACACCATGCCAACGCCTGCACTAGGCAAGAAAAGCTTATAAACGCCCATCAACATGATCAATATTCCGGCCGCGATCCACGGTTTACGCCGTCCAAATCGGCTGCGCGTATGATCACTGCCGACGCCGATCAGTGGATCAGTAATCACATCTGACATACGCGCCAGAAACAGCATCGTGCCGAGTAATCCCAGCGGTAAGCCTAGCTCGCTGGCATAAAATGGTGCCACGAAAATAACAATCGGATAGCCGATAAACGATAGCGGCAAATTAATAGTTCCATACGACAGCACCTGCCATAGCGGCAGTTTCCTGGTGGTGGACGTAGTCATGAGTGAGGTGATAATCCCTGAATAAAAATTGAGTAACAAGACGGACTAGATAAACCGAATAAACCGAATAAACCAGGCATAGGTGCTTTTTTCAATAAAAATATTGATTTAAATCAACTTTCCATGATTCACCCAAAACCGCTTACGCACCTGCTGCCGCAACAGCTTGCCGCTTGCCGAACGCGGCAATTCCGTTTCAAACAAAATG
Organism: Burkholderiales bacterium; assembly: GCA_025359985.1. GTDB lineage: Bacteria > Pseudomonadota > Gammaproteobacteria > Burkholderiales > Usitatibacteraceae > UKL13-2. The sequence goes on along the minus strand of JANYDB010000095.1, from coordinate 27,027 downwards.
TGCCGGGGCCGTTTGTAGCCGGCTAATTTGGTGGCCGCGTAGGCCATCAATGCCGTCGCAAACTCAACACTCGCTCGCTGCGGCTCAGCCAGCACCACCAGCGACACCACCTGCTCGCCCCATTCGTCATCGGGGATACCGACAGTGCAAACATCGCGTACTGACGGATGCAACATCAGCACATCATCGACTTCTTGCGGATAAATATTGACGCCGCCGGAAATAATGCATTCGGCAACGCGACCGGTCAGGAACAAATAACCATCTGCGTCAACATAGCCAATATCTCCCAGCGTGAAACGATCTTCAGCGTATGCGGCAGCCGTTTTTTCGGCGTCACCAAAATACGCAAAACGGCCGCTATCAGGCGCCTTAAAGTAAATACGACCAATCCTACCCGCTGGTATTTCCCGCATGTCATCGTCGAGAATAATATGACCGAGCGCGGGATCCATGCGGCCCACCGTACCGGGTCGTGTCAGCCACTCTGCCGAACTCACATGAATGCCTTCCCCGCCTTCGGTAGCTCCGTAATATTCAACCAGCACCGGCCCCAGCCAATCGATCATGGCGCGTTTGATATGAATCGGGCACGGCGCGGCCCCATGCACCAGGAAGCGCAGCGATGTGACATCCTTGCCCGCACGCACCGTGGGCTCCAATGACAGTAACCGCTGGAACATCGTCGCAACCATATGGGCATGAGTAACTGCATAAGTTTCGATGGTGTTGAGCACACCTAATGTGTCCCATTTATCGAGCATTACCAGCGGCACACCAGAGGCCAGAGGCCAGCGCACATCAAACAGCAGCGGCGCGGAATGATAAGCCGGGCCGCAACACAGATTGGTGTCGATCAGGGGATTGTAATTTGCATGTGACCCGGCGTATTGAGGCGCAATAGGTTCTGGCAGATCGCGATAAACCCCTTTAGGCTTGCCCGTGGTTCCTGAGGTGTATAGCATCAGCGAACCAATCGCCAGGGATGCCGGCATTTCATAGCTGGCGCGTTTGAGCAAGCTGCAATATGAGTTTGCGTTGGCTGTGTTGGTCATATCAGCATGACTCTCATCTTCGATGAGTACCGTCAGTACTGAACCTGTTTTAGTCTCATCACCGGATGCTGCGGCAAAAGCGGCAGATTGACCCAGCGCTGTTGCCAATAGCGCCTCAATAAAAAATATTTTCGCCTGGCAATTTTCTACAATATACGTAGCCTCATCCCAGGTGAGATGAGTGTTGACAGGCGTCAGTCGCACGCCGATTCGCATACAGGCTAGAAACACCTCAATAAATTCAGCGCGATTCCGGCACATCAATGCCACCGCATCACCGCTCACCAGCCCGTATGCGCACAGCGCATTGGCTAGCCGGTTGGCATTTTGGTGCAGCTCTAAAAAGGTACGATTACCGTGTTCTGCATAGAGCGCAATCCCCTGCGGATGCTCACGCGCGAATACTGCTGACTGCGTCCAGGTGCTGGCATGCTGTTTGAGCTCAGCATCGAACAAACAGAAATCCACCCTATCAGAAATGGCTGATGCATCTGGCGTTGAAGGCATCACAGTCGAATTCATTTTTACATTTTCATCCGTTGCATTCATTGCAGCTACTGCAATCAAGGCATCCATTGTCGTAGTTACCGGCAGCTTTTCAACTATTCCTTTGACACACAACAGGGCTTGTCGTAGCATTATTGACTATTTATACAATAGATAACATTTAACGTCCAGTAATTGTTACTTGTTTTAATGGTTTCTGTAGTCATAAAAATTTATATAGCGGGCCTGTCTACAAGCAATGATAGCGGCGGCGAGGTGCGCAATATTAAATCCTTTCGTCCATTTTTGAGGTCTTATGCAAATACCCTTCAGGATCAGCTCGGCTACCGCCACTCTTACCACCAACATTTTCGTCACTATCATCGCCGCGCTGACAGTAGGCGGGTGCGCGCATGCACCGGCCACATTGAATGCGCAGACCGCGTCATTACCAACGCGCTGTGGAATTTCGTCCGAACAATTGCAGCGTATACAAACCCTGAATACGGAAGTAGTGGCGCGCGGTTTTGCGCCTGGCATTACCACCCAGATTTACTGTGATGGCAAACCATTATTGAATGAAACTCGCGGGCTTGCCGATGTTGCGCGCAATCGCAGTCTGGCTGGAGATGATCTGTTTCGCATTTATTCCATGACCAAACCGCTCACCAGTTTAGCGGCCATGATCCTGGTGGACGAGCTGAAACTAAAGCTGAACGACCCCGTCGCAAAATATCTACCCGAGTTTTCATCCGCGTCGGTATTTGATAGTGGTGAGACGCCCGAAACGCTTAAAACAAAAATGCTCAAGCGCCCGATAACGGTTCGTGATCTCATGCGTCACACTGCAGGCCTGACCTATATGTCGCCAGCACCTGGTGCAGTGAACCGCCTGTATGTACTGCGCGGCATCGATAACGGCGGCGGCGCTTTTGTGATGCCCGCCGATAAATCAGCGCCAGTTACCAATATCAGTGAGTTCACGCGGCGCATTGCGACGATCCCGCTGCTGTATCAGCCAGGTGAGCTTTTTAGCTATGGTAACGCTACCGATGTGCTGGCTGCTGTGGTTGAAAAAGCATCAGGACAACGCTTTCGCGAATTTATGTCCACGCGTATTTTTACGCCGCTAAAAATGCAGGACACCTTCTTTGAAGTGCCGCCGGAAAAAATTACGCGCTTAACCGCCGCCTACGCCGCTAAATCCGCCGAATCGGGCAACGGTAATGTGCTGCGTTCAACGCGGATTGATACTTTAGGTCGCGGAACAGTTGCACAAATTGAAGACCCGAAGACAAGCGTTTTTTCCAAGCCGAGGATTATCGACTTTGGCGGCGCAGGGCTGATCTCAACCGCCAGCGATTACCAGCGATTTTTGCAAATGCTGCTGCAGGACGGTGCGCTGGAAGGAACGCGTATCGTATCGCCCGGCACCGTCGCGGAAATGACCCGCAATCAACTTGATGCCATGGCGCTTGCAACACCCAATCTGGCTGCACAGGGGCTCGGCTTCGGGCTGGGCTTTGCACGTTTTTTAAACCCTGCAAAAGCCCCTGCAGCGGTACCTGCCAATGGTTATTTTTGGGGAGGTGCAGCTTCAACCTATTTCTGGGTAGACCCGGATCGGCGAATTTCCGGGGTGGTTATGACTCAGGTATTTGGTGGTGACGTCATGCCTTTTTACCTAGAAATGCTAAATACCCTTTATCAATCCGATCGCGCCAGGCAGCGGGCTGAATCCCCCATTGAAGCTATGCAAGCCAGCCATTCAGTCCGTGCTGAGCTCATACCGGCTGTAGATATTGCACAGACACCACAGGCCACACAGTCGAAGACAAGATAATTATTTTCACGGCTTTATGATTTGTTGGTTGCGCACAACGCTTTATTGACGTAATTTATAATAACGCTTGACACGTCATTTGCTGCACTTTAAGATTGTTATTGACGATTATTACTATAAGAGGATTCAAAAGTGCCTGATCAGCAATTTGGCTTAGGCACAACCCAGGCTAATAGCCGTATCAGCATATTTTTAATCGCCTCAAACCTCGCCGTAAGCCGTTAATCACAGCAAGTTGATCAAAGCAGTAATCCAGTTTAAAAAACGGCCTAAGCCGCCCTAACAACCGCAAAATGCACTGCCTGCTCACCGTCACTAGAACAGTGGCTGGCAACGCTCAATGAATGAGGAGAAATACATGGCTACAAAACAGCAACTGGCAATGCGTCCCCCGCAGCGCACACAGCTTTCAACGGCGCTGTTTACCGCGCTTCTCCTGCCGGCAACCGTGATGGCGCAAACCACCTCTGAAAGTGGCAGGCCAAGCACCTCAGATACAATCAAAACAGGTGTGGCAGCAAAATCAAACGAAGCACCTTTACAATCGACGCCGATTGAATTGATTGTTGTTACCGCGCGCAAATATTCAGAAGAATTACAGACCGTTCCAGTGGCTATCAGCGCGTTTACCGGCGAAAGTCTGAAACGAGCCAATATCGAAAACGCAGCAGACTTGCAGTTTTCCGTGCCCAGCGCGATTTTGGTCGGTAGTGATACCTTCACCATTCGCGGCATCGGTAACGGCTCGCTCGGTGGCGATGCAGGCGTCGGAGTATTCCTGAACGGTGCTTCGGTTGCACCAGTACCACAGGATCAGTTTTTCGATATTGAACGAATCGAAATTTTGCGCGGCCCGCAGGGAACTTTGTTTGGTCGCAACACGACCGGCGGCGCAGTCAGCGTCACCACCAAAAAGCCGACTAATAAAATGGGTGGTGAAGTCGCACTTGAAGTCGGCAATTTCGCCGAAAAGCGTGTCAGTGGTGTGATTAATTTGCCGGTTACGGAAAATCTTTCACAGCGTTTTGCAGGCTACATCTACAAACGCGATGGCTTCACCAAAAATTTATTCACCGGTTCAAAGATTGATGGCCGTGATCAAAACTCTTTCCGCAGCTCGACCCGACTTCTGGTTGGCGACAGCGGCGAGCTCAATTTTGTGTTGGGTATGTACAACGAAAATAGCAGCCGTACACGTGAAACCAAACGGCTATGCAAAGCCGATGCCGTGCTGGGTTGCAGCCCCAACGAACTGGGCTTTGATTCCCCGGATGCGACCACCACCGTGCTGCAAACACTGTCGAGAGCATTCACGCCGTTTCCAGTCGGCGGCAACATCTACGCGGGCGCACAGAATCCCAGCAATGTACGTGAAGTGGCAGCAGATACCGACCCCACATTTAGTCTTGACCAGAGCTACGCCACGCTTGACTACACCCATGACTTCGACAATTTTCTGGTGAGCTATGTGGGCGGCTATTCCACCTCGAGCACTGAACAAAATACCGATTGGGATAACGCGGCTTTGCCGTTCCGCTTCACGCGCCCGATTACCTATAACAAGAATCGTGATACCACCGTCACGACTGACCAGTTGCTCAGCAGCGACAGCTTTACCGCATCAAGCTGGACGTACTCTCATGAATTACGCGCCACCTCACGATTTAAGGGGATGTTCAATTTCACGGCGGGCGCCTATTATCTGGCCTCCAGTGGCAGAGTGGGTTTTGAAGCATGGCATCCCGCCATTGAATTATTCCAGCGCGCATTGGGTCGCCCCGCTGAATCATGGTTTATCAATACCAAAGGCCGTGGCACGCTGCAAACAAGGGCGCTTTTTGGCGAAGCCAATTTCAAATTGAGCGATCAATTGCGATTAGCTGTCGGCGCTCGCCACACCAGCGAAGACCGAACCTCGATTTCGCGCAATATAGTGCTTTCGGCGCCCGGCCCCGAAAGTAATGCGGCCAGCAGCAACTCGAAGAGCACCGGTCGGATTACTGTTGACTATGCCATCAATCCGGCATCGCTAATGTACGGCTCAGTTGCCACAGGCTACAAAGGAGGCGGCTTCAATATTGGCAATACCGTCAACCCTACGTTCAAACCGGAAGAGGTAACAGCCTATGAAATCGGCTGGAAAAATATGCTGCTCAATGGCACCCTGCAGGCCAACTTCACAGGTTTCTACAACGACTATAAAGGGATGCAGTTGGGACAGCGGATTAACGGTACAACACTGACCAGCAATGCGAATGCCAAGACCAAAGGTGTTGAAGCGGAAATTGTCTGGGCACCGACCAAGCCCTGGCTATTTGATGCCAATCTATCGTTGCTCAATACAAGAATTGGTGATTTCCTGACCGTGGACGCGGCTAATCCGGCGCAAAGCTTGATCGTAAAAACACCGCAGGTGCCGGTTAACCTGAATGGTAAAGAGCTGCCCTATTCGCCAGACAAGAAATATAAATTGGGCGCGCAATACACGATGGCATTGTTTAGTACCGGCTGGACAACGGTGGCACGCATTGATCATGTTTGGCAGAATACCTACTTCGCACGCGAGTTCAATACACCGACCGATAAAATCGCGGCATGGAGCGTAACCAACCTGCAGGCGCGATTTATCAGCCCTCGCACAAACCTGCAGTTCAAGGCTTACGTTAAAAACCTGGCAAACAAGGACAACATCACCCGCATCGTCATTGAAGACGCCCTGTTGGGCAGCTATCGCAATGCACGCTTCCTTGACCCTCGCACATTTGGCGTCGCGATGGAATACAAGTTTTAGCCTCGCAACCAGAGTCGGGCGGCATCATCGCCATTCAATACGACTCGCCATAAACAAAAACCGCGTCAGGTGATTATCCGGCGCGGTTTTTCTTTAAGATTTTATTCATGGATTTTGATTTTACCCACGAGCAGCAATTGTTCAACGAGAGTGCGCAACGCTTCATGCGTGAGCAGCATGCTTATCAGCGGCACCTGCAGCGCCAGGCTGAACCTGAAGCCAGTCGCATGGCAATATGGAAAAAATTCGCCGCACTGGGATGGTTGGGATTGCCGTTCAGCGAAGCCGATGGTGGCCTGGGTTGCGGCGTGATTGAGACGATGCTGCTGATGCAAACCTTTGGTCGCAGCCTGGTCACAGCGCCTTATCTGACGAGCATCGTGATCGGCGGCGAAATATTGCGTCGCGGTGATACCTCGATTTATCGTCGGACGCGCATTACCGAGTTGATCAACGGCGAAACGACGCTGGCCGTGGCGCACGCCGAAATGGCTGCGCGTTATAACTTAGCTATGACCGAGACAAAGGCTGAAAGAACCTCATCTGGCTGGGTCATCAATGGCAAAAAATGTGTGGTGCTCAACGGTCAACAAGCGCCGCAATTGATTGTGTCGGCGCGCACATCCGGGCCGGTGCAGGCTCGCCAAGGCATAACTCTGTTTCTCGTGCCTGCTGACGCTGCCGGCATTACCCGCAGCGCTTATCCGCTGCTGGACGGCAGCGATGGAGCCGACATCAGATTTAACCAGGTGACCGTCAATTCGAGCGCGGTAATCGGCGAGATTGATGAGGGCTTGCCCATTTTAGAAGCATCGATTGATCTCGGCTTGGCCGCCGTCAGCGCTGAGGCCGTGGGCATTATGGATGCCTTAATTGAACAAACGATTGCGCACTGCCAGACGCGGGTTCAGTTCGGCCAGCCGATTGGCCAATTTCAGGTGCTGCAACATCGCCTGGTCGATATGTTTATGGAAGCCGAGCAAACTCGCTCATTGCTCTATTTGGCGACGATTCGTTTGCTGGAGGCAGATGAAAGCGCTGTCGCCACGGCAAACATTCAAAGCGGCAATTTCCAAAGCGCCGATATTCAAAGCGCGCTGGCTGCCCTGAAAGTCCAAGTGGGTAAGGCTGGTCGTCTCATCGGTCAGGAGGCCATTCAAATGCATGGCGGCATGGGCATGTCCAATGAAGTTATAGTGGGCCACTACTTCAAGCGCCTGACGATGATTGATGCGCTGTTCGGAAATGTGGATTTTCATTTGAAAAAATTTGGCGCTATTCAAACCTCAAAATCATATTGAATAATGTGGCGATACACAGCGTCAGAGGCGAGCCAGCACGAGGGCTGCGGCCACTCCGGATGATTGGGGCTATCAGGCAAAAATTCCGCTTCGAGTGCCACCCCGCTACAGGCGTTATAAGGGTGGCCATCGCGGCCGATAATACCGCGCAAAAACTGGCCGGTGTACAACTGCATGGCAGGTAAATCAGCCGTCAGCTTCATGCACAATCGCTGATCAGCCGCATACAGCACCGCCGCGGGTTGCCGACCTTGCTGCGAGTCAGTGTGTAATAAATAGGCGTGATCATAACCGCCCGCAAGCCGCTGCTGTGGATCGGTTAACCATCGTTCGGCGATTAAGGTTGGCTGGCGGAAATCAAAAGCACCCGCGTAAGCGAGATCGTTAACACGCGCCAGCGTGCCCTGTGGCAGCAAGGTGTGATCAACCGGCAAAAAATAATCGGCCGCGATTTGTAGCCGTTGCTGCCGTGCGTCATCGTGAGTTGCGTTTAAATTAAAATACGCATGATGGCTAATCGACACCGGGCAGTCGCGGGTGGTGGTCGCGGTTATGTCCAGCGTAATTTGGCGCGCGCCAGACAACGTTACTTTTAGCGAGACCATTAACTGGCCCGGAAAACCCTGATCCTGATCGGCCGAGATCAATTGAAAACTGACCGATGTTCGGGTTTGCGCAATCACTGACCAGTAGCGCCGATGAAAGCCGTCCGGTCCGCCATGCAATTGATGGTGCTGATGATGCTCTTTAGTCAGGTGATAAATCTGGCCATGGCGCTCGATACTGGCGTGCGCAATCCGATTGGCGTAACGGCCAATCATGGCGCCGAGATATGCAGACTGCAATGAATAATCATGCGGCTGCGGGCAACCCAGAATCACTTCACGAAGCGTATGATCTGCAAGCGGCACGCGGCAGGATAGCCAAGTCGCACCCCAATCCATTAAATCCAGCGCAAGGCCCGCCGGGTGTTGCAGTGAGATTAGCTGCGGCTGAAGCTGTGGCTGTGGCTGCGGTTGCGGTTGCATCTAATATGCAAATTTGAAAGTCACCATTTTGGGGGCATCTTCAAGCATTTTTGGCGCAAACGCCGCGCCAGTCGGCGTGTTTGCCAACGGGTTTGCCATAACGATTAAAGCGTTAATGATCCGGCTCCGGCGCTGGGCACGCATACATAAACCAGCGCAGACTCGCCATGAGGCGCACGATATTGCGCGGCGACCGCGTCGCTGGCCGCCTTGACCATTGCCGTGGGCAACACCGCCACGACGCAGCCGCCGAAGCCGCCGCCGGTCATGCGCGCGCCGCCCATCTCACCGATGGCAGAGCCAAGAATGGCCACCAGCTCATCAATGGGTGGCAGAGTGATTTCAAAATCATCGCGCATGGAAGCGTGTGATGCCGCCATTAATTCACCCATGCGCCGCAGATCGCCCTGCGCCAGTGCGACTGCAGCTTCCTGGGCGCGCTGATTTTCGGTGACTACATGGCGCGAACGTCTCATGGTCATCTGGTCAAGCCCGGAGGCCGCACTCACCTGCTCGCCATTCACATCGCGCAAGGCTGCGACCCCGAAATAACGGGCTGCCGCTTCGCATTGTTTGCGTCGAGTGTTGTATTCGCTATCCACGAGTCCGCGCGCCACGCGTGAATGCACCACCAGCACCGACACATCATCAGCCAACAGCACCTGCCGGGTTTGCAAGCTGCGGCAATCAATCAGCACCGCGTGGCCGACCTTGCCGTGCGCTGACACCAGTTGATCCATGATGCCGCACTGACAGCCGACAAAATTATTTTCAGCGCGCTGTGCCGCCTGCGCCAGTTGGGTTGCGTCTAATGTGTCAATACTGAATAACGATTTGACTGCCTGACCTACCGCCACCGTCAACGAGGCTGACGATGACAAGCCCGCACCCTGCGGCACATCCCCGGTAATTGCCAACTCCATACCGTTAAACGATAGACCAAGCAACTGCAGTTCACGCAGCATGCCGCGCACGTAATTTGCCCATTGCTGCTTGGCCTGATCAAGCAGCGGCTTAATTGTCTCATCAAGCCAAAATCCATCGAACGCCATGTCCATATCGACGGCCACGACCCGCACCATCGCATCATCCCGACGCCGTGCAGCGATGACAGTGCCAAAGTTGATCGCACAGGGCAGAACATAGCCATCGTTATAGTCAGTATGTTCACCCATTAAATTAACGCGCCCCGGCGCTTGCACCAAGGTAGTCGGCATCTGTCCAAAATGCTGCAAAAACGCCTGGCGGGCAGCGGTGATTAAATGTTGCTGTGGCCGATTCATGGGGCGCTCTTGAAATGAATGAGGGATGTGGCGCGCAGCATGCAGGCGGCCTGCTCAGGCGTAATATCACGCTGCGCCTCGGCCATCATTTCAAAACCGACCATAAATTTACGCACTGTGGCGGAGCGTAACAGGGGTGGGTAAAAATGGGCGTGCAGCTGCCAGTGTGCGTGCTGGTGCAGTTGCCCAGGTGGATGTCCGTGCGTTTGATCATAGGGTTGCTCATGCGTTTGCCCAATTGGCATTGACGCAGCATTCGTACCCACGCCAGAATCTGTTTCGCCATGATCGTAGGGTGCGCCATGCCAACCCATTGAATATGGGAAGCTGCACTGAAAAAGATTGTCGTAGCGAATCGTGAGCGCCTGTAATGCGATTGCCAGATCAGCACGCTGCGCGCCAGAAAGCTGCGACAGTCGCTGGGTCGCCGCACGTGGTAACAACAGCGTCTCAAACGGCCAGCTCGCCCAATACGGCACTATCGCCAGCCAATGCTCCGTTGCCACCACAACACGTTCATTAACGGCTGCTTCATGCTCAGCCACATCAAGCAGTAATGCTCTCCCGTGACGCGCATAGTATTCAAGCTGACAAGCATCTTCGCGGCGCGCCTCGTTGGGTAAATAATCTGTCGCCCAAATTTGGCCATGCGGATGCGGATTAGAACAACCCATCATCGCGCCTTTGTTTTCAAATACCTGCACCCACGGATAGCGCAGGCCCAAAGCCTCACTTTCACTGCACCATGATTCAATAACCTGTCCAATTTCGCCGACTGAAAGCTCAGGCAAACTTTTGCTGTGATCGGGTGAAAAACAAAGCACACGGCAGACCCCGTGCACGCTTTGCGTCTGGAAAATTTTCTCATGGCCACTGGCATGAGCTACAACATCCGCCGAAGCTACGATTGTATTTGCGATGGATGGTCTATGAGCTGATCCTGGCAATACCGTTGCAAAATCATTATCAAACACATAAGTACCCGCATAGTCAGGGTTACGCTTACCGTTAATACGACTATTGCCGGGGCACAAATAACATTGCGAATCATAGGCAGGCTGCTGTAAATGATCGGCCGTTTCCTGACTGCCCTGCCAGGGCCGCAAATTGCGTTGTGGCGAAACCAGTACCCACTCACCGGTCAGTGGATTGTGGCGGCGGTGCGGATCATGGGCAGGATCAAGTTCAGTGGTCATCATCGGTATGGAATCGAGCTTGTGCAATTGGTGATTAAGAGGTTGGCAATTAAAGTATTCATGACTGCGGCAAAGCAGTGAGACGACAAACAATGGCAGTTTCAGCGGGCATGTGCAGCAGCGGCAAGCCGTGGTGAACCAGCCAATCGCCACTGACGGTAGCACCCTGCCCGCTCAACTCATCAAAGAAATATGGAGTGGCCTGATCAATGGCTGGCGTCACCGGATCAAGCCGCTCAATCCGGTAGGCCCGGGTCACATCCAGCATCGGCAATATCATGGGCTGTGCCCAACGCTGGGTGGTTGGCGTCAGGCGATAAATCAGCAGTATCAGCGAGGCTTCACCACCATGCGCCTGCCACACCACGCCGTCACCGGCTGCGCCTTGCCAGACGCGTGATTGATGCATTTCATGACGTAAACGCCGGTATAAATCTATCCATTTTTTAAGGCAGAGGCGATCCTCTATTGACAGCTTGCGAACATCCAGCTCCACCCCAAAATGCCCGCCTAGCGCCACCGCAGCACGAAACGCCAGTGCTTGGCTTCGCCCGGTTATGTGCGAAGGTGCCGCCCCCACATGGGCACCCAGTAATTCAGGCGGCAACCATTGCAGCGCACCGCGCTGAATCGAGATCCGCGCGAGCGCGTCATTGTTATCACTCGTCCAGAAGCGCTGCGCGTACTGCAGGATGCCCAAATCAACGCGCCCGCCCCCTGACGCGCAGCTTTCGATTTCCAACGCGGGGCAGGCTTCATGAACCCGCTCCAACAGTCGATAGAGCGCTGCTACCTGCTGCCGATATGCCGCGGTGCCGTGGTGACCGGCCATCGCAAGGTCACGATTCATATCCCATTTGAGATAAACAATCGGTAGCGTCGTAAGCAAGATGTGCAGCCGCGTAAATAAATAATCCGCCACCTCATCACGCGCTAAATCAAGCACCAGTTGCCGACGGCCCGTCAGTAACGGGCGCTGCGCTAACTGCATGACCCAATCAGGATGTGCACGATATAAATCACTGTCCAAACTGACCATTTCGGGCTCAAGCCATAAACCAAAATTCATGCCGCAGGCCTCAACATGCTGCGCCAATGGCAGCAATCCCTGCGGATATTTGTGGGCATCCGGCCACCAGTCGCCCAAGCCGGCAGCGTCGTTATTCCGCGCATGGAACCAGCCATCGTCCAGCACGAAACGCTCCACGCCCAAGGCAGCCGCGGCGGTGGCAAGCGCCATCAGGTCGTCTTCATGGTGATCAAAATATATAGCTTCCCAGGTATTGAGATGCACTTGGCGCGGTGGCATTTTATGTTTGTCACCGTAGTGCCCCGCCAGCACCGCGCGAGCGGCAGCATGAAAGCTTTGCGCGATGCCATTCAAACCATCGGCAGAAAAAGCCGCATAAACCGTAGGGCTGGACAGGCATTCGCCGGGCAGCAGACGCACCTCTCCCGGCGCCAACCATTCACCCAACTGCCATTGATATTGGCCATCATGCTGCCACTCGATGGTTTGCGCATGATTGCCAGACCAGCCTAGGTGCGCACCAAATACGGCACCTTGATGCGAGGTGACGCCTTCACCCAAAACAATCGCGCCTGGAAAACAATCATGCGCGGTACGGCCCCGACTATTTTCACGACGCCACGTGCTGCGCGATAGCGCCTCGATCTGCATCTGAAATTCATTTGCCCATTCACCTGTATAGGATTGAACGCGATCGCTGCGGGCCGGCAGCGGCAATGTGGCAGCGGCCAACCATTGCACATCAAGCACATCACCGCCGTCATTGTGCAAGCAGGATTGCACCGTTAACACATCCGATGTTTTTTCCAAATGCAGGGTGATGATTAAACGCAACGCCGCTATTTGATCGCGCATGGTGAAGATGATGCGCTGAGGTGTTGGTTGCACGGTTTCACAAACACCCCACTGCTGTGCGAATTGCTGCCCGCTGCGATGGGCCAGTAATGCCGCCTGTCCAAACCAGCCGCATCCGAAGCTGGGGGCAATGGTTAACGGTTGGTCGAATTCAAGTGACGCCGGTGGCATCGGCCTTGTTTGACGCAGGCTTGACGGCGGTAGTGTTGCTTCGCACAGGCGTGGCCCCCAGTAACGCCACAGCGGCGCTTCCGTGGTGCCGACCTCCAGCACCACACTGCTGTGCAGGCCATGCAAAAAAATATAGTTTGAGTCGACTGATTTCACGGCAGACTGCGCCAGACAGCAATATCACGTGGCGCTAACACCGCCCCACCGAGCAGATTTTCAGCGCGGTATGACGGCATCCAGGTGAGGAACTCATCGCCAAAATTAAAAACCATGGTCAGTTCCCCTAGTCGGCTGACCCGTAACGCGGCAGGCAGATCAGTGACCATCAGACCAGCATCAACCGCCGCTATTCGTAGCAAAGTGTACCAACTATTCGGCGATAGCCACGCGGCCACATAGCGCACCAGAAGATGGCGGCTGATTGCCACGCCGCCGTCCTCAAACCAGGCTTCTGCCGTGGCGGCATTCAAGCGCAGCTCTTCACGCCACCGTGTGGCGGTCAGCGTTTGCCCATCGAGCAAAATTTCATGGGCGATGCCTGGCGGCGTTGAGGCAACTCGTTGTATCGTTATGCCCGCCAGTTCAGCCAACACGCCAGGTGCCAGGTTAGCAGGAATTTGAAAATTCGCCGTCTTTGAGCCCGTCCGTGGCCCCAATACAATCTCGGCAGTTGAGGCACTCAATTTCGCCAGCAAAGCCGCCGATACATGATGCATCGCGGGCAATACAATCAGCCGATAGTGGCTAAGCACCGCATGCGGACTCACCACATCAACATCCAGGCCCATTTGCCGGAACGCGCTATATATCCGGAAGCACAGCTCAAGCCCGTTGTAATCGGCACCTTGCGGTTGAATCTGCGTCATCCATAAGGCGTCATAATCAAACACCAGCGCGACATTTGGCCGTACCGACAAATTATCGATAGGCAATTTCTGCCGCAGCTGCACCAGTTCTTTACCGACTTCAGCAGCTTCAAGTGCGCCCTGATCGTCACTTCGATCACAGCGCAATAGTCCCGCGTGCATTTGCTCCTGCGCAAAAGGCGCCTGACGCCAACGAAAATAACTCACCAACTCAGCGCCGTGAGCAAACGCTTGCCAGGTCCAAAGCCTGACCATGCCGTTATACGGCAGTGGATTCCAGTGTGCCCAATTAACCGGGCCCGGCTGTTGCTCCATCACCCACCAGCGACCGGTTTTTTTATCATCGCTACTACCCGTGCCATCATCAGCGCTTTTGCCAACACACATACCGCGATACAAATCATGATGAAAGCTGGCAATATCGGGATGACCTGATCGCGCCCATCGGGTTTTTTCGTCCGGTGATAAAAAAAACATTTGCGTAAAACCCAGCGGGTAACTATCCCATGAAGCCACATCCAAATCGGCGGCCACATCATGGTGGTTAAAGCCTGTGAAAAAACCCATGAAATTATGCGTCAGTGAACGGCCTGGTGACAGCTCCCGCAGTATCTGCACCTGCTCGCGGTTGAATGCCACCACCTCATCTGACGCAAAGCGCTGCCAATCAAGGCGATGGGCCGGATTGGTTTCAGTCACCGCCGCTACCGGAGGATCCACCTCATTGAAATCTCGATAACACTGGCTCCAGAAAACGCTACCCCAGGCGTGATTAAGCGCCTCAATATTTTGGTATCGTACTTTCAGCCAACCACGAAATGCGCGTCGCGCCGCCGGTGAGTAGCTTAGTACCGTATCGTGACAGCCATATTCATTATCGGTTTGCCAGGCGGTAACTGCGGGATGCTCACCATAACGCGTCGCCATCAAACGCGTGATGCGTTGCGATTGCTGCCGATAGACAGCACTAGAAAAACAATAATGGCGGCGTGAACCAAATTCTCTGGTCACCCCTTGCGCATCAACTGCGAGAATATCAGGATGGGCATCAACCAGCCATTTCGGCGGCGTTGCAGTCGGTGTACAGAGAATGATCGACAGTCCTTGATCATGCAGTGTTTCGATGGCGTGATCCAGCCATGACCATTCAAAATGATCAGGTTCAGGCTCAATCACACTCCAGGCAAATTCTGCAATCCGCACATGGCTGATACCGATATCGCGCATGCGTCTGGCATCATCTGCCCACCAGTCTTCCGGCCACTGCTCGGGGTAATAACAGACGCCGAGTTTCAAAACAACCTCACTTTATTGACGAAAAGTATAATAAGTATAATACTATTATTTTTGGTGTGCCATTACATAGTCATTCCATTTTTTTTATTTTCAATATTCCGTTTTATTTTTTGTCCATTCCATTCCATTCCATCCCACCTGATTTATTTTTATAAGACTCCACTTATGCACTCACTGCTACTTATTCACCTGCCGCGTTATGTAAAAAATCGGGTCTCCTGTTTTAGGTTTGCTGCAACGATCTTTATTGCCGTAGCAGCAAACCTAGGTGCAAGCACGGGCTCCACTATCGGCACGGCTTTGGCGGCACCGCTGCAAACTCCCTACAGCATCCCGCCCAGCGATGCACCGGAACTGGCTAAAGTTGGCCCACATGCGATTGGCGTACGCACCATTACACTCACCGATCCGGATCAGCCTGACATTCCGAAAATGGTAAAAACATTCGGTATAGCGTCGAAATCAGATCGGGTTTTAAAAGTGGAAATCTGGTATCCCGCGGTATTGCCCAAGCCTGATGCCGTCATCGTTAGCTATAAAGCGGTCTTGCCACGCGCCAAAAACGCCATCAATGCCATTGAATTCAGCTATCCCGGAATTGCCATTCGTGATGCCACCCCACTGCCTGCACTGCCGGGCAAATCACTCCAGCCATTCCCGTTGGTACTGGTTTCACATGGCTTCGGGGGCTGGGGCACTTTTATGAGTTACCTGACCGAAAATCTGGCCTCAAAAGGATATGTAGTGGCTGCGATTGATCACGCTGATGCTCCCTTTACCGATGGTAATGGGTTCGCACTGTCATTCGGTTCTACGCTGGTACATCGGGCGCGTGATCAGCAATATGTGCTTGAGCAACTTTTAGCGATGACCAAAAATAGCGACGATGCCCTGGGTCGAATCATCGATCCTGCGGCCGTTGGCGTGATTGGTTATTCGATGGGCGGATTCGGCGCACTCACCACCGCAGGCGCCGGCTATGATGCGGCCAGCCCTACCTTCAAACAGATTCCCGCAGCCGTGATGGCACCACAGACGGCGGGCAATATGCAATTTGATGAAGCCCGCAAAGCACGCATCAAAAATATTAAAGCACTGGTCTTGATTGCGCCTTGGGGCGGACAGCCCGCCAATCGCGCTTGGACGGCATCCAGTCTGCAATCAATCCTCACGCCCACTTTATTGGTGGTGGGCGATCAGGACGATATTGTTGAATATGAACAAGGTGTCAAATACCTTTTCCAGGCCATGATGGGCGCTTCGCGGGAAATGCTGGTTTATCAAAATGCGCGGCATAATATTGGTGGCAACCCACCGCCGCCGGAAGCGCTGGATGATTTTTCTTCCCGCGAATACTACGATGAACCCGTCTGGCGCAAGGACCGCATCAACGCTATTAACCAGCACTTTATGACGGCTTTTCTGGATTTTCATTTAAAGGGCATCAATACGCGCAGCACCTATCTTCAGCTTCCTACCGTCAAGGCGAATGATGCCAAGTGGCCCACTGCTTTTGGACAAAATGCCGGCGCTTCGTTTGCGACCGGCATAGACGAGACCGCCCAGTATTGGCGAGGCTTTCAGCGCCGTTGGGCGCTTGGCCTGGAGATGCATCATAAAAAAGCAGGCGAGTAGTTTGATGAGCTTGGCCGAGATTCACCATGATTATGTGCAGGGGAGTCAGGTGCGTCTTCATGTTGCTCGCGCTTGTAATAAAAATGGCGATAGCCCTACAAAAACCGTGGTCGGCAAGCCACGAAAATTAATCATATTTTTGCATGGATTTCCGGAAAGCTGGGTCAGTTGGCGCCCGTATTTGCACGCGTTGAGCGATGAATATCTGGTAGTGGCGCCAGATAACCGCGGCTTCAATGAATCTTCTCAGCCTGCCAGCCCCGCTGATTATCAGATGCCCTTGATTGTTGCAGATATTCACGCGTTGGCGATTTACTATGGCGCAACCGAGGCAACCCCGTTCACGCTGATCGGACATGATTGGGGGGGCATAGCAGCATGGCATTTTACCGCGCGTTATCCGAAATTGATGAAGAGTCTGGTGACACTCAATGCACCGCATCCCGATATTTTCGAGCGGGCTATTTACACAGATCCGGCGCAGCACGCGGCTTCACAATATATAAATCGTCTGCGCGATCCGGGATGCGAAGCACGACTTCAGGCAATCGGGCTTGAGACATTTTGGATGTCGCTATTCGGCCCTCATCTGGCGCGTGGCGCTATCTCCATTACCGACAAAGAAAATCAATTGCGCGCATGGTCACGTCCTGGCGCAATCACGGCCATGCTCAACTGGTATCGCGCTTCGACTCATGGCGTGCCTGATGAAATCGCATCTGCTGCGACTGTCGCTGAACCGGGTCCTGCACTAAAAATTCTAGTGCCCACGCTCGTCGTATGGGGTATGCAAGATCCGCTACTGCTGCCTTGCCTGCTGGACGGCCTGGATCAATACGTGCCGCAACTCACCATTGAGCGCATCAGTAATGCCGGGCACGGTCTTATCCATGAGCAACCAGAACAAATTATTAAACTGCTCCGCGCATGGATCTTGCAGCATTAAAAATTACTGGCCTTGATTGCTCCCCCATCAATCCGCAGATTGGCACCCGTAATGTAGCTGGCCGCCGAACTCGTCAAAAACACCACAGCGTTAGCCACCTCGGCGGGTGTCCCCAAGCGACCCATCGCCGGCAAACGTGCTGCTGCTGCAAATAATTGCGGGCGTTCGATGCGATTAATATCCCACTCTCCACCTTCAAAAAAAATGGGGCCAGGCGAAACCGCATTCACGCGAATACCGGCAGCCGCATGGCGAGCCGCCAACTGCCCTGTGTAATTAATCAGTGCGGCTTTCATCGCGCCATAAGCTTCTTCGTGCGGGGGTAAATTGGTCATCACTGACGCAATGGAGGCAATAAAAACGATATTTGGATTCACCCCCGTTTTTAGCAGGGGCAGCGCTAGTTCGGTCAGCTGAACATGCTGCAGGATGTCGCTTTCAAAACCATCGTGCCACATTTGCATCCCCATCGCAGAGGGACGTGTTGAGACATTACTTACCACGATATCTACCCCGCCCAGATGGTCACTGGCGCGATGGAACCAGCCTTTCAAAGCGCTTTCATTACGCACATCGAATGCTTCGCCATAGGCCTTGATACCAGACTCGGCACCGCGCGCTGTTACGGCAGCCACTGTCGCGGCTACTCCGGCTTCTCCACGGGCGCAGATTGCCACCGATGCGCCTTCTGCCGCCAGCAAATCAACAATAGCGCGGCCAATGCCGCGACTGCCGCCAGTGACTAAAGCACGTCGCCCTTTTAGACCTAAATCCATTTACAGCCTCCTGAAAATATTATTGTTTATGCTCTGCTCCGTCTACTGATGACTAAACTAGCTCAGCTGGCTTTGAGGCCACCATCAATCGGTATCGCCGTGCCGGTAATGAACGATGCGGCATCACTGACCAAAAATAAAATGGCGCTGGCAATTTCATCTGGCTCACCGTATCGACCTAAAGGTATCATGCGTTCCATACCGCGCCGTATCGCATCCGGGTCGTCGGGCGACTGCGTACGCGCCATCTCAAACATCATTTCGGTCGCCGTGGGCGCGGGGCAAAGCGCGTTAACGCGAATCTTGAACATCGCCAATTCCGCTGCAGCCAGCTTGGTCATGCCGACCACCGCATGTTTGCTGGCGGTGTAGGCCATTACGTAACGACCACCGCCAATACCTGACACCGAAGAAATATTAACGATCGCACCACCGTTCGATTTCATGACTTGCCCGGCATATTTCATGCCCAGAAAAACACCGCGCGCATTAACCGCCATCACTTGATCAAACACATCATCCGGATACTCGAGCATCGAACCGATAAAGCCGGAAACCCCGGCGTTGTTAACCAAAATATCCAGTTTGCCAAACTGATCAATCGTTTCGTTAATCACTTTTTTCCAATCAGTTGCGTTCGCCACATCACCATGAAAGGTGCGGATCGGCACACCATAATCTTTGGCCATTTTTATGGCGTCTTCAAGCGGTGACTGTGGCAAATCAAACGCCACAATAGAAGCGCCTGCAGCCGCAAACAATTTAATGGTGGCCAAACCAATCCCACGCGCGGCACCGGTAATGATAGCCACGCGCTGGTCGAGTATTTTTAGATGACCGGTCATATTGTCTTTGCTTTCTGATTCATTTGGTCACGGATGAATGCCATGCGCGATACAATCATTGGGTCAGGCAATGCGGCAATGGCGCATGCTTGTTCGGCAGGTTCTAATGCCAACAGCAATAAAATATTACCGTCGGGATCAGCACAAAAATAATGGTTGCGGCCGCTTATTGCAGCAAGTGATGGCGACTGCGTCGCGCCACTCGCCAACATATGCGCAGCAGCACAGGCGAGATCAGCCACCTCAAGACAAACATAGCTGTAACCTGCGTCAGTCAATGCACGCGGCGAGTGATGCGGCACTGTGGTCGGCTGAAAATACTGGATGACCTCCACTTGCATATTGCCTGCCGGAATCCAGGCCGCTTTAAACTCCGTATCCTTCATCCCAGAGACAGCATCGAGACGATGGTTGGGGCCCAGGCGGGTACTTTTGCTAGCAGTCTGCGCAAATGCTGTGGCATAAAAATCTGCCAGACGATCAACATCGGCAGATGAAAATGAGACATGCGCAAGCCACGGTGCCGGGTCATCCCAAACCGGCGGTACTCCCTCCAGCTCCACGACATTGGCTTCCAAGTCACGCGCATAAGCATATAAAAATCCGGTACCGAGATCAACCGGAGGCGCATGAAACGCAGCACCGGCAATTCTAAAGTTGTCATACAGCGCATTTATGTCAGGCGATTGCAGGCAGATATGCACAATGCCCGCCTCGGCTACCGGACGCGGTTGCTGACGAGCAATCATCGGCAAGCGTGAGGCAAGCAACCGCACATAAGCATTGGCACCACGCAGCATCAGTGCGGTTTTTGGTGTTTCACTGTGCGCAGCACTCGGCAATCCCAGCTGCTGTTCTGTGGCATTTGCCAACACAAGATTTGCCGCTGTGGCATAAAAACGCGCTGCTGAATTTGTATTGGTGACGGTCAAGCCGATGTGATGAATGCCGCTAATCATGACGTTGTACTCATCGCATCATTATGCCGTTATTACACAAACTGTCAATAGCGATATGAACGCAACATGCTTGTTACTAAAATACCAGCGAACACGATGGCTGCTCTGTTCGCTGGTACCAGCACAAATGATCAAGCGCTATTTAATCACCTGCTTGTAGTTGTCATCCGCCGGTGTTTTCGTCCATGCGCCTTGATCGTGAACCATTTTTTTAGTTGAACTCATCCATGTTTGGGCAGCACTATCGCTGGCGGAGGAACTCACAGCCGATAGCGCCGTACCGGTAATCGGACGAGGCGGGTAAGCGTATTCCCACCAATAATGCCAAATTGCCGACAGATGCTTGCCGACGATATCAAACCCATTGAAATACCAGGGCTTCAGTTCACGATAAGCGGTGTCGTTCATCAATGTTTTAATGCTGGCATCCTGACTCACACTGGAAGTGCTGAGTGATTCAAAAATAATGCCCTTCTGCTTTAAGGCAAAAACATAATCGTGCCCTACTTCAACAGTGATGTCGTTATTCAAATACGCACGTGCATCGCCAATAAATGCAGGGTCTAGCAGCACGACTCGCTTGAGCAATAGATTGGCCGGAATTTCGCCACGATCAACGGCATCGCTGATGAGCTTGGCACCCACTATCACCATCTGCGAACCCAGTGAATGCCCGACCAATCGAATATTATTGCCGGTATAACCGCTTAAAGCGGATTTATAGGATGAGACAAATAATTGCGCTGCAGTTTGATCGATATTGCTGTCGACATAGCTGCCATCCGCTTTGCGCCAGCGCATCGCTTTAGGGCCATTGATCGACCAGATTTTAGATTCTGCGTCTTTAACATCCGGTTCATCGCCAAACTGGTTCCAGTAAAAAATGCCGGTATTCCAGCCCGCTTGTTTCCATGGCATCATCAGGTCTTGGGCAATCCCGGTTTCAGCGCTGCGATCAAAGGTTTCCCGATATAAAAGCGGAGTTTTATCACGTTGCCAACCATGAATATAAATCAGCGTTGGCTGACCGTTCATGAAGTACGGATTGGCGACACCCGGATTCGCCTTTTGCGACACGATCTGGTTTTGATACCAGTAAATACCATAGTCAAGATTATCAAATACAGATCGATCAAAAGCACCTGCCATGGTCGCCCACAGAATGGTCACGACCATCACTACCGACTTCGTTAAATGTATTTTCATACCATCGCCTCCTTTGCGTTTATTTGGATTTCAAGGTTCGCTGAAATTTGTCATAGCGCCTTATGAGGCCAATATTCTTATAAGACAAACCGTCAATAAGCCTATGCCTGTGATTCGCTCGTGTCAATAGTCAAGTTTGCATAGCCCGTTTTGAGCGGCATATTTCGCTGGCATTAAACGCAACTTCATCAAGCGCTGTTGAAGATGGTGGGTAAGCATGCGAGAGCAGGTCGCAACTAATCCGCTAAACCGTGCACAAAACAAACGAGTTTAGTCATGAAATAGCGGATGGTCGAGCCGAAATAATTTGATAAGCCGAACGACATAAATCGGCAGCGGACGTGGCGATTTATCTACAAAAAAAAGCCCTCAAAAATGGGAGGGCATATTAATACTTTTACAAATAATTTAATTAAGGAGCGTAATGCAGATAGCTCTCAGAACTGTATTACTGTAGAACCTCAATACTTGGTTTTCAAATCTGACTTCTGGCTTGAGAAATAAGCCGCAAGATCACGAATATCTTCGGGCTTCAACGCGCCGGCAAAGCCATTCATGAGTGCATTTTTGCGTTTACCCGTTTTGTATTGCTGTAATGCGGCAATCAGGTAATCGTTGTGCTGGCCAGCGAGCACCGGGTAATCAGGCTGAATCGGTTTGCCGCCGCCTTCCCCATGACAGGCTTTGCAGGTTTCGGCTTTTTTAGCACCTTCTTCAATATTGCCACTGGAGGCATACGCTGCTAAAGAAAGTGTGGTGGCAGCTGTTGCAGCCGCTAGACTTCTAATAAGTTTTAGGTTCATGGGGTTTGCTTTCGTGTTTCCGTGCATGCTTTTTATTTTGCAGCCATTTTGGCTTTAGTGCTGTCGTTCGTGTTCCCGTTGGTGTTTCCGTAATATGCAGCAAGGTCGGCCATTTCTTTTTCGGTCAACCCAGTGGCCTGTGCTTTCATCGTTTGGTTATAGCGTTCGCCGCTTTTGTATGACTTGAGTGCCGATAACAAATAACCTGCATTTTGTCCGCCCAGCTTGGGAACGTTATAAACCTCAGGATAGGCAGTCTTGGTGCCAGGAATGCCGTGGCAGCCAGAGCAAATGGCAACGGCTTTAATTTTCCCTGCAACCGGATCACCTTTGAATGTTTCGGCAGGGGCTTGGGCAGACGTGCTGAATGAAAATGCAACGAATAAATTTATTAAGACAAATTGAGCGAATTTTTTCACGGGTTTTCACATCCACAACAATGGTAAATACGGTGGTAAGTACGGTGGCAAGAAGAACAACAAACAAACATAAAAACATAAACAAGATTAGTTGAAATACCTAGTCACTATCAATCATAAATATTAATCAAACAGACTTTCAAAAAACAAGCTGTTTTGCGCGCCAAATTACTAAAAACGCTATAACTCATCTGCAAAATTAACCACCTGCGAACTATAGCATGCACGGCCCAATTTGCCCAAGCAAAACACCCTAAAAACACCTTAAAAAAGCGCTATTGCATTACTTGTCACACCGCCATCCAAACCGCTTTTCCGCCGCTAGCCTTATCGATACGTTCTACATGCTCGGCATGTTGCCGCAGCTCTTCTGCATTGGCTCTGACTACCTTCAAATTTGCCGGACGCGCGAGAGCAACCACAACACCTGATACGGATGTCGCGTTGCCTGCGTCCAGCCCAATCGCGAGACTATCCTGCCCGCGGGTCATCGCGACATAAACCTCGGCCAGCAATTCGGTATCGAGCAGCGCACCGTGGTACGTACGGGCGCTGTTGTCAATGGCGTAGCGTTCGCAGAGTGCATCAAGCGAATTTTTACGGCCCGGGTGCAGCTCACGTGCCATCACCAGCGTATCGGTGACCGTACAAATTTCATTGATAGCGGGCTTACCGATGCGCTTTAATTCTGCATTGATGAAGCCGATATCAAACGGCGCATTGTGGATGATTAGTTCTGCGTCGCGGACATAATCCAGAAAATCATCGGCGATATCAACAAATTTGGGTTCATGCGCGAGATCCTCCAGCGTGATGCCATGTACCTGGGTCGCGCCTTCATCAATCTCGCGCTCTGGATTGATGCGCTTGTAAAAGGTGTTGCGACTTACCCGACGGCTGACCATTTCGATGCAGGCGATTTCGATAATACGGTGGCCCTGCTTCGGGTCCAGACCGGTGGTTTCAGTATCCAGAATAACTTGCCGGGTCATCATGTTTTTCCATTTTTCATCGCCAGCTCAACCCCGCGATTAGCCAACACATCGGCGCGTTCGTTTTCGATATGGCCTGCATGGCCGCGTACCCAGCGCCAATCCACCCGATGTTGAGCGGCGAGTTGGTCGAGGGTTTTCCATAGATCATCATTTTTTACCGGCTGTTTCGCGGCAGTCTTCCAACCCCGCACTTTCCAGCCGTGGATCCACTCACTGATACCTTTTTGCACATATTGCGAATCGGTATGCACAACAACATCGCAAGGACGGGTAAGCGAAGCCAGCGCTTCAATGACGGCCTGTAATTCCATGCGGTTATTGGTGGTGTTTGCTTCACCGCCAAAAATTTCTTTCTCAGTGCCGCCCCGGCGCAGGATCGCGCCCCAGCCGCCCACGCCCGGGTTGCCTTTACACGCACCGTCGGTAAAAATTTCTACCTGCAGCGTAGATGCTGCGGCCTGCTCTACTTCCAAACTTGGGGCAGTTTGCGTACTCACATTCATTACTTTACCGATCTCAAATGCGATGTGGCTTTCGCGGATTCTTTTTTAACAGCGGTAGCGAATTTTCGTTCGCGACCGGCCTGATCGGCCCAGTTCGGCGTCATCAGACGCATGCCCTTCACACGTTTAATCGCTTCCAGCATATAGACCCCGCCTGATACGCCCCACCAGCGATCCCCGGCCTGCTCTAAAAAAAGGTAGCGTCGTTGCCAGTCAGCCGTTTCGCATGGCGGAATATAGCAAGCCAGTTTGCCCGATGAAGGCTCGAAGCCCAGCAATTGCAGCCAGTCTTTCATTCGTACCAGCGACACGAATTGACCTCGCCACGGATAGCCTTTCGAAGCCCATAGCTTTTTAACCCCGAATAAACTCCAGGGATTAAAGCCGATGATTAAAATGCGGCCTTCCGGACGCATCACCCGATCAATCTCGCGCAAAATTTCATGTGGCTGCTGGGTGAATTCGAGAATATGAGGCAGTACGCACAGATCAATCGACTGTGCCTCAAATGGCAGCTCATGAAATTGCGCTTTCACATCCGGCGGATTACCGTTTACGTCGTCAGGTGCCACGATCAGCCGATGCACGATGCGCGATTCGCGCAGCAAATCCAGATCGGGTGCACCGAGCTGAATCGCGTGATAGCCAAAAATATCTGGCACCACCTGATCAAGCCACGCACGCTCGCGTTCCAGCACGTATTCGCCCAGCGCGGTATTAAACCAGTCATGTAAACTTGACGATGTCATTTCATGATTTTAACCGAGGCAGAGCTGATGTCGCTGGGAAATTTAAAAATTGATCATTTAAAAGTTGCCTGCGTGCCCGCGTTTCAGGACAATTATTTATGGGTGGTTCACAACACACGATTCGCCCTAGTGGTTGATCCCGGCGATGCCCAACCCATCATCAACTATTTAGCTCAGCACAAGTTGACGCTGGTAGCCATTTTATGTACGCATCACCATGCTGACCACGTCGGCGGGGTCGCAGCGCTGCTGGATTTTTATTCGTCAGACGAAAAAATCCCTGTTTATGGCCCCGCAAACGACACGATCCCCAAGCGCTCGGTAAGTTTAAAAGAAGGCGATTTTGTTGCGGTAAAAAAGCTGCCCGGCTTAGCCTTCAAGGTGCTAGACGTGCCTGGCCACACCGCCGGACACATAGCTTATTACGCGGCCGAACAAGGCTGGCTATTTTGCGGCGATACCCTGTTTGCATGCGGATGCGGTCGCTTGTTTGAAGGTACAGCAGCCACCATGCAAGCATCTCTCGCTAAACTCAAAGCCCTGCCCCCGGCCACACAGGTTTTTTGTGCGCATGAATATACGTTGTCGAATATTCGTTTTGCTGAAGCCGTTGAACCGAATAATTTGGCGTTGAAGAAACGCAAAACACGCGAGGTGGCACGGCGTAAACGCGATGAGGCAACGGTGCCATTTACGATCGCTGACGAGTTGGCTTGCAATCCGTTTTTGCGTTGGGATTCGGCAGCAGTGATAGCGGCGGCGAGTCAGCGTAGTGCGCAAATTCTCGATACAAAACACAAGGAAGGGCGAGGATTTCAGACCGAAAATGCCTCAAACGGCACGCCAACGCTTGTGTTTAGTGTGATTCGTGAATGGAAGAATGTTTTTTGATTTTCGTACTGACTACGGTTTTATGACTTCATTCCATTTCTAATTCAATATTGCATCAATAATCTTATCCCATGAAGGAGCGCAAGATCGTAGCGTGTTAGCATTTTTGGGTGGTCAATTTCTTTAATGAATTCTGCATAAATTTCAAAAATGGAAGGGTTCAAATTAACGGACACCATGTTCCGACATTTTAAGCGACCTGTTGTTCTTGTTCCATCGTCCATTTTCTGTCGAAATTAGCGGGTGACATATTGTTGATTTTTGAATGCCTCCGCACTTTATTGTAGAACACTTCAATGTAATCAAAAATATTCGAACGCGCTTGTGCTCGTGTCTTAAAATGTTGAAGATGCACTTGCTCTTTCTTTAAGCTGGCAAACCAGCTTTCCACAGGCGCATTATCCCAGCAGTTGCCTTTACGGCTCATTGATTGCTTCATGCCAAACTGATTTAATAGCTTTCGGTATTCTGCACTGGCATATTGGCTTCCCTAACCTGAATGCGCAATGAGACCTGGTGCTGGCTTATGTGTTTGCACCGCCATAAATAATGCCTTACCAATCAAATCGGCTTTCATTCTTTCACTCATAGACCAGCCCACAATCTTACTAGTGAATAAATATTTCACTGCCGCCAGGTACAGCCAACCTTCATCTGTGGCAATGTAAGTGATATCCGTGACCCAGACCTGATTGGGGGCTGTGCATTGGGTAAATTGTGTTTACTGTCAGTGGTTGCTTTGTATTTACGCAGATGCTTGCAACGCAGTCCAAGGCGGTGGCGCAGGCGTTTAAGCGCAGACAGACTCATCTTGAAACCAGCATCGATGAGTTCGCTGCGTAGACGTTTAGGTCCATAGGTTTGCTGTCCACGTTCAGGCGCAGACCTCGCCGCAGTTTCCAGTGCCAGAGTGTCTGCTGATGGATGACGCTGTCTTTCGCACCAACCATAAAAACCGGCTTTGGATACTTGGACGACACGGCATAAGATCACTATGTTGTGATTGGCTCGCTGTCGCCTTATAAAGGCATACTTCACCACGATTGCTTCGCGAAGAATGCCATCGCTTTTTTTAAGATTTCGCGCTACTCACGCAAAA
>JANYDB010000064.1 GCA_025359985.1 Burkholderiales bacterium | reverse complement strand
GATCAATGCCACCGCGGCGGGAAAGGGCAATCGGTGTTTGCAGATTAAATTTTGCGGTGACTGACGAAGCGGCGCTAACGGTAAGCTGGCAAACGCTGCTGCCGGTGCAGGCGCCAGACCATCCGGCGAAGAGCGAACCCGGGTTGGGTGTGGCGGTCAGCGTCACTGTAGTGCCCACAGCAATAGGTGTGGTGCAGTCAATCCCGCAATTGACGCCGCCTGGATTTGAGGTCACCACGCCGCTACCAGAGCCGACCTGAGTAACCGAAAGCGTGCTGTCGGCAGCGAGTGAGAACGAGAACATGCCGCGTCCGTACGTGGCCGCAATCAAAGTATTGTTGTCATACCAAAACAGTTCGCGTACCCGCACACTGGCGGGGCCGTCGTTGCTGGTGCCCCAGGTTACACCGCCGTTTTCAGAGGTGTAAACACCATTGGCTGCCGCCACATAAAGCCAGTTAGCACGGGTGGGATGCCGTTTGACGTCATGCAGCGTAACGGCGGGCAAATTGCCTGAAATATTAGTCCAGGTGTTGCCGCCATCAATAGTTTGCCAAAGCCGATTGGGCGATAATCCTGAGTAAGCAACCCACACCCGATTCGGATTGCTTTGATCAATGGTGATGCGATTGACCGTACTGGAGGGCATGCCCGGCTTGGTCATCAATTGCCAGGCAGGTGCTGCTGAAAGGCCATCGCTGGTGCGATAAATTTGGGTGGGATTACTACTGGAATTCGAGCCATTATGGCCGACCCAAATCACATTGGCATTGCCTGCTTGTACCGCGATAGCATTGATGTAGTGGCGCGATTGGGTGGGGAGCAACGCGGGCGCCTTAATGGCCGTCCATGATGGATTGGGGTCGCGCACATTATTGGTAGCCCACAGTGAATTAGCACCGACCAGCATGCGGTCACGATTATTGACATCAAGAATAAAGGGCGCTATAAAATTGGCTTGCGCGGTATCCGCGTTGGTGGCTCCGCAATAGGCGATGTTGCTGGAATCTTTTAATGCCTCGGTAATGCCATTGCAAATATACTGGCGCGAATTGAGGTTCACGGTGCGGTGAATAGAGGCATAAACATATTCGCCGTAAAGCGTGCTGTCGTCGAGGGGATCAACGGCGACATAGCCGCCATCACCACCGGCGAAACGATCCCAACGAGTATTGGAATTCAGTATCAGCGTTCCATTATCTTGCGTGCCACCAATGATTTTGCCTCCCGCTGCGCGGCTGCCGGCGCCACCATAAAATTGAGTGATGCCCATATTGTTGTTTAGATTCACCCATGAACTGGTGCCGTTGGAATTGGCCGTTGAAATATTATTGGAGCGATAGACGCCGCCGTCGTTACCGAAATAGACCACCGGATTGCCTGAACTGAAATCAGGCACCGAAACAATAACGTGATGATCGGCGTGCGGTTGCGGCAAGCCACCGCCGGCACTTTGCCAAGTGCTGATACGCGAAAAATTAAGGCCGCCGTCTTGGGTTTGATATAAATCCAGGCCGCCAACCACGAGATTGTTGCTGTCAGTCGGTGAAACCCAAATCGTGTTGGCATAATCGCCTTGGTCACTCAAATGTTTTGGGTTCGATACCAATGCCCAAGTCAGTCCGCCGTCAGTTGACTTCCAGATTTCGCCTTTGTTGTTGTCGTATGACACATAAACCAGGTCAGGCACATTCGATGCCCATGCGATTTCGATGCGGGCCGTGCCGGACCGTCCTGTGGTGGTGGTGGCGAGTGGGCCGATCTTGGTCCATGAAACCCCGCTGTTGTTGGACAAATAAACCGAGCCATCTTCGCCTGCCGCCAACACGTTATTGGCATTGTTGGGATCGAACTTCACGTCCAGAGTGAGGAAGCTGCCCACTTTAGCCCAGCTAGCGCCGGCATCAGTTGAGCGTAGCAATGCGCCTTGCGTCAAATTACTGCTCTTCGAGGTGCCCGCCAATATTAGATTGGAGTTAGCGCGACTCACTGCAATACGATTGACTGAGCCCCAGTCGTCCCCGATCGGGTTTTGCGCGGTATCGGTGGTGGTGGAAGATAGATAATTCCAGGTGATACCGCTGTCGATACTCTTAAACATACCAATGCCGTACAGACCGGCAAAGCTTTCGCCGGTACCGGCGTAGACAATGTTCGGGTTGTTGGGATCTTGGGCCATCGAACCAATGGCTAGGTTACCCATAAAATCCTGCACGGCCGTAAACGATTGCCCGCCATTAGTGCTTAGCCATATACCGCCGCTGGCAGCACCCACTAGCAGGCGGTTTGAATTGCGCGGATCAATCAAAATGGCGCGTATACGTCCGCCGATATTACCGGGCCCTATAAAATTCCACTGCGCGGCACTGACGCCTGCAGCTTGATTGCGAACGCGTTCAACCCCTCCTTTTTTGTAGCCTTGGTTTAGTTCCAACAAATCGATACGGGCGTTTTCGGCCGCCATCACCATTGTGGCATTTGGCTGTTTGCCGTCGTCGCCTGCATCCCACAACTGCATAAATTCTTTAGCCGGCGCCTTGAATTTTTTGCGATCCGGGTTTTTAAAGCTGTTCCGATAGACCGCCATGATTTTGTTGCGATCATCGGGCGCCATCAAACACACGCCTTGGTTATCAGTCTTGCTGATTTCCTTGATCTTGGTAAGCATGAGTACCGGCAGATCGAGTTTGCCAGCAGCCGTAATATCATTGGTTGCATTCAAGAGGGCACAAAGCGCGGGCGTCGGCGTTAATGCCGCATCGGTGATTGCTGGCATCGGCGCAAATCTTACAACGGTTTGATCGGCGGCACAGCCGCCCAGCGCAATCAAGATAAAAAGGCTACATACCGAGGAGACCGATGAGGCGGATGTGCGGGCTGTCTTTAAACCAAAGGCAAGGGCATTTATCATGGCTACATCATTACCCAAAAAAATTAGACACCAATTGTAACGCAGACAATTCAATCAGACGCGCCCGTTTTTGTCGGACCGAGGCGACGCTATCTTCTGCTGGGCATTTAACTTTTCAGGGCTTATAGAAGCACCCGCTCAATGCCGCCGCTATTTGCCTTTGCCACGTACTCGGCCATCCAGTTTTTACCAAGAATATGCTTGGCGATTTCAACCACGATGTAATCGGAGGTGGTGCCGGCATCATGATCAAAACGCGATAGCCCCTGTAAACACGATGGGCAAGACGTGAGAATTTTAATGTTGCCTTTAAACTTGTCCGGGGCGTCGCCTTGGCGGGGCGTTGTTGTCGTCGCCATCGTCATTGCTGCAACAGTGCTAACAAACTCTAGCGCTGGCGCGGCTCTCAGGGCATCTGCCCCCTTGCGCATTTCCTCTTCTTTACGGAATCGGACTTGCGTAGAAATATCAGGGCGCGTCACCGCCAGCGTGCCGGATTCGCCACAGCAGCGCTCGTTTTGCGTGACGGTTTGCCCCATCAATTCATTCACCACTTTAAGCGGTTGGTAAGTTTTCATCGGCGAATGGCAGGGGTCGTGATACATGTAACGAGTACCTGTCACGCCCTGCAACTTCACCCCTTTTTCGAGCAAAAACTCATGAATATCAAGTAAGCGGCAGCCGGGGAAAATTTTCTCGAACTCATATTTTTGCAATTGATCCATGCAGGTTCCGCAGCTCACCACCACGGTTTTAATATCGAGATAATTAAGCGTGTTCGCCACACGATGGAACAGCACCCGATTCTCGGTCGTAATTTGCTCGCCCTTATCCGCATTGCCGGACGCAGTTTGCGGATAGCCACAACATAAATAGCCGGGCGGCAACACGGTCTGCACACCTACCTCGTAAAGCATCGCCTGCGTCGCCAAACCAACCTGCCCGAATAGACGCTCCGAGCCGCAGCCCGGAAAATAAAACACCGCCTCGGCATCCACATGGGCTTTGACCGGATCGCGAATGATGGGAACAATCGTGTTGTCTTCAATATCCAATAATGCCCGTGCGGTTTTTTTCGGTAGCCCGCCCGGCATCGGTTTATTGATGAAATGAATCACCTGCGCCTTGATGGCTGGTTTGCCAACAGTTGCCGGTGGCGTTCTGGTCTGTTTGCGCAACAACAAGGTTTTGCGCGCGAGCGAATGCGCCAGACGCTGTATTTTGTAGCCCCAGTCAATCATCACGGTTTTAACCAGCTTGATAGTGGTGGGGTCTTTGGCGTTGAGATAAAACATTGACGCTGCGGTGCCCGGATTAAATTTTTTCTTGCCTTGCTTGCGCAGCAGATTGCGCATCGCCACCGAGACATCGCCGTAATCAATATCGACAGGGCAGGGGCTCGCGCATTTATGGCAGACGGTGCAATGATCGGCAATATCAGAAAATTCATCAAAATGTCTTAGCGACACACCGCGGCGAGTTTGTTCTTCGTATAAAAAAGCTTCGATCAACAGTGATGTGCCGAGAATTTTATTGCGTGGTGAATACAGCAGATTGGCGCGTGGCACATGGGTTGCGCAGACCGGTTTGCATTTGCCGCAGCGCAGGCAATCCTTGATCGAATCAGCAATATTGCCGATTTCGCTTTGCTCCAGAATCAGTGACTCCGTACCCATCAATGAGAACGATGGGGTATAAGCTCGCGTTAAATCGCCGCCCGGCATCAGCTTACCTTTATTGAAGCGGCCGTCGGGGTCAATCTTTTGTTTGTAGGCCACAAACGGCGCGATCTCATCGGCCGTTAAAAACTCAAATTTGGTAATGCCGATACCGTGCTCGCCGGAAATGACGCCATTTAACTGGCGCGCAAACGCCATAATGCGGGCCACCGATTGATTGGCCTCTTGCAGCATGTCGTAATCATCAGAATTCACGGGAATATTGGTGTGAACATTGCCGTCGCCCGCGTGCATATGCAGCGCCACAAAGACGCGGCTTTTTAAAATGCGCTTGTGCGTGTCGATCATCTTGCTAATCACGCGCTCAAATACCCGACCCGAAAAAATTTGTGTAAGTGGTTCCCGCAATTCAGTTTTCCATGAGACCCGTATAGCGTAGGTTTGCAGTAGATTAAACACAGTGGTGGACGAAGATACTGCCTTGATCTGTACACCGGTCAAGCCGACTGCGATCAGTTCATCAACGATTTCCGCTACCGGTCGATCCAGATTGACCAATAAAAAATTCCAGCGTGCGCGAATGTTGGTGAGTAATTCATGGGCCTGTTCGATGCGCTGCCCGAAAATTTCTTCGCGTGCGATGTTTTCATCGTCCTCATGCAGGGGAAGCTGGGTATGAAACAGCGCTGCCAGCGCATCCACTAACCGTAACTTATTTTTAATCGATAACTCAATATTGAGATGCTCAATCCCGTCTGAATAATCGCCGAGACGATCCAGTGGGATCACCACGTCTTCATTAATTTTAAATGCGTTGGTGTGTTTGGCAATGGCAGCAGTACGCGCTCGATCCAGCCAGAATTTCTTACGCGCGTCAGCCGTAACCGCGACGAAGCCTTCACCATGGCGGGCATTAGCGAGCCTCACTACCTGACTCGCCGCTTCCATTACCGAGTTTTCATCATCGGATACGATGTCGCCGATTAACACCATTTTTGGGCGTTGATTGCGACGTGATTTAGTCGCATAGCCGACCGCTTTTAGATAGCGCTCATCCAGATGTTCGAGGCCTGCCAACACCGCTTTATCGCAGTTATCTAGGTAATCCTTGATCTCGACAATGGACGGTACGGCTTCTTTAACCTGCCCAAAAAACTCCAGACACACGGTGCGAATGTGCTTGGGCATGCGATGCAAAATGAAGCGAGCTGAAGTGATGATGCCGTCACAGCCTTCTTTTTGGATGCCTGGCAATCCGCTTAAAAATTTATCTGTGACATCTTTGCCCAAGCCGGTTTTGCGGAAGCTTGCGCCGGGAATCTCAAGCATCTTGTCGGGTTGGGTAGTGCGGCCTTTTTCATCAAAATGACGCACCCGAAATATCGCCATTTCGATGTCATGTATTTTGCCCAGATTGTGGTTAAGGCGCTCAACTTCCATCCAGTCGCCGTTGGTATCAACCATCTTCCAAGACGCCAGATTGTCCAGTGCGGTACCCCATAGAACCGCTTTTTTACCGCCAGCATTCATGGCGACATTGCCGCCGATGCAGCTTGCGTCGGCACTGGTCGGATCGCATGCCCAGACCAAGCCAGCGGCCTCGGCGGCTTCCATGCCCCGCTTGGTTACCACCCCTGCTTCACAGCGAATAGTCGCAACGGGCTCCGCTACACCGGGTAGGGTAATACGCTCAACCAGGCCGAGTGCATCCAGCTTTTCAGTATTGATAATGGCGGTGTGTTTAGTGAGCGGAATAGCGCCGCCGGTATAGCCGGTGCCGCCCCCGCGTGGAATGATGGTAAGGCCCAATTCAATCAGTGCCTTCACCATCGGCGCCACTTCTTCCTCGGTGTCGGGATAGAGGACCACCAGCGGATATTCGACCCGCCAGTCGGTGGCATCGGTGACGTGAGAAACGCGGGCAAGACCATCAAAGGCGATATTGTCGTTGCGCGTTACTTTGCCCAATCGACGCGCGACTTTTTTACGAAAGTCCCAGGTCTGACGAAACTCCGCCTCAAATTGATCAACCGCTTGGTGGCCGCGCTGCAACAGCGCCATCACTTTATTCGAGCGCGCGGCAAGCTCGCCCTGTAATAAAGTTTCTTCATCACCCGCATCCGCGAGACGACGCTTTTCGATTTCATGCAAACGATGGCGCATGGCATCGATCAACATGGCGCGGCGCTTGGGGTTGTCTAGCAAATCATCCTGCAGATAGGGATTGCGTTCAACCACCCAGATATCGCCCAGCACCTCATACAGCATGCGTGCGCTGCGCCCAGTTTTTCGTTCACCGCGAAGCTCAAGCAAAATATCCCATGCATCCGCACCTAGCAGACGCATTACAATCTCGCGATCCGAAAATGAGGTGTAGTTGTAGGGGATTTCGCGTAGCCGCGTGCTGCCACTGCTCGCGGCAGGTTGGGCACCGTTCTCCGCATCTGTCTGACCACTGTTGAGCCCGGCAGCCAGTGGGGTAGCCGAAGTATCAGCTGCAGGGAACGGCATCAGCGCCCGGGCATGGTCAGATTTGATAATGAGCGCGCCCGTGGGGATGTGGGCGGGGGTGGGGGTTAGAGTGACAGGATTTGACAGATTTGATGCCATGATTCAGTGACCGAAAGTGGGATAAGTGAAACGCTGCACGGCTAATTATTAAGGATCAATTTAGACTCATAATGAAGTCATAAATTCAATTCTACCGCAGCGCAACAAAAATTGATTTGCATCAGTCAGATTATGTCGTTGTTTCGTATGATTTCGACGTGGTGTCGAATCATCAAAACGCGTCGCATTCAGTCGTATTTAGCGGCGGGTGCGTGCTAACATTTCGCATTGATTTTTCTACCGTCTTCACCCTCCGTTGATCCTGATATGTCTATATTGCCGACCCGAATCCGTATTGCTTCTCGTGAAAGTCGTCTTGCGATGGTGCAAAGCGAATGGATTCAAGCTGAGTTGCTTAAGCTATATCCGGACTGCAAGGTCGAAATTATCGGGATGACGACGCGTGGCGACCAGATTCTGGATAGGCCGCTTGCGCAGATCGGTGGCAAAGGTTTGTTCATCAAGGAGTTGGAAGTAGCGCTTGAAGAAGGCCGCGCCGACATAGCAGTGCACTCCATAAAAGATGTGCCGATGACGTTGCCAAAAGGTTTTGCCATGGCCATCGTCGGCGCACGTGAAAATGTGTGTGACGCGCTAGTCTCGAATCATTACAGGACCTTGGCAGACCTGCCGCACGGCGCGATAGTGGGCACCTCCAGCTTGCGTCGCGAAAGCCAGCTTCGCTATCATTTTTCGCATCTCAAGATTGCACCGCTGCGGGGCAATGTAAACACCCGGTTGAAAAAGCTTGATGATGGCCAGTTTGACGCCATTATTCTTGCGGCGGCGGGATTGAACCGGCTGGGGTTGGGCGAGCGTGTTTGTGCCACATTAAGCGCCGATGAATTTATTCCCGCGATTGCACAGGGCGCTCTGGGCATTGAATATCGCACCGACCATCCTGATTTTGCGCGCTGGCTGGCACCATTTGAAACACCTGAAACTACCGCGATGGTGCGTGCCGAACGTGCACTGGGCCGGGCACTCACGGGTAATTGCGATGTGCCTTTGGGCGGTCGAGCTCGCATCCTAGATGGACAGTTGGTGCTGCAAGGTTTTGTGGCCCTGCCTGATGGCTCGCGTTTAATCCGGGATGCGATTCAGGGTGCGCCTGAGGACTGCGAGCAGCTTGGTATTGCATTGGCCGATAAATTGATTTCGCAGGGGGCTGACGAGGTGCTGGCCGCTTTAGGCCATTATAAAAAATCGTGAGAACAGGCATTGCCCGTTCCGCCGCCGCCTCTCATCAACATAACTATTAAACATTGCCGATGCCAAGCCATCATCTTGAGAATCCTGACGAGAGCCTGAATGGTTTGACCATTGTCATCACGAGGCCACGCGCGCAAGGTGACATAACCGCACAATATCTGGCCGCAGCGGGCGCCAGAGTGATCCGCTATCCCGTGCTTATAATTGAGCCAAGATCGCAAACCATGATTGAAAAAACTTTTTCACGCGCAGATTTAGTACACGCAAATGGGATCATTTTTGTGAGTGCAAATGCAGTTGAATACGGTCTCCCAGTGATTCGGCAATATGGCGAGCTGCGCGCCGATGCCACTTTTTATGCCATTGGCAAAATGACCGCTGAAGCGTTGCGTTTTGCGCTGCCCGCTGGTTCCACACAAACGATTGAGACGGCGTCGCCGGGTAACGACAGTGAAGCATTATTGGCGATGCCAGCATTGCAGGACGTGGCCGGGCAACATATGATCATCGTCTGCGGCTATAGTGAAGCGGGTGGACGCACGCTGTTGCAGCAAACATTGCGCGCGCGCGGTGCAATGGTGACGTTACTGAGCTGCTATGAAAGAAGGCGTTTAAAGGTAACAGCAGATGAACAGAACGCGCTGGCAGCCCAGTTGCAATCAGGCGATATGACCGCATTTTTGGCGTTGAGCATCGAAACCTTGGATAGTCTGATGGAGAACATGAGCAACATTGCGGGTTGGCAGCGCTGCACTTTATTGGTATCACATCATCGCGTAGCCCAGGCTGGTCGGGAACGCGGTTGGACTCGCTGCGAAATTGTGCCGATGAATAAGCTGGCGTTGGTCGAGGCGTTGCAACTACTCAAGCCGACTTTGCGGGCATCAGTTTAAATATATCTTCCACAGCCGTATTGCGACCTTCCCCGACCATTTGCAAACTTTAGCCGCTTAATTTTAAAATTTAACATTTAACATTTAATTTAACCAACCGATAAAATAACGCATGAATTCCGACCCTAGCGCGTTTTCTGATTCACCCGATTCAGCTGACTCACCCACTTTAGCTAAGGCGTCAGTTGGTCTGAGCGTGCCGGCGATTTTGGCTATTGCGCTCGCATCACTGGCGCTGATTGTCGCCATCGCGGCGATTTGGGAGGGGCACGACAGCGCCAAAAAATTGCAGCAAATGGTGGGTACAAAATTAGGCGAAGCAAGCAATGCGCAAAAGGAAGTTGCGATGCGCGCCGAGCAAACCGTCAAGGACTTGCGCGATGCACAAAGCCGTGTAGCGCAACTTGAGGGCAAGCTGGCCGAGTTTCAGGGGCAGCGCGTCGCATTGGAAGAAATGTACCGTGAGCTGGCGCGTGCGCCGGATGATTGGCTGCTGGCTGAAGTCGAACAGACATTAAACATTGCCAGCCGTGAATTGACGCTGGCGGGCAATGTACGAGCGGCGTTGATTGCGCTGCAGGCGGCCGATCAACGTTTGGCGCGAGCCGATAAATTGCAGGTTGTTCAATTGCGTCGGGCGATCACGCAGGATATGGAGCGCTTGAAAGCACTGCCGCTGGTCGACACGCAAGGTATTAGCGTGAGGATCGATAACCTGATGGCGCTCACCGGCACACTGCCGCTAATCATCCCGGACGTGCAGGCGCCGGTCGAGCGCGAGGACCGCCCGAGTGACGCGAATGACAATATGGCAGTGCGCGTGGGCAAGGATTTATGGCATGAGCTGACCCAGCTGGTACGCATCCGCAAAATTGAAAGCCCGGAAATAGCGCTGCTGTCGCCACAGCAAAGTTATTTTGTGAGAGAAAATTTGAAGCTGCGACTTCTCTCTGCCCGTACCGCCCTGATCGCGCGCGATGAAACCAATTACAAGGAAGATTTGAAAATAGCTCGCGACATGCTCGGCAAATATTTTGACACCCGCGCCAAAGTGATTTCCAATGCGCAGAATTTGCTCAAGCAGTTTGCGGATAATCCGGTATCGATTGCGGCCCCCGACATTACCGTGAGCCTGAATGCCATTCGCGCAGCTCGTGCAGCCCGTGAGAGGCCCGCACGATGACTTCCAAACCCATTCGCTGGTCATTGTGGGTGCTGGGCCTGGCGACGGCTGCGGTGGCGATTGCGCTGGCAGGACGCTATGGGCTGGGCTATGTGGTGTTCGTGGTGTCTCCATGGCGCATTGAGCTTTCATTCATGCTGTTTGTGCTCGCCGCGCTTCTCTTGTTTGGTGTGGCGTACGCATTATTGCGACTGACTGGCTCTGCTTATCGATTGCCGCGCGCACTGAAAGCGATGAAAAATGAACGACTGCGCAATAAATCCCGTGATGCGCTTTATGACAGCGTGCGCGCTTTGTTTGCGGGCGAGTTTAATGAAGCTGAACGCCATGCGCGCATCGCAATGTCTGCCGAAACCGTGCATGAAGGCACACGTGATTTAGCGGCAGCTGTAGCCGCTTGGGCTGCACACGAAGGCGGAAATTCGAACGCAGCGGTACCGTACCTTGACCGTATTCGTGGCGCTAAATCAGCCGAAATGCGCGATGCTTCCAAGGCTTACATGCTGCTCGCTGAAGGCAGGGCCAAAGACGCGCTGATTCTGCTTAAAGACCTTGCGGTTTCCGCGCCGCAAAATCCCGGCGTGCTGAAGATGAAGGTGGAGGCCGAGGTGGCCGAAAAAGCCTGGGATGATGTGCTCGCCAGCCTGGGGCCGTTGATGCGTTCTGGTTTAATGCCTGCCCATGCGGCACAGCAAATTCGTTTGAATGCAGAATTAAATTTAATTAAATCCAAGCCCGCCAATTTTGAATTGTTGATGGGCGCTTGGAAATCGCTCAGGCGTGAATCCCGCTACGATGTGGCGATCTCGGTAACGGTTGCACAGCGCCTGATTGCGCTGGGTTGTGGTGAAGAGGCCAAGCAAGTTATTGACGAGACCGTGGATGCGCGCGGCCCGGATGGCTGGGATAGCATGTTGGTAGCGGCTTACGCCGATTGCAAAGGCGACTCCACGCTGGCGCAAATTGAACGCGCTGAAAAATGGCTCAAGCTTCACGCCCGTGATCCGGTGCTGCTTGCCACTTTGGGCAAACTCTGCATGCGCCAAGCATTGTGGGGCAAATCACAGAGTTATCTGGAGGCAAGTGTAGCGTTGGAGCCCACCCTGGATGCACATATGACTTTGGCTGCCCTGATGGAGAAAATCGGCAAGCGCGATGATGCGATTCGGCATATTCGCCGCAGCGCTGAGTTGGCAAAATAGCGCATAGCGATTAGTGCTGGCTATTATGCTGCAAGCGTCATCAATAAATCTGTCGCTGCCCTTGAGTTGGCAGAAGGGCGACTATCTCGTCACCACGGATCGCGAAAAAATTTCGCTCGATTTGGTACACGGGTTTTTATCAAATGAATCCACGTGGGCAAAAAATATTCCGCGTCTGACTGTGGCTCGTGCGATTGAGTATTCCTTATGCTTTGCGTTATTCAGCAATGAAGTGCAAATCGGTTTTGCCCGCGTTATTACCGACTATGCAACGATTGCCTATCTGGGTGATGTATTCGTGTTGGAAGCCCATCGCGGGCAGGGATTGTCGCGTTGGTTGATGGAGTGCGTTACTAATCATCCTGACCTGCAGGGCTTGCGGCGATGGATGCTGTTGACCAGCGACGCCCATGGGCTCTACGAAAAATCCGGCTTTACGGCCCTCGGTGCGCCGTCCAAATGGATGGAAAAATTCACCATAAATGCATACGAAAATACAAACGTAAATGCATCCCAATGTTAGCAACGGGATTTTCCAATGACGCTAAAATCCCGCGATGTTTGAGCGCTGAATGTTCTCTGCATTGCCAAGGCTCCGATTTTTTGAAGCTATCCGATACCAAACGACAATTCAAGTTGCGGCGTTTAGACGAAACATAGTTTCGCTCCAACAATGGCTCATTGAAACGTCCGCTAGCGGTTGATTGCCAATGACCATTTCGCCTAGGTCGTGGCGACGAAGCCATTTTGTGCCGACTAATTTTTTACTGTTGCATTTTTACGACACAATAGTTGGAAATCGAAGATTCTCGATGCGTACTCATTGTTTGCGCTTACTCTGTTTCCCTAATGTGATGAAATGTAAAATATTTTTGTAGTTTGTCATTTTTTTCATTTTCTAATAATCATCTTTAAATTGCACAAACGCGCATGGGATGTTGTGCTGAAAATCTGATTTGGTGAGTTACTGTCGCTCTTTAACTGTTAGTCCGCCACTATTTCAACATTCACAATAGGAGTTCACTGATATGAAGCTGAACATGAAGCAACTTTTGGATGCGGTTTTACAAACGCTCGTACTGACGACAACGGCAGGATGGGTAGTATCTGCTGCGGCTCAAACCTCGACACCTGCTCCTCAGCGCGTCGATAAAATTGAAGTTACGGGCTCGAATATCAAGCGTATTGAAGGCGAAACCGCACTGCCGATTACCGTGTATAAGCGCGAGGATATTGAAAGAACAGGTGCCAGTAATGCCGCCGATCTGCTCGATAAACTGCAGCTCAATAGTGGTGCGACGGTCAATGTTTCCAACGGTGTTGGTGATGGCCTTACGCCAGGTTTTGCGGGCGCATCCTTGCGCGGCTTGGGCCCGAACAACACATTGGTGTTGCTTAACGGTCGCCGCCTCGCCAATTATGCGTTTCAGGGTGCTGCGGTTGATGTAAATTCAATTCCGTTAGCAGCCATTGAGCGAGTCGAAATTTTGAAAGATGGTGCGTCGGCTGTATATGGCACTGATGCGATTGGCGGCGTGATTAACTTCATTCTGCGTAAAGACTATGCTGGTATTGAAGGTTCTTATTTTAAAACCAATACCGACCGTGGCGCGGGTAATAATGAAAAGTATTCAATTACTGGCGGTTATGGCGATTTAAGTAAGGATCATTTTAACTTCCTGGTCTCGGTAGATAAAGAAAAGTCCGATGCGGTCGCCGCGAGCCAGCGATCATTTGCCAATACGGGCTTGCGCGCCGATCTTGATCAGGTCAAGACTAGTGGCAACGCATATCCCGCCAATATTCGCGCTGGTAGCGGGCGTGGCAATCCGACAGCAGCAACCGGGTGCTTACCGGCTAAAGGTTCATATTTTATTGTGGCACAGTCGAATCGCAACTGCCGCTATGACTACACTGCCGCCCTTGAGATTTATCCGCCCATTGAGCGTCAAGGTGCAGTCGCACGCGTAACTTTTCAACTTAATGCTGATACTCAGTTGTTTGGTGAATATACCTATACCAAAAACAAAGCAACTTACGCTTCTTCAGAAACACCGATTAACGATTTTAGTGCGGCGGGTGATCGGCCAATTATTTTTCCGGCATCCAGTAAATGGTATCCCGGCCCATTTCGCCGTCCCGATGGTTCTCTCGCTACGCCAGTAGGTGATCTGGCCATCGCCTGGCGCGGTAAAGACGCCGGCCGTCGTACTGACGAAGCAGTATCGGAACAATCGCGCATCGTGGTGGGCATCAAGGGCAACCTGGGTTCATGGGATTACGACAGTGCGTTCAATCACGCTGAAAGTAAGGTTACTGACAGCTACACCGATGGTTATTTATCGGAAGCCAGATTACGCACCGCGTTGTTGACCGGCGCGATCAATGTATTCACCTTAAATGGTCAGGACGCAGCGGGCCAAGCAGCGCTTAATGGGGCAAAGATTCTAGGCGAAGTGCGCAATTCAAAAGGCACAGTTGATTCGTTTGATCTAAAAGCTACGTCTGAATTGATGAAGCTGCCGGCCGGCATGTTGGCCGTCGCGCTGGGCGCAGAAGCGCGCAAGGAAAAATTCAATGACCGTCCCGCATCCGTCTTGTCTTCTGGCGATGTGCTGGGCGGCGGTGGTAATTATCCAGGCGCAAACAAGGATCGTAACGTCACGGCGTTATTCGCTGAATTTAATATCCCGCTCGCCAAAGATTTGGAAGCTAGCTTTGCACTGCGCGGCGATCGTTATAGTGATTTTGGTAATTCGACCAATCCTAAGTTGGCGTTTCGCTGGACGCCGATGAAAGCGCTGCTGGTTCGGGGCTCGGTCAATACTGGATTCCGCGCACCTTCGCTGCCAGATTTGTATGTTGCCCGCTATAACAGCAATACGGCAGATGCGCACAGTGATCCACTGCGCTGTTTCCTGCCTGCCAATAATTTTGTGCAAGATACAGAGTGCGATGCACAAACCATCAATCAAGTCGGCGGCAATCCGAATCTGAAGCCGGAGAAATCACGCCAAGGCACAATTGGTTTTGTGTTCGAGCCGCAAGCTGGGCTTTCACTTAGCGTGGATTATTTTTGGATTGAGCGTAAAAATTCCATCGGAACGTTGGGCGATAACACGCTTTATGATAATTACGCTAAATATGCGAGCACCAAATTCGCCCGATTCGGGCGCAATGCAGGTGGTGCATGCACTAATGATGTAGTCGGCGCTCCAACGCCTGCGAATGTGCCGTGCGCTATTTCGACAGTGCTGCAATTTGTTGAGAATCTGGGTATTTATCGTCAGGCCGGCCTTGATATTGCAGGCTCAAGTACGCACAACACCGCGTTTGGCAAGCTGAAATTTGCCATTGATGGCACATACATTAGCCGTTATGAATACCAGAACGAAGTCGCCGGCTCATTTATTAACAACGCGGGCAACTTCACCTCTGATAACGGGGCGATTTCGCGTTGGCGCCATGTGTTGTCCGCTAACTGGAACTATGGCGCATGGTCCGCTTCGGTTTCGCAGAACTTCGTTCTCGGCTATCGTGATGACACTAAAGACGCCGACCCTACCAAACCGCTGCGTCGTGTGGGCAACGTGGAAACCTATGATGCACAAGGTATCTGGACCGGGCTCAAAGGGCTGACATTGGTATTGGGCGTACGCAATTTATTTGACCGTGATCCACCTAGCTCGCGTCAAGGGCAGTCATTCCAAGTGGGTTACGATCCACGCTACGGCGATGCATTGGGCCGCACTTACTATGGCAAGATTAGCTACGCATTCAAGTAACAAGCCATCCTGTAATGAAATAAAAGGGGCCGCAAGGCCCCTTTTATTTTAGATAAACTCCATCACCAGAGCGGCTCTCGAAGCATAAATGGCTGAAAGCCATTGCGGTTGCTAGTGTTTTCAAAATAGATGAACCTGATCGGCCCGCCTAGGTCAGGCTAAATGTAGCATCAGGCTCATATTTTGCAGCGCGGCGCGACCAGCACCTTTGCCCAAATTATCAAGCCGCGCAATCAGCACGGCCTGCTGATTTTTGGGGTTATCAAACACGAACAGCTCAAGCCGGTTTGTATTGTTTATTGCTTCCGGGTTTAGGTCGGTGGGCGGCTCAGCCGTGTAGGGGTTGACGCTGACGTA
Organism: Burkholderiales bacterium; assembly: GCA_025359985.1. GTDB lineage: Bacteria > Pseudomonadota > Gammaproteobacteria > Burkholderiales > Usitatibacteraceae > UKL13-2. The sequence goes on along the minus strand of JANYDB010000064.1, from coordinate 77,993 downwards.
CTCACAATCCGCGTAGTGGTCATGCAGGACATCGTGTAATTGCTGGCCGGAGATCTTGACCGGCAATGACCATAACGCTAGCGGTACTTCTAGCAGCATGCCTTGGCGAAACGCGCCGACTGATGGGGTGAATACGGGCGGATATTTGATGCCAGAGTAATGCTGCATTTCGGGCAAATGTTTGTGCGTGAGCTTTAAACCATAGGCCATGAATCGGGTGGTTGCATTTGCGCCATCCGCGTTTTCAAATGCCTCAACCATTTGTCGCCCGCCGCCGCTGTAGCCTGAAACGCCCCATGTTGTAAACGGGAAATCTGCCGGAACCAAACCAGCATCCATTAGTGGTCTCACTAATGCGATGAAGCAGGTTGACCAGCAGCCAGGATTGGCAACGTGCTTTGAGGCGCGAATCAAATCTGGCTGCTGCCGGGATAGTTCTGGAAAGCCGAATGTCCAGTCCGGTGCGATGCGATGGGCCGTGCTCGCATCAATGACGCGCACTGCTGCATTGCTGATCATCGCGACCGATTCTTTGGCGGCGTCGTCAGGCAAACACAATACGGCCAGATCAACCGCATTGAGCAGTCGCTTGCGTTCACTCAAATCTTTGCGTAGCGCAGGCGCGATACTGACGACTTCAACATCGCTTCGCTCCCGTAATAATTCACGGATGAGAAGACCGGTGGTGCCATGCTCGCCATCGATAAAAATTTTAGGAATGGACATTCTTTTTTTCCAGCGGGAAATTAAACTGGCCTAAACCTGTGTCAGCATAGTTTCAGCGTTGGATACTTCAAACTTGCCGGGCGCTTCAATGTTCAGGTGAGTGACGACACCTTTATCTATCACCATCGAAAAGCGCTGCATGCGGATACCCATGCCGAACGCCGAGAAATCGGCATCGAGACCCAGCGCTTTCGCCCATATGGCAGAGCCGTCACCGAACATGCGTACCTTGCCTTCGGTTTTTTGGTCTTTCGCCCACGCGCCCATGACGAATGCATCGTTTACCGATGCGCACCAGATTTCATCAACGCCTTTGGCTCTAAAATCGGCGAAGTGATCGCGATAGCCGGGTACATGTGCGGCGGAGCAGGTCGGCGTAAAAGCGCCGGGCAAACCGAAGCAGGCAATTTTTTTGCCTTTGACTAAATCACTGACTTTGAATTTATTCGGACCGATCGAACAGCCTTCGGTCTCGACAGCCATAAATTCACTCAACACGCCATCAGGCAGGGTATCGCCAACTTTGATCATGGTATTGCTCCTTGGGTTAGTTCAGTTTGGGGTGATTCAATTTGGTTTAGTTCAACTCGGGTACGGTTTAACTATGGAGCGATCACGTCAGAAGGCATAACCGTAGCTGCATAAGTAAATGAGTCTGCAAAAAATTCATCTTCCGGCAAGCCGCGTTCAGCAAATGCTTTTTGTCCGGATTCAATCATGATCGGTGCGCCACAAGCATAAACTTGATAGCCCGCCAGGTTTTCGAAATCATCTAAAATAGCTTGGTGTACCAGGCCGGTACGACCATGCCAATTATCCTCTGTCTTTGGGTCGGATAACACGGGAATAAAGGTGAACTGCGGATGTTCTTTGGCCCACTGTGCGGCGAGTTGGCCCATGTATAGATCCTGCAACGACCGGCAACCCCAGTAAAGCACCATCTCACGATCAATATGCGAAAAAAAGGCATGTTCAATCACCGCTTTGATCGGCGCAAAACCGGTACCGCCGGCCATGAAAATAATGGGCTTATCTGAATCTTCGCGCAGAAAAAATGTGCCGTGCGGGCCTTCAAAACGTAAAATAGCGCGATCGCGCATTTCATTGAATACATATTGGGAAAAAACCCCTTTGGGCACGGCACGCACATGCAGTTGCACATAAGCATCATCGTGTGGTGCATTGGCCATTGAGTAACTGCGACGCTTGCCGTCCTTCAGTAAAATATCAATGTATTGCCCTGCCAAAAATTGCAGGCGTTCTTGGGCCGGCAGCTTAAGCGAGAGTACGGCCACATCAGGCGCTACTTTTTCGACCTTTTCAACACGGCACGGAAGCGTGCGAATCTGTATATCGCCAATTCCGCCAATTTCCTTGATGTCCAGCGTGAGATCGGAGCAGGCTTTGCCAACGCAAAATAGCGCTTTGCCGGCAGCTTTTTCTTCTGGCAGCAAAGTGCGTTCCTGATAAACTCCATAGTCCAATTCGCCCGCCGCCACCGTACCTTTGCACGAGCCACAGGCGCCATTACGACAGCCGTAGGGTAGCCCAATGCCCTGGCGCAACGCGGCCTCCAGAATGGTTTCGTCAGGGCTTGCTTTGAAGGTGTTGCCGGATGGTTTAAGGGTAATCTGAAATTCAGTCGTACTCATTTCGACTTGCCACTTTCTAGTCTGTGCTGATCGGTGTTGATAATTGCAGGTGCTGCTCATTTATACTCGCAGCCATAATGCATGCTGCGCAAAAAATTTTAATTGTTGGGTTCGGCGATGTGGGCAAACGCCTGATTAAGCTAGTGTCGCCCCAAATTTATTCCCTACACCTGCAAGCCTATACCCTGGTGCGTCAAACTGAACGTGCAGTTGTTTCACGCGAATGCGATGCCATACCCATTTGGGGCGATTTGGCAGACCGTCACTCGCTGCGCAAAGTCGCCGGGCTGGCTGATACCGTTTTTCATTTTGCACCGCCGCCAAATTATGGGTTACATGATATTTACACCCGCAATTTAATCGCGGCGCTCAGTCATCAACGCAGGATGCTACCACAGCGACTTGTCTATATAAGCACTACAGGTGTTTACGGCAATTGTAACGGCCGCATCATTGATGAAACTTGTCGTGTTCGTCCGGCAACAGACCGCGCCATACGGCGTGTTGATGCGGAAACTCAATTACGCGCTTGGGGAAAACGTAGCGGCGTATCCATAACCATTTTACGGGCGCCTGGTATTTATGCTGAAGATCGTTTGCCAATGGCGCGTTTAAAAAACCGCACACCTGTGTTGCTCGTTGCTGATGATGTTTTTACCAATCATATTCATGCAGATGATTTGGCTCGAACCGCCTGGATGGCGGCGTCGCGAGGGTTGCCTAATCGTGTTTACAACGTGGTTGATGATACTGATCTTAAAATGGGGGATTATTTTGATGTGGTGGCCGACCACTTCAATCTGGCTCGCGCGCCGCGTATCAGCAGAGTAGATGCAGATAAAAAAATTTCTGCGTCGACGCTGTCATTTATGAATGAATCGCGACGTGTTGGCAATGCACGATTAAAGCGGGAGTTAAGATCGCGGCTTGAGTATTCGGATGTAAAAGATTTTTTAAAACGCAATTCGGAAAGGTGACGGACCAAAGTGCACAGAATTGGCACAAGCCAAGGCTGGATTACTCGCGCCGAAACTCTCCCTCAATGACGCTCTGGCTGCTTGCCGGGTCGCTGTGATTTGCATGCGGGTTGGCACGCGTGGTGGCGCGTGCAGATATATCGGGTGATACAGCCTGCTCAAACGCGGGTTCGCGAATCGGGAGCATCAGCAAGATAAGCGCCATCACATCTGAAATGACGCCCGGAAAAATAAGCAAGAGCCCGGCTAATACCGTGCGAAAGCTATCAATAAATGCCGAAAGAGAAAATTGGCCTTGCGATAAGGCGCTGGCGAGCCGTGAAATCAACGAAAAACGCGCTTGCTTAATCAGCGCCATCCCAGCGATGGCGGCAAATACAAGCCACGCCAATACCCATCCGCCGTGACCTTCAGGACCAGCAGACAGGCGATAAAGTACGACACCCTCGGCGAGTGGAAATCCAATTAATATACTGATGATGAGATATCGCACAATGTTCCTCGCTGTTACTTAGTCATTGCTTCATTATTACTTTAATGCACTTTGATGTTTTGCTTTATATTTTAGGTAAGGCTGCAACATCCGAACCCCGAACGCCCGGCCTTGTCCTATTCTTGTGCCTGCAGTCTGTACTTATTGCGCACTCATAATTTTACAGCTAAAACAAATGATTCGAGACAATGGATGGACGCAACATTACCCAACGCAAACCTTGCTGTAAAGATGACAAACTTGCACTCAATCGCCATGGTTGTGACTGCTTTTCGTACCTAAGCGGGCGTAACGGGTTGATGTCATTTCTATGGCGGTATAACCCCCGTGCCGTTCCCGACAGTCGCAGGTTCTTGCCAACTAAATTGAATTTAAATGGGATCGCAGATGAGCTTACAAAATAATGACGTCGCTAATTACACTGAAAAAACAGGGCAAATTATAAGAAAAAATCAGCGCACTCGGCGGGTCTTTGCTCAGCTTTGCATTTTGGCCATGTTGGGAATGACGCGATCAATATTTGCAGCGCAAAGCGATCTCGCCATTGCGCCAGAACTGCTGGCCGCCGAAGAGGCTTTTCAGGTGTCGGCCAAGATGATCAATGCGAACACAATCGAGCTTCATTACATCATCGCAAATGGCTATTATATGTATCGAAGCCGTTTTAAATTTGCAGGGCAAAATGACTCCACAATTTTTCATAAAGCCATTAGGCCCGCAGGAAAAGTTAAACATGACGCAACTTTTGGACGAGTTGAGACTTATCGGAAAAGCGTGCGCGTACTTTTGCCCCTGAGTCACAGAGTGGGCCGCGTAGTAAGCGGCGCAAATGGCATGGCTATATCATCTGCTGCTGAGGATGATATTGTCAGTATTAACGCCACCTCTCAAGGCTGCGCGGATGCGGGGGTTTGCTACCCGCCGTTGCGTCATCAATTTATTTTAAATGCTCGTTCAAGGGATCGGGTGAATCCTGTTACGCAGTTAGCTTTTTCGCCGAGTTCGGCACTCAGTCCGGCCCTCAACCCATTAACGCCATTGGGCGCAAGCACAGTAAAGCCCGCCACCTCCATATCTGATTTGATCCGTAAAACCCCGTAAATATTAGCGCCTAGGAAACAATGGAAACGGTCAGTAAATATAATGCCAAGTCGGCAAGGGTTTTAATACTCATTATTGGAGCGGGATTCGTGTTGCTGGTCGGGTTGGCTGGAGTAGCAATGTGTACAGGCCGATCTAATTCGTTGCCGACTAAATTTGGCGAAATTGATGCGAGCGCGGGCATCATTTACACCAGTAGCTTCATGGACATGGCAGGCAAGCCCCAATCGTTGGGGCAATGGCAACATAAATTATTGGTTATTAATTTTTGGGCTACTTGGTGTGGTCCCTGTAAAGAAGAAATGCCTATTTTTACAAGTTTACAGAAAAAATATGCCGCGAAAGGTTTGCAAATAGTTGGAATTGCGGCTGATTCCCCATCAAATGTAGTCAACTTCGCACAAAAAATACATGTTGGATATCCTTTGCTTCCCGATGAAGGCGGCGCAATAGAGTTTTCCAAGCGGCTTGGTAATCGGTTGGGCTTGCTGCCTCACACAGTGATCATTCGGCCAGGTGGTGAGGTGATAAGTGCCCATCTAGGAGTTGTTAGGCAGGGTGAATTTGAAGCTATCATTATTAAAAATCTGCCTAAATAGTGTAAGTGTGCGTAAATTCTGTTATTAAAAAGTTTATTTGCGTTAAAAGGCCCATTTGTTCGCGAGGAGGTACAAGCAAGTACGGTGTGCGTCAAATAAAATACTGAAAGGTTTGTGGAGAAAGAAAAATAATTTTGGTCCTTCAGGAGAGCGTTATTGTCATGTTATGCACCCAACATTTGGGCCTATATCAGATCATGGTTTGAAGATAAATCGGCATAACTTCGTCGATCAACTGGACAATCTGCGTCGATTTGAGGCAAACTAGCCTCTATGCACAAGATATTAGTTCTTCATGGCCCCAACTTAAATCTGCTTGGAACGCGTGAGCCTGAACATTATGGGCGCGTTACTCTGGCCGATATTGATGCCCGTTTGTGCCTAAAAGCGGAGCACGCTAAAATAGCTGTGGAGTGTTTCCAAAGCAATTCTGAGTCTACCTTAATTGACGCTGTGCATGCAGCGCAGCATTCGGGGGTGGGTTTTATCATCATCAATCCGGCTGCGTTTACCCACACCAGCGTGGCTTTACGTGATGCTTTGAGCGGAGTTGCGATTCCGTTTATTGAAGTGCATCTTTCAAACATTTATACGCGCGAGGTGTTTCGGCATCATTCATATTTTTCAGACAAGGCGGTGGGCGTTATTACGGGCTTGGATGCCATGGGCTATGAATTTGCACTCGATGCAGCCATTCGGATGCTTTCAGCTAGCATGGTTAGTGCTGATGTGACGGCTACAGTTCATGTTGCGTCTCCTAAGTTTGAATCCAGAAGCGCGGATGAAAAACATACAAAATAAAAACAGCAGCACCCGTAATCCGCTTGCGATCCTTGCGGACTTTTTGTTGCTTAGCATTGAAGAAGGTGGAGACGATGGACTTAAGAAAAATTAAAACGCTGATTGAGTTGGTGCAGCAATCGGGCATTGCCGAGCTTGAAATTACCGAAGGCGAAGAAAAAGTCAGGATTAGCCGCAACGGTAATAATACGCCTTTCATGCAACCCATGACGCCAACCTCAATGATGGTTCCTGCAAACTTAATGCCAGCGATGCCAAGTGCTGCAGCAGCGGCGATACCGGCAGAGCCCGTCGGTCACACCCTGAAATCGCCTATGGTTGGTACGTTTTACCGTTCGCCGTCGCCAGGTACTCCCTCTTTTGTTGAAATCGGTCAGACCGTGTCCAAAGGACAAACCCTATGCATTATCGAGGCGATGAAGTTATTGAATGAAATCGAATCTGATGCTTCAGGTGTGGTTAAAGCTATATTGACTGAGAATGGCCAGCCGGTTGAATACGGCCAACCTCTTTTTATTATCGAATAGGCGAGTACCCACTATGGCGGTATTTGGCTCTGCGCCTGCCGGTGCGCGTACCGGTGCAATGTTTGAAAAAATTCTGATTGCTAACCGTGGTGAAATTGCGCTGCGGGTTCAACGCGCCTGCCGCGAGCTCGGGATTAAAACAGTGGCAGTTCATTCTGAAGCGGATGCTGACGCCAAATATGTGATGCTGGCGGATGAGTCAGTTTGTATTGGACCCGCTCCATCTAAAGATAGCTACCTTAATATTCCCGCCATCATTAGCGCTGCCGAAGTAACGGATGCACAAGCTATTCATCCAGGCTACGGCTTTTTATCTGAAAACGCTGATTTTGCGGAAAGAGTTGAAAACTCGGGCTTCGTTTTTATTGGCCCCAAACCCGAAAATATTCGCATGATGGGCGATAAAGTTGCTGCGAAAGCAGCAATGAAACGGCTGGGCATTCCCTGCGTGCCGGGTTCTGATGGCGCACTGCCTGATGACGCGAAAGAAATTCGCAAAATTGCGGCTGCTGTCGGTTATCCGGTCATTATCAAAGCGGCTGGCGGCGGAGGCGGACGTGGTATGCGTGTGGTGCATACCGAAGCTGCTTTGGTCAACGCAGTGCAAATGACAAAGGCAGAAGCCCAATCCGCATTTGGTAATCCCATGGTGTACCTGGAAAAATTTCTGGAGAACCCTCGCCATATTGAAATTCAGGTGCTGTGTGATGAGTACAAGAACGCAATTTATTTGTGGGAGCGTGATTGCTCCATGCAGCGGCGTCATCAGAAAATTATTGAAGAGGCGCCAGCGCCAGAATTAAAGCCAAAACTGCGCGATCGGATTGGCGAGCGGTGTGCAGAAGCCTGCGCAAAAATGGGTTATCGCGGAGCGGGCACTTTTGAGTTTTTATTCGAAAAAGATGAGTTCTTTTTTATTGAAATGAACACCCGCGTTCAGGTTGAGCATCCGGTATCGGAAATGATTACGGGCGTTGATATTGTCCAAGAGCAAATTCGCATTGCCGCAGGCCATCGTTTGCGTTATCGGCAAAAAGATATCCAGTTGCGTGGCCATGCAGTGGAGTGTCGTATCAATGCCGAAAATCCAGTTTCGTTTGTGCCTTCGCCTGGCCGCATTACTCGCTTTCATGTGCCGGGTGGACCAGGCATCCGGGTAGATTCGCATGTTTATGCCGATTATTTTGTACCGCCTTACTATGATTCATTGATTGCTAAAATCATTGCGCATGGTGATACCCGCGAGCAGGCATTCGCAAGGATGAGAACAGCGCTCTCCGAAATGGTTGTCGAGGGTATTCATACTAATTTGCCGTTGCATCAGGAGTTAATGAATGACGCGGCTTTTATTCGCGGCGGCACTTCCATTCATTTCCTTGAACAGCGCATGGCAAAGCTGAAAAAAATTGCAGGTGGGGAAGCGGATTGATGGCGTTTTTCGGCAAGTAGATTCGATGAGCTGGTTAAATCTCGTTTTGCACATGCCGCGTGAGCAGGCTGACGCATTTGGTGATGCCTTGATGGAATTGGGCGCAATTTCAATAAACGTCGAGGATGCAGCCGAAGGTACTACAGCCGAAAAACCGATCTTTGGTGAACCCGGTGCCAGTGCAGGCCTGTGGGACAGTTGCAAATTAACAGCGCTCTTTTTGCCGGATGTAGATCCCGCAGGTATAGCCCGGGAAGCCGCCTCAGTGCTGGAGTTTGAGCTACCATTGCTAACTGTTGAAACGCTCGAAGATGTTGATTGGGTGCAACAGAATCGCGATCAATTTCAGCCTATTAAAATTTCTGAGCGGATATGGATTGTACCCACATGGCATAACGCGCCCGATAGTGCGGCTATTAATATTTCGCTAGATCCTGGCGCAGCCTTTGGCACGGGCAGCCATCCAACTACACGACTATGTTTGCAATGGTTGGAAGCAACTTTTGAATCATTGCAAAAATCGCTGCAACAACCACCGAAAAAAATATCCATGCTCGATTACGGCACAGGTTCAGGTATTTTAGCGATTGCTTCCATGAAACTGGGCGCACATAATGCGGTTGGTGTGGATATTGATTCGCAGGCTATTGAGGCGGCTCGTTATAACACGCAACAAAACGGTGTGTCTATTGAGTTTTCTAACACCCACTCCACGCTTAATTATGTTGCTGACATAACGGTGGCCAATATTCTGGCTAACCCGCTAAAAGTGCTAGCGCCGCTTCTCAAGAGTCACACTCAGATTGGCGGTCAAATAGCGCTTGCTGGAATTTTGGATCATCAAGCGGATGAGATTATTGCTATTTACAAGCCCTGGTTTAAACTCGATGTCTGGCAACGAGCCGAAGGTTGGTCTTGCATTGCTGGCGTTCGGCTAGCCTAAATTAGTGATGACTCGCGTCCATTAGCGCCGCGCTCGGTTAAAATTCCAGCATGCTGTTAACCACCTGCCCTAATTGCGCCGCGCAATTTAAAGTCCAACCCGAGCAACTCAACATCCGTCAGGGTCGCGTGATGTGTGGCCGTTGCCGTCAAATATTTAATGCGTTCGAATCACTCAAGCGTGTTGAAGAGGACACCATAATTGCCGATGCATACGCCGTCGAATCCGTCGCTTCGCCCGCCGCAGAAACTGAGGCAACGAGCAGCCCGCTGCGGGCCGCGTCGCCAATTACGCAGGATGAGCGGGCTAACGCAGAGGTCATCAATGCTACTGCGCAAGAAATAGGTACAGAGCTGCATTTATCGCCTGCGGCTGATTCGGGATTTATCGGTTTTATTGAGCTTGTGAATATGCCTGCTGTGCCACCACAAAATGTGCGCTCGATTATTTTAAATGCCGAAGCAAATGATGAGGCTAAAAATGCCGCTACTGAACGGGAAGAGCCACTCGAAAATGGGTCGTTACAAGAAACAACTTCTGAAAGTGCGGCTGAACTTGAACACGAAAATTTAACCAAGCTCGGACAGCTTCGCGTTGATCAACGCGATCATCACAAAGATAGGGTTGATGTTACTTCAAACGATATAAAGGTCGTAAATGTGGTCAGATTAAACGATGACCATCCAAAATGGCTACGTGCAAAACCAGTGAGTTCCCCGCGTCATAAATCGTGGTTAGCGGGCAGTTTAATATTGTTGATTGTGTTGATCGCGCAGGCAACCCTGTCTTTACGAGCGACGATTGTCGACATGTTTCCCCAAACCAGGTCGTATTTTGTAAAGGCCTGTGATGTGTTGGGGTGCACTGTTTCGTGGGGACGCGATAGCGACGCGATAAAAATTGTTGAGTCTGATTTGATCGAACCTCCTGGAAAACTAGGCCGTCTTCTGGTAACAGCGACGTTGGCAAATCGTGGTTTGATCAAACAGGATTTACCTGCTATCGAATTGCGGTTGACCGACAATGGCAATCAGGTATTGGTAAGTCGCGTCCTGCTACCAACCGATTATTTAGGCCGCCAGCCTCTGCCGGGTGAGGGCATTGCGCCAAATGCTGAACTATTTATTAATTTGAATATAGAGTCGAGTAATAAAAATGCCGCGTCCGGGTATGGCTTGCGCGCTTATTATCAGTAACACTGTTTTCATTCATCATCACATTATTCGTTTGACGTGGCTTTCATCATGATCATTAGGCAGACGTCGTAAGGGATTTAAAAATATGGAGCGCTCATTTCTTAAATTTCTGGATTGCGCTTCAAGCGGCTGCGCCAGACAGAGAATTGACAATGCGATTTACTGCGCGATCAATCAAGGAAGATTCTTCGATGATACGTGCAACACCACGCCGGAACTGAGCTTGCAATGCGTCCGGGGCTACTGACAAAGCTTCTTCTGTGGCACTTGGATTAGTAAATAAATAGACACCTTTTAAAGGGCTTATCCAGGTTAGTTTGGCTCGAACTTTTACGCCACCTTCATGGATAAACTCAACCCAGGTCCCACGCTTTAACTCTACGGCTGGCAAAACTGTAATGTCAAAATCAAGACTGCTGTTAGCCTTGGGGGCAGAATCGCGGGCCTCCAGAAAAGCCGAGGGCACAATTTCCTGACCACTGCCCGATATTGCGGTCTCACTGGTGATCGCCAAGTCACCGTTTTTTTGTGCCACAATTTCTTCAATTTCAACCCCGTGTTCAGTAAACTGAATACGGGCAACACCACTGCGATTGGTGTTTTTCATCGCCTCTTCACGAGCGAGCTCTTCATTAATAAGCTTTTCAAATAACGGCACTGCCGCTGCCGGCGGCTGAGCTGCCGCAAATAATGAAGTGATACTTTCGCCGCGCAATCCCGCCTTGACGGCCGCTGCATGACAATCAACTAACGCCGAGAAAAAACGTTCACGTTCTTCTTGCTCAACGGCCGCAATATCCATACCCTCCTCCAGGCGCTTCAACAACAACGGCAGCATTGACACCAGGCGTTTACGTTCGTCGCCATGCATTTTCGGCGCAACGCTCCAAGCCAGATCATCCGCACCTTCTAGCGCATCCATAAAATATTGATTACGGCCACCGTCACGTAAATATACTCGTTCAAGTACACGTGCCCAAGGGCCGCGTAGCATGGCAATTACTGGCGCTGGGAGTTCACATCCCTGAATCCGCCGCTCTACTTCATCGACCGCAATTAAACGCGCCATCTCGCGTTTTTCGCTCTCATGCACCACGCGTGCAGACTTCTCGATCATATCTGCGCTGGCGGCCTCCCGTGCGCCCAGGAATTGTTCAAACTCAGCCAAAGCAATAGCAAACATCTCTATATCGGTATCAAAATCAGAGTGTATGCGGTCGACTAAAACTTCAATTTTTTGATAGAGCGGATTATCACGTGTCGCCTGACCCGCGAAGCATACGGATGCCTCGGCAAGCACGTCGAGCAAATGTCGGGCGGGATGGGATTTCTTGGAAAAAAATGATTTATCAAGAATCGCCACTTTCAACACAGGGATTTGAAGCCTTGCCAGTAATGCCTTAATTGTGTCGGGGATCGCTTTGTCCTCAAACACATAATCAAACAGCATGGCGACGATATCAATGGTCATTCCATCGATTTGATTTCCCTGCTGTATCCCATTCTGTCCATTTATGCCGAAACTTGATTCTTTCACTTTACGAAGCACGTTGAGTTCAGCAAGAGAAGTCTCGCCGGGGACAAAATTTTGCATATTGGTCAGGGCTGAAAATTGCGCAGTATTCGCCATGACCTGTTGCTGAATTTGGGTTAGTGCAGAGATTAAACCGGCACTGGTTAAAGACGGATCAACATTGTTGCCCGCGTTTGGCGTCCCTTGTCCAGCAGGTCCTGCCTGGCTGGTTTGCCCAGAGCCCGCAAATGTTGAGGAGATGTCGCCCGCAGCCATATTGTTTACGCCGCCATTGACGCCCCGCTGCGCCGAAGGATCAAACGTGGCATTGCCAGACATTAGCTGCTGTAGTGTGGCAAATAAATTTTGCGATGGGTTGCTGAAATCATCTGGCTTACCGCCAAAGTCCGGCTCACCCACATTCGTTCCGTTATTGCCGCTATTGCCGACGTTGCTTGAATTGCCTGATTTGCGTAGGTTGTTATTTTGCGCTTTGCGAAAAGTAGGACGAATAGTGGGCATGATTTGCTGCGCAATCAGGTGTGAATTAATGTCCCGATATACCCCCATCATCTCTTTGGTCATATGTTGTTCAACCAAACGCATAACGGTCAGTTTGGTTTTATAGCCACTCGTCATTTGATCGCAGGCTACCTGGAGCGCTTTGATAATGGTGTCGGGCGACATGGGGTTGGCATCATCGTCAAGTTCCGGCTCCAGCATCAAGAAACCCATACGCTGCGATAGTGCGCGCAGCTCTTCATCACAATTGTTGGCGAGGCGTTTCGCAATTTCGTCGACTGCAATTTTCTCTTCCAGATCGCTATCCTCAACAAGCGACATGTTGCTGAAATCAAAACCGTTGGCCGCGTTTGCTGTTTCTTGCTTCGTCCCGGAAATCTTGTGCGCAAAAAAACTTAAAAATTGTTTTTTGAATGAAGATTCAATGGCGCTACGTTTTTCGCGCGCTTGAGCGCGAGCATCCAGATAAAGCGCTTGCGTATCACGGTCAGGTGAAAGCTGGGCCATTTCGAAAAGCTCATCTTCGATCGTATCGAAGGTTTTTGAAAGAACGTCCGTAATACGCTTTAACGCGATATCGCGACAGTCATTTATGACACCAGTAGACTCCGCCGAAACAGGACGTTTTCGCACCTGCGCGTTCGCAAGCGAAACGACATTATCGAAGTTCGATGTGGGTGAATTTGTATGGGTCATAGCCATGGTTGGATCCCCAGCCGTTAAAGGCAAGAATTACCAAGGCAAGCTCTCCGAAAAATGAGTACGCAAGGTCATCGATGTCGCTATGGCGACCATCAAATTACGAGGAAGTAGGTCGATCACAATATATAAAATGTGCTTGTACGCCGCTTTAAAGCGCGAGCACCACTTTCCGTATTGCAATGGGCAATTTTAATTGCCCGGATAAAAATAAAATCCATGACTTATGGTTCGCTTCTCTGGTAATCCCGCTATCGTAAGGCTTTGACCAACCTTTTAGACCGGAGACTTTGCGTCCTCACCTTTCGGAGAGTTTGCCTTGTTTCAGACTTCGTTAAGAACACTGCTTGTGCGCCGCAGTGTGTTCCGTAATCGATACATTAGTGATACGGTCATTTATTAACGCACGACATATGATGGCCTGTCAAGTATGCATGTCGTGTGTATTCATAATAGTTAAAAAGCCTGATTAACTGTCCTCTTGTGAGGCGTTATAATAATTATTTACTTAAGAAAAACAGGAATTATGCCAGCGCTCATCTGCGGTTCAGTAGCTTACGACACCATCATGGTGTTTCACGGTCAGTTTGGCGAGCATATTTTGCCCGACCAAATTCATATCCTGAATGTCGCTTTTTTAGTGCCTGACATGCGGCGCGAATTTGGCGGCACGGCAGGCAATATTGCGTATAACCTCAAGCTTCTGGGCGACGCTCCCATTGTCATGGCCACAGTGGGGGATGATTTTGGCCCTTACCGAGCGCGTTTTGATCAGCTGGGTATAGCGCGTACCCACATCAGGGAAATCCCGGGCACGTTTGTGCCGCAGGCTTTTATTATGACCGACTTGGATGCCAACCAAATTACTGCCTTTCATCCAGGCGCAATGTCATCCTCATATTTGAATAAAGTGGGTGACGCCGAAGGTATCAAGCTGGGCATTCTAGCGCCTGATTCCCGTGACGGCATGCTGCAACATGCCGAACAATTTCATGATTTAGGTATTCCCTTCATTTTCGATCCTGGCCAGCAGATGTCAGTATTTAATGGAGATGAGTTACGACATTTCATCGAACTTGCGGACTATGTTGCAGTCAATGATTACGAAGCCCGCATTTTGGAAGAGAGGACTGGCGACACCATTTCCAAATTAACAGATAGGGTTAAGGCTTTTTTTGTTACAAAAGGAGCTGAAGGTTCAGTGATTTATGCAGACGGTCAACAAATCTTTATTCCTAGCGTTAAAGAAAATCGGCGCGTAGACCCTACTGGATGCGGAGACGCATATCGTTCAGGTTTGCTTTATGGTATCGAGCGTGGATGGTCATGGCAGAAAATCGGACGGCTCTCCAATACAATTGGCAGCATAAAAATTGAACACCGAGGACCGCAAGGCCATCAGCCGACTCGCGACGATATTGCTTCACGTTATCAGCTGGCTTTTGATGAACAACTTTGGTGATCTTGACGACCCCGACTTAATTAAGTGGAGAATAGAATGATCTCGAAACAAATTTTTATTATTAGCGCGATCGCCATAGGTGCTGCGTTGGTAGGCTGTGCACAGCCCGGCTTGGGTGGCAGCAACTATAGCCGTTCGCAGGTACGTGGTGAACAATCTGTACGCCTTGGCATCATAGAGACAGTTCGCGATGTGCAAATTGACGCGCCACGCGATGGAGGTGGCACATTGATTGGTGCGGCGTTGGGCGGTATCGGCGGCTCAACTATTGGTGGCGGCAGCAGAGCTAATGCAGTAGGTGCCATTGCGGGCGCGGTATTGGGCGGCATTGCGGGGCAAGCAATCGAGAAATCACAAAACGAGCGCAAAGGTGTTGAGGTAACGGTGCGCTTGGAGGGTGGAAAACTGATTGCCGTCACACAGGAAAAAGACGAGGAGTTCCGAATCGGTGATCGCGTTAGAATTCTCTCGGGGCAGGGCGTGACCCGAGTCTCCAGGCTGTAGCTATTTGTGATCTCAAAAAAAGGCGTCTTAGGGTGCCTTTTTTTAGGTTGGCACCGTCAATATTTGGGGATATGTCCAGACTATGGTTTATTTATGATGTGTTTGTTACAGGTTAGACTTGCAACCTACAAAACATAGTCATCTGCAAAAGATCGGTATCGACGTGGTTTCTGAGACGCATCGTTTTATTCGCGCAATACGTTGGACTAGGTTGGGTATACATATTGCCGCCGGATTATTGGTGGCAGGCGTAATTTTCCCGCGGGTTAAAAACGCAAAACGGGCGTTAATAACCCAATGGTGGTCGCTAAAAACCCTGCGGATTCTTAATATTGTTTTATCCATTCATGGCGTTCGCCCTGATACGCGCGCGCGCGATATGATTATTGCGGCCAATCATATTTCGTGGCTTGATATTTATGTGATTAATGCTGCCCATCCCGCGCAATTTGTGGCGAAAGCGGAAATTCGTGATTGGCCCATCATCGGTTGGTTATGTGAAAAAGCCGGTACAATTTTTATTCGCCGCACTCATCGTCACGATACTGCACGAACCAATACTGAGATACAAGATGTCCTGAGAAGTGGTGCCACTATAGGACTCTTTCCAGAAGGCACTACAACAGCAGGTGATCGCTTGTTGAAGTTTCACTCTTCTTTATTTGAACCTGCTGTCGTCAACCAAGCCACCTTAGCACCCGTCGCTTTGCGCTACCATAAAAGTGATGGTGGCCGATGCGTGGCGGTTGCTTACATTGACGATCTGAGTTTTGCGGAATCGCTGCAGTTGATTGTCAGCCAAAAGTCGATGATTGCGGAAATCACTTTTGCGCCCCCGATCCCGGCAGGATCAGCTTCTCGTCGAGAGTTGGCGTTGCGAGCTGAAGCTGCGATTGCAGCAATTTTAAATGTACCCATACCGGACGCTCACCAGCGTTTTGGTAATACGGTAGAAACGACTTCATCAGATCAAGCGCGCTAGATGATCTGGCTTTAAACTTTGACGCTTTTCATGCTAATCCACGCCTGACGACAATTCTGTCTCTGCACAATGCACTTGGAAAATCGCCCGATCTT
Source organism: Burkholderiales bacterium (assembly GCA_025359985.1). Lineage (GTDB taxonomy): Bacteria > Pseudomonadota > Gammaproteobacteria > Burkholderiales > Usitatibacteraceae > UKL13-2. The sequence goes on along the minus strand of JANYDB010000064.1, from coordinate 61,772 downwards.
CCAAACGCATCGCCGTTAATTCACGCCCCCACACACAACCGCTATCAAGCCCTACAAAATGCGGCACAATGTGTAGTCCCAACGCTGACCAGTGACCCGCAATAATGGTGCGCTCTGTCGAGCGCGAAGTTTTTGCTTCAAACCAGGGTACACATCCATCAGGAATATGGTTGAATTCCCCCTTGAATTTAAGCTGCATATGGCCATCAGCCGAGATGATACGCATGCGGGTCATGGCATTGATAATGACCCGCTGTCTCGCCGCATTGCGCCAGTCAGCTTGCCAATAATCAGGTTCGCTGCCATACATATTTTGCAGTAAAGTCTGATAGCCAGGGCCTCTGAGTGCGCACTCAATTTCGTGAGCCAGCGCTTGTGCCTCGGGCCAGCCCCAGTTCGGCAATAACCCGGCATGAACCAGCGCATATTGATCCTCAATATGCAGTAATTTTTGCTGACGTAGCCACGCTAATAGCTCCTTGCAATCAGGTGCGTCCAAAATCGGTTTTAGCGTGTCGTTCTTATTTAAAGGGCGAAGCCCTTCGGCCACACTCAATAAATGCAAATCATGATTGCCCAAAACCATAGTCGCTACGTTGCCGAGTTGTTTTACAAAACGCAGACATTCCAATGAACCCGGGCCACGGTTGACCACATCACCGACAAACCAGAGCCTATCGTTTGCGGGCGAGAATTGAATTTTGTGGAGTAGAGCTTGCAGACTAAGAAAGCAACCTTGCAAGTCACCAATAGCATAAGTGCTCATGTTGCAAAACAAAAGAACGGATAGCAGCCCCGGTCAGTTTGCATAGGGCGTTACTTGTTGAGCGAAACCATGTAATCAACTGCGGCTTTTATGTCAGCATCCGCCAACGAAACATTGCCGCCTTTAGCCGGCATGACGCCCGCTTTTCCCTGGTAGCCTTTAATGGCGTGCTCATAGAGCACGGGCTTGCCTTGGGCAATACGGGGTGCCCAGGCGGTTTTGTCGCCTACTTTTGGAGCGCCGGCAATGCCGGCTCCATGGCAGGCAACACAACCACCCTTATACACACCCTCGCCACCAGCCGGTGCAGCGCTTCCTGCGGGTAATGCTGCAGGAATAGCCATAGCCATGATGGGCGCTGCTATTACGGCAGGGCTGTTAGCTGCTGGCGCAGATATCACGGCAGGAGAAGCACCAGCTGCCGCTCCCTTTGAAGTATCAACCAACAACACTGCGGCCGGTGCAATCCGCTTGTTGATAGCTTCAGGTGTATTCGCGGCAGCAACGTTGGTGCCCATTTCGTGAGTGCCAACAGCGAACCGAGTGAGTAAAATAATGCCGATGATCAATGCTAATACCCCAACAACAACCGCGATTGCGACTTTTAGAGGGTTGTTAGATTTGGCGCTATCGGCAGGGTTGTAGGAGTGATCGGACATGGTAAGTCTCGTGGCGTTAAAAAGGATAATGAATTATACCGGTGAAGCACGGGCCGACTCAAATGATTGGTGTGCAGCAGCAAGGACCGCATCGTGCAGATGGCATGGCAAGTGTTAAACTTGCGATCAAATATTTATGCGCTCGTAGCTCATTTGGATAGAGTGTCGGCCTCCGAAGCCGAAGGTAGTGGGTTCGACTCCCGCCGAGCGCACCATCATATTTTAGTTGGTAAGCCAAAAAGATTGCCACTTTTAGCAGCGAATGCGCCACGAAGTGCAGCCCTGTTTTCGGTGTAGTTGATGGCTTGCAAATGGCAATCCCGGCACCACGGACGCCGCACAAAAAATAAATAATAAACTTAAGCGGATTTTTTTTCGCCAGTGCCTGCTACCGCTTTAAGTCGTGGACGCACTTGTGCAACATATTCCGGCACCCAGCGTTTAAGGTCACGGCGTACTTCCGAATCTTCAGGAATGCGATCTTGATGAAGCCATTGAGCAATGGTTTCCAGAAAGCCGGGCTCTGCCACTCGCGCCTTGGCAATGCGTAGTTTAGGATGAGGTGTGGGTCGCATGTGCTCGTCATCCGCGAGTAATTCCTCAAACAATTTCTCGCCGGGGCGTAAGCCCGTGTAGGTGATTTTAACTTCTTCATCTGTCGGCTCAGAAAGACGAATCATATCTCGGGCGAGATCAACGATTTTAATCGGCTCGCCCATATCCAACACAAAGACTTCGCCGCCAAGCCCCATGGTTCCGGCCTGCAGAACAAGTTGTGCGGCCTCCGGGATCGACATGAAATAGCGCACCATATCCGGGTGAGTAACGGTAACCGGTCCACCCTTATCAATTTGATCTTGAAAGCGCTGTATTACACTCCCCGCGCTGCCGAGTACATTGCCAAAGCGCACCATTTCAAAACGAGTCTCTCCCGTTTGCTGCAGAGCTTGGCAGACCATTTCTGACATGCGCTTGGATGCACCCATCACATTGGTTGGATTCACCGCTTTGTCGGTAGAGATGAGCACAAATTTTTTGACGCCATATTCCATGGCGGCACGCGCAATCACCAGCGTACCCAGCACATTGTTTTGCACGGCTTCCCATGCATTGGTTTCTTCCATCAGCGGCACATGTTTGTACGCCGCCGCATGGAAGACAAGTGAAGGCGAGTACTGATGCATTGTTTGATTAACACGACGAGCATTCTTGATGTCGCCAATGACACCGGCGATGGGGAGGTTTTCAAACTCGTCGCGCAAAGTTTGCTCAATTTTATAAAGTGCGAATTCGCTTTGCTCAAACAACACCAGGAGTGAGGGCTGATAAGTCGCAATCTGTCGGCAAAGCTCTGAGCCAATTGAGCCTCCAGCACCGGTAACCATGACGACCTTGGCGGTAAGCAGATCTTGCAAACCAGCATCGTCCAGCATAATCGGTTCACGTTTCATCAAATCTTCTACCGCAACGCGGCGAATTTTAGGCGGCTGAGTTTTCCCCGGAATCGTCGGAGACATACTGATGCCGTTAAATTTGGGAACGGTCAAGACAGTCACGCGCGCTTTGTTACAGACCTCAACAATGTGGCGGCGAACCGGGTAAAGCACAGACGGCATGGCGATAATAGCGTGCTTGACCTTAATGGTACGGGTAACACGCGGTAACTCATTGATTGAACCCAAAACGCGCACGCCATGTAGTAAGCGATGGCGCTTGTTGGGATCATCATCAAGTAGACCCACTACGCGCCACTCTGCACTACGTGAAAGTTCTTTTAAAAGGCTGACCGCTGCGTCACCTGCCCCTAAAATCAGCACCGGCGTACCTTGTTCGCCAGCGCGACCATAAAGTCGCCACTCTTTCCACGACCGGTAGCTGATACGGCTGCCGGCCATGAGTACGATCAATAGAAGTGTTTGTACAAAAAACGCCGGAAATCCTATAGCGCCTAACCATCCGCCAGCCCAGAGTGTGAGTGCAACGGCGACTGAACCGGCGCTTGCGCTAGCGACAATACGCTGCACGTCAGGCAAGCTAGCATAGCGCCACAATCCTTGGTACATGCCAAAAACAATTGATACCGTTGCCTGTACTGGAATGGCCGCCGCCAGCACCACGGCAAGGCTCTCGAACATCACATTTGATTGGAAAATGTCGGCGGTTTCAGCAAAAAGCGACAAGGCTATTGCCCACGAAATCACCAACATTATCGCGTCATGAAAAAACGCCAACACAGCGCGTTCATTGATCGAAAAATTCTTCATGATGCCTCTACTGTTTTTTTACTTTTCATTTTTATTATTTGTAAAGCGCCACTCCAATAGGAGTACAAGCAGTCCATATATTACCACCCAAGTTCCCAATATGACACCGTCTATGATCCCCTGAGAGTTAAAAGGAGCGCTTGTTTGCGCGATAAAGGCGCTCAATGAGGCACTAAACATGATGACGTAATAAATCACGGCTGTACGCCGATGACTCCAGCCACCTAAAATTAAGCGATGGTAGTAATGCTCGCGATGTGCATGCCATATTTTTTTATGTGCGCCTATTCTTTTTATAAGCGTAATGGAGGCATCAACGATAAAAGGCGAAAACACAATGACGGGAAACCACCAGCGCCAAATGCCGATAAAGATGCCATGAATACCCAGCACTGCAGCTAAAAACCCCAACGGGATAGAGCCGGCATCACCCATAAATATTTTTGCGGCGGGAAAATTAAATACCAGAAAGCCAACCGACGCGCCTGCGAGTGCGGCTGACAATAGTGCCATGCCCGCCGCATCCTGAGTTTGGATGTTGTATGCAACCAAGGCATAGCTCCCAAATCCAAACGCTGCCATGCCACCCGCTAATCCATCGGCACCGTCCATAAAATTATAAAGATTGGTCATCCAGGTAATGGCGAGGATGCCGATCACAATGCCGAGCGGGCTTGATAGCCATACCCAAACGCTGTCTGCAGGAGCCGAAAAAACAAAGCTGCGAACCCAAAATAAAGTCACCAATGTTGCGGACGCCAAATGCGTCGCCAGTCTCAAGCCAGGCGAAAGCTGCCAGCGATCATCACAAAGCGATACCAGCATTAATATCGCTGCGGTCATTATTAGTACTTTGGGCAATCCTCCGTTTGAGAAAACCAGGAGCGTCAACGCTACCGCGGCGGTCATCATCAAGCCGCCCATACCTGGCGTGGGGCTCGTGTGCATCGCGTTGGGTCGGTCGGGTATATCCCAGACCAATTGTTTTTTAGGCAGATGCAAAAGTATAAAAATTCCTACTGCAGAAATTCCCAATGCGAGCCCGAACGCAAGCAGCGGATGGATAGACGGGCTAGCAATATCAATCATGAATTTTCGTTGCTGACGTTAGCGCAGTATTGCACGATTTACAAGAAAAAATGGGCATCTCAATTGAGATGCCCATTTGATTTTGTGATCCGAGTTTTTATGGAATCGTAATCGTCACGGTGAGCGTTGTGCCGTTCGAGTCGGTGATAACAATCGTTGCCGCAGGCGACTGAGCAGGGCCAACAGCAGCAGATACAGTTAACACATTGCCGTTGATCGTCGCATTAACACGCCCCGGAGTAACTGATGATTGCGACGATATGGTGTAGGGAGCAACGCCGCCCGTAATGCCGATATTCGCGCTGGTTCCTGCCGTTACGGATGCGCTTCCAGTGCCACCTGCAACGAGGCTGATGGGAGTTGCAGTAGTAACCGTCACCACCACAATGGTTGAAGCGCCCGTGGAGTCCGTCACAGTCACAAAGGTTGTTCCCGCCGCCACGCCACTGATAATAAACGTGCTTGTGCCAGATGCTGTCACTGACGCGATAGCGGAGTTTGCGCTAACCACAGAGTAAGGCGCCGCGCCGCCAGAAATGGCCTGCAGCAATTGCGTTCCTGCAGCCACGGACACACTAGCAGCGCCACCGACTGTAATGGTGCCTACGCCAGCATTGGTGCCGCAACCAAACGGTGAAACGCCGGACAGGGTGACCGGAACATCAACAAACGTAACTGAATTACTGACGCGAACGAGACCCGTAGCGACTCCACCAACACCGTTTGGAGCACGAGTAACTGTCAGAATGCCGTTAGAAATCAGGGCTGAAAGCCTATTCGGTTCGAGCGATGTCGCTGTTAAAGTAAGGGTAATACCTGCTACTGCACTTTGATCAACAAATGCGGAAGCTGATGAACCACAAGCCACCGGCCCTAATGTCGTCGGAGTCACAGCGGGCGGTGGAACACTGAAAACTGATTTAATAGAGGGACCCGTTGGCGGGCCTAGTGAATTGCTGATGCTAAAGGTTGCCGTACGTGCAGTTGAGTCACGCACTACAAATGAAACACCGGTTGTAGAGCAGACATTGCCACTTGTAATGACCTGCACCGCGCCGCCATTAGTGGTCACGATAGACGGTGCGAAGGTGCCAAAATCCGGTGAAGTGGCAGAGATGGTGTAGGGCGGAACGCCACCAGAAATATAATGATTCGTTACGCCGCCGATCACGCAAGCATCTTTAAATGGGGAACTCCATGCAAACGTAGCCGGTGTAATGGTAATCGCGGTTGAGGTTGTTACTTGTGAGATAGGAAATACAAAACGCCGAATCACGCCAGACGGAACATCGGTTACCTGAATGATGGCGCTTTGGTCAGCTGCGTTTATTTTGGCACGTATCAAAGTTCGCGCGAAGCCTTGGTTATCTGTTGTCACCTGAATGGTAGAAACCAGAGCATTCGTACCTGGCGTGACAAAATTATAGTCACCCTGAAAAGCATCAAACTGCACGATTCTGCCCGCTTGCGGTACACCAGCAATAATGGCTTGAACACTGGCGACACCGTCGCTGCCGGTACAAACACCGGTGCACTGTACGCCCGCTGTAGCCGGCGTAATCGTTAGTGAGCTGCTAAGCGTAGAAGCTTTCAGGTTCGCGGTGGCTGTCGTGCTGGTTGGGACAGTCGCAGAATCCCGAAATGTGATGGTGATCGCGGTATCGAAAGCCGGGGTTTGGGGCGTGACCACTAATTTCCCGTCTGATGTTACTGGTACAGCGATAGGGAACAATGACGAATTGCTAGACGCCGCGCTGTAGGGCGGCTTGCCGCCACTTACGGTGAAGGTAATTTTGGTATCGCCATAGGCATCAGCGATCGTCGGAATGACGGTTAATGGCGCGACTGTTGGCCCGCCGGATACACCGGCTGTCGAAGCGCCGCCACCGCCGCAAGCGCCCAATAGCGCGGTCATACCGCCCAAGAGAATGATAGCCAAGCCGCGCTTGATCCATTTGCCCGTGTTGCTGAAGGAAGTTGTGATTGTCACGGTGGTGTCCTCTCGTGTTCGGCTTTAGTAATGACTATTGAAATAACTGCTGAAAATGGATAACGAAGATTTCCAGAACGCTAGTTTACTTAAAAATTATGAAGTTAGCTCACATTATTAAAGCGCAACTTGCAGTTTGATGCAAGTTTTTTTGATGGGCCTTAATTGAAGACACGTATTTCGCCGACTCATACGCACGCACTTGCTTTACAAACCCAGATTTTGGTAACTTTATGATTTCCAAGCGAAATAAATTTAAATTCAGTGTCCACTAAGGACACGCACCCCCGACCAATCCCGTTATCGTGACTAAAGCCGAAAGCGTAACGCCTTCATTTGTAAACAATACCGTAACCGGTGAGCTGACCGTGCCGCTGCGGATGCCTACGGCCACATTCGCCGGCAGGGGGCCGATATTAGGCGTAACGATAAAGTTGCCGCCAATGCTGTTGGCCATAAATTGTCCACTGCCCGTCAACAAGATGCTGGCACCTGAACCGCAAGCAATACTAACAATGTTGGGCGTTACACTAAACGCCACCGGTGTTATGGCGCTGCCTTGAGCTCCCTTGACGCCTTCAACGGTAGTCGTTTCAAGAGAGCGTCCGGTAGCGTCTGTCACAATGAATGAGGCTTTGCCGCAATCCATAATTGTCGCTGTAAAGCTGCCATCTTTAACAGGGGAAATTTGTGCAAATTTCGTGAGAGGCGAAACAGCCGAATAAGGCGCGCTACCACCAAAAATATAAAAATCAACCTTTATCGGCAAAGTGGTACTTGGACATGAGCCATCCTGCCCAACCAACACGCCTCTTGCTCCTGCAATTGTGATCGGGCTTCCGGGCAGCACTGAAAAAATAGTGGGCTTGATTTTTGTTTTCACAATAACGGGTATCGCATTCGCGGAATCTCGTACGGTGATATCAATCGCCGTATCAGAAGTCACTGTTTTGGCCATGACGGTAAACTTGTTACCGGTTACAGATGTGACGACCGGAAGAGTGTCGCCGTTGCTTGAAAAAACACTGTAAGCCGCGGTGCCGCCGCTAATGACGAATGTAGTGGGTACGCCAGGAAAAATATCTGCGGTGGGTGGCGATACCGAAAGTGGCACGGCAGTAATGGGATCAGGAGGGCTACTGACCGCTCCACTACCGCAACTAGCCAGCGCTGACAAAATGACTCCCGCCCACGCGATGCCCAAACATTTTTCATAAACAGTAGGGCGGTTCATTAAAGGGGGTGTTGATTGGCTTGTTGACCGCATGGTGGTGTGTTGCATGTTTTCCCCTTGTAACGCCAACGGCGCGGCATCAATCTCGCGATGCACTTTAAATTATCTAATCTGACATTGCCTAATAGTGTATCAAACTGCAATGCCTTATTTGCAAGTTGGTCTTGTGTTGGTCAAGCGCTGATTGAACGCAGGTAGACGATAAAAGGTTTATTGCAAGCGTCAAACCATGCCACGCTGGATAAATTTGTTGCAGCGCGTCAATACCGGCGTTATGATTAAATATTTGTAATGTATTTGTCGTTTATTTGCAACCGTGTATGAGTCGCTTGATCGAGCCGCTCATCCCACCAAAGCTGCGCGATGGAAAACCCCTGCCATCGTCACGACCCCGGTCACAAAACAACGCTTGCCCATTTTTACGCACGGCAACAGCGCGCCGTGCGTCGTGCATGGCGGCGCGCCTATAATTGTGCAGGAATGTCGGCTATGGTTGCGCTCAAATTTCTGTCCTCATGTTGTTTTAGTTTTTCGGCTTTCTTGGTTTCTCGGAGAAATTGGCATGTCCAAAAATGTTGCAGCCACGTCCCCATTGAGTCCTGTCCTTTCAGCCTCGCCGACAGCTGAGGGACTCTACAATCCGCAAAACGAGCATGATGCCTGCGGCGTCGGTTTTGTAGCGCACATCAAAGGCCAAAAATCGCATCGGATTATCGAGCAAGGCTTAAAGATTCTTGATAATTTAAGCCACCGCGGTGCCACCGGTTATGACCCGCTATTGGGTGACGGTGCGGGCATCCTGATTCAGCTTCCCGATCAACATTTACGCCGCGTTTGCGGACAGCAAGGCTTGACTTTACCCGCCATTGGACAATACGGCGTTGGCATGGTGTTTTTACCTCGCGAGCCCGCATCTCGCATGGCGTGCGAGCAGGAGATTGAGCGCGCCATCCACACCGAAGGTCAAATATTGCTCGGCTGGCGCGATATGCCGACTAATAACCATGGGCTTTCCCCGGCGACGATCGCGGTTGAACCGCTGATTCGCCAAATATTTGTTGCGCGCGGCAGTAAAGAGATGACCCAAGATGATTTGGAGCGCAAGCTTTTTATCATTCGCAAAAGTTCCGGCCACGCGATTCAAGCGCTGCAACTACGGCATGGCAAAGAGTTTTATGTGCCGTCGTTTTCGACCCGCACCATCGTCTACAAAGGTATGCTGCTGGCGGATCAGGTAGGCAAGTACTACACCGATTTACAAGACCAGACGATGGCGAGCGCGTTGGCGTTGGTGCATCAGCGGTTCTCGACCAATACCTTTCCGACCTGGGATTTATCGCATCCGTTTCGCATGATTGCGCACAACGGCGAAATCAATACATTGCGCGGTAACGTGAACTGGATTCGGGCGCGGCAGCAGGCCATTGCTTCGCCGATTTTAAAAGCGGATCTGGATAAAATATGGCCCCTAATCTATGACGGCCAGTCCGATTCTGCGTCATTCGATAATTGCCTTGAAATGCTCGTGATGGGCGGTTATTCACTTGCTCACGCCATGATGATGATGATCCCGGAAGCGTGGAGCGGACACAAGCTGATGGACGAAGATCGGCGCGCTTTTTATGAATACCATGCCACCTTGATGGAAGCCTGGGATGGCCCGGCTGCGATGGCCTTTACTGACGGCCGCCAGATCGGCGCCATGCTGGATCGTAACGGCCTGCGCCCGGCTCGCTATGTGCTGACTGACGATGACATGGTGGTGCTCGCCTCCGAAGCGGGTGTGCTCGATATTGCCGAATCAAAAATCATAAAAAAATGGCGTTTGCAGCCCGGCAGAATGTTTCTGGTGGATATCGAAAAGGGCAAAATTGTTGATGACGATGAATTAAAGCGCGAACTCGCGACCGCCAAGCCATATCGTGAATGGGTAGCGCGTGCACGTATTCGTCTGAATGATTTACCGGAGTCAGCGCCCGCTGAAAAATCCAAAGTGCCGTTGCTCGATCTTCAGCAGGCGTTCGGTTATACGCATGAAGATTTAAAAGTTATTCTCGCTCCGATGGCGAAAAACGGTATCGAGGCGACCGGCTCGATGGGCAATGATTCGCCTCTCGCCATCATGTCGAACAAGCCGCGCAATTTGTATCATTACTTCAAACAATTGTTTGCGCAAGTCACGAATCCGCCGATTGATCCGATCCGCGAAGAGCTGGTGATGTCCACCGCAATTACTATTGGGCCGCGGCCTAATTTGCTGGACATTCATCACACCGATCCCGGTATGTGGCTTGAAGTATCGCAGCCGGTTTTAACTTCGGACGATATGGAAAAAGTTCGCCATATCGAAATGTTTACGGGCGGCTATTTCAAAAGCCATGAGTTGGATATTACTTATCCGGCCGCCTGGGCTGCAGAAGGTGTTGAGGCGGCCGTCGCCTCGCTGTGTGCCCACGCTGAAGATGCGATTCGTAATGGCATTAATTTATTGATTGTCACCGATCGTAAAGTTAGCGCGGAACGTGTTGCCATACCGGCGTTGCTGGCAGTGGGTGCAGTGCATCAGCATTTGGTGCGTGAAGGTTTACGCACTTCCACCGGCCTGGTGGTTGAAACAGGCTCGGCACGTGAGGTGCATCATTTTGCGTTGCTGGGCGGTTATGGTGCGGCGGCAGTGCATCCCTATTTGGCATTGCAAACCTTGCATCATATGCAGGATTATTTGACCAAAGACGAAGCCCGCGAAGCGGAGAAAAAATATATCAAGGCCATTTCAAAGGGCTTGCTAAAAGTGATGTCCAAGATGGGCGTCTCAACCTATCAAAGCTATTGCGGTGCGCAGCTATTCGAAGCCATCGGCTTGTCCACCGCATTCGTCAGCAAGTATTTCACCGGTACCTCGACCAACGTTGAAGGCATTGGCATTTTTGAAATCGCCGAAGAGGCCATCGACACGCATCGCAAAGCGTTCAGCGATGATCCGGTTCTGCGCACCCAGTTGGATGCAGGTGGCGAATACGCTTACCGTACGCGCGGCGAAGAGCATATGTGGACGCCGGACGCGATTGCTAAATTGCAGCATTCCACCAAAACCAATTCATACACAACCTACAAAGAATACGCCAAGCTCATCAACGACCAGACGCGGCGACACATGACCTTGCGTGGCCTGTTTGAGTTGAAGTCGGTCGGTGCTGCCGTACCTCTTGATGAGGTTGAATCCGCGAAAGAAATTGTCAAACGCTTTGCCACGGGAGCGATGTCGCTGGGCTCGATTTCGACCGAAGCGCATGCGACTTTGGCGGTCGCCATGAATCGTATCGGTGGCAAATCCAATACCGGCGAGGGGGGCGAAGATCCCAAGCGCTATATTCCGATTGCGCAAGACGGCGAGTCACTTAAGAGCAAATTAGGTGGTGATATTAGCGCTGATTTTCCGCTGCAGGCAGGCGATTCGCTGCGCTCGAAAATCAAGCAAGTTGCCTCTGCCCGCTTTGGGGTGACGGCAGAATATCTGAATTCGGCTGATCAAATTCAGATCAAGATGGCGCAGGGTGCCAAGCCGGGTGAAGGCGGTCAATTACCCGGCGGCAAGGTGTCGGAATATATCGGCAAGCTGCGGTTTTCAACACCCGGTGTGGAATTGATTTCGCCGCCACCGCATCACGATATTTATTCAATTGAGGATTTGGCACAGCTCATTCATGATTTAAAAAACTGTAATGCACGCGCCTCAATTTCAGTGAAGCTGGTGTCGGAAACGGGCGTGGGTACGATTGCTGCCGGCGTGGCGAAAGCTAAAGCCGATCACGTCACCATTGCAGGCCATGATGGCGGCACCGGCGCCTCACCGGTATCGAGTGTTAAACACACCGGCACGCCATGGGAGCTGGGGCTGGCCGAGACCCAGCAAACCCTGGTGCTGAATCGCTTGCGCGGGCGGATCGCGGTGCAAGTTGATGGTCAAATCAAAACCGGCCGTGATGTGTTGATTGGTGCGCTATTAGGCGCGGATGAATTTGGCTTTGCCACCGCTCCGCTGGTGGTGGAAGGCTGCATCATGATGCGTAAATGTCACCTAAATACCTGTCCTGTCGGGGTGGCCACGCAGGATGTTGAATTGAGAAAAAAATTCACTGGCCAGCCGGAGCATGTGGTTAATTATTTTTTCTTTGTAGCAGAAGAAGTGCGCGAGCTGATGGCCAATATGGGTATCCGCAGATTCGACGAGCTAATTGGCCGCGCTGATTTGCTTGATACCCTGAAAGGGGTTGAACACTGGAAAGCCAAAGGGCTCGATTTTTCCCGGATTTTTCATCAACCCAAAATGCCGGTTGAAGTCGCGCGTCACCATTGCGAATCGCAGGATCACGGCCTGGATGCGGCGCTGGATAATCGGTTGATTGCACTCGCGATCGATGCGCTGGAACATAAAAAGCCGGTGATCATTGAAGAGACCATTCGTAACGTTAACCGCACGGTCGGCACCATGCTCTCGGGCGCAGTGGCACAGCACTATGGTCACGCGGGCTTGGCTGACGGCACGATCCATATTAATTTGCGCGGCACGGCGGGCCAAAGTTTCGGCGCTTTCTTGGCGCACGGTGTCACGCTTGATTTGACCGGTCAGGCCAACGATTACGTGGGCAAAGGTTTAAGTGGCGGGCGTATTATCGTCAAGCCGCATGCCGATTTTAAAGGTAATCCGCTCGACAATATTATTGTCGGCAACACCGTCATGTACGGTGCGATTGCGGGTGAAGCTTATTTCCGTGGTGTGGCAGGGGAGCGCTTTTGTGTGCGCAATTCCGGGGCCTCAGCCGTGGTCGAAGGCACCGGCGATCATGGCTGTGAATATATGACGGGCGGCACGGTAGTCGTGCTCGGTCAAACTGGCCGTAATTTTGCCGCCGGTATGTCGGGCGGGGTCGCGTATGTGCTGGATGAAGATGGATTATTCGAAAAACGCTGCAATCTGGCGATGGTGGCATTGGCTGGTATTACTGATGTGGTGGACGATACATCGCATCGGGGCCAATCTGACGTCGCGCTGATTAAGTTGCTGGTTGAAAATCATGCAAAATTAACCGGCAGCGAGCGTGCCCTGGCGGTGCTGGCGAATTGGCCGATGTGGTCAAAAAAATTCATCAAGGTCATGCCGACCGAATATCGGCGCGCCTTAAGCGAAATCGCCGACCGGAAAAAAGCTAACGCAGCGCTACAGCTGGCTATGCCCCAGCCCGTTTTGACAAAGCGCGCCGCGGCATAATTTCATCACTTAAAAATTATCAGCGGGAGTACAGGCAACATGGGAAAACCCACCGGATTTATTGAATACCAGCGCCTCAGTGAAGCGTCGATCCCGCCTGCCGAGCGGGTCAAAAATTTTAAAGAATTTTTGCTGCATTTAACCGATGATGAAGCGAAGGTGCAGGGCGCGCGCTGCATGGATTGCGGTATTCCTTTTTGTCAGTCGGGCTGCCCGGTGAATAATATTATTCCGGATTTTAACGATCTGGTGTTTCGCCAAAATTGGCGCGAAGCGCTTGATACTTTGCACTCGACCAATAATTTTCCGGAGTTCACCGGCCGCGTCTGTCCTGCACCATGCGAAGCGGCCTGCACACTTACTATTAATAATGATGCGGTTGGGATCAAGTCTATTGAACACGCCATTATCGATAAGGGTTGGGAGATGGGCTGGGTTACGCCGCAGCCGCCCAAACACAAGACCGGAAAACGTGTCGCGGTGGTGGGCTCTGGTCCGGCCGGATTAGCCGTGGCACAGCAGCTTGCGCGCGTCGGGCACGATGTGATGGTGTTTGAAAAAAGTGATCGGGTGGGTGGCTTGCTCCGCTATGGCATTCCTGACTTCAAGCTGGAAAAAACCCATATTGACCGGCGCGTGGCGCAGATGGAAGCTGAGGGTGTTAAGTTTCGCGTTAGCCAGCATATTGGTGCGGTGGGTGAAAATGGCATTCCGGCATCGGCCTTGATGGCTGATTTTGATGCGGTGGTTTTATCCGGCGGCGCTGAATGGCCGCGCGATTTGCCGGTGCCAGGTCGCGAGCTTGAGGGGATTCATTTCGCGATGGATTTTTTGCCTGCGCAAAACAAAGTGGTAGCGGGTGACAAAGTCACGGATCAAATTATGGCGACCGGCAAGCATGTTGTCGTCATCGGCGGTGGTGACACCGGCAGCGATTGTGTGGGCACGTCCAATCGACACGGTGCGGCCAGTATTACCCAGTTCGAATTGATGCCGCAGCCGCCGACGCAGGAAAATAAGCCGTTGGTGTGGCCCTACTGGCCAGTAAAATTACGCACCTCGTCTTCGCATGAAGAAGGCTGTGAACGTGACTGGTCGATTGCCACTAAAAAGTTTGTGGGCAGCAACGGCAAAGTTGAAAAACTCATCGCGGCTAAAGTCGAATGGAAAGACGGAAAAATGCAGGAAGTGGCGGGCTCCGAATTTGAAATGAAGGCCAACCTTGTGTTGTTGGCGATGGGTTTCATGGCACCGATTCAGCAAGGCTTGCTCGAACAATTTGCCGCCTTAGGCGTTGAGAAAGACGCGCGCGGAAATGTTAAAGCGGGGACCGAAGAAACCTATTTAGATCAAGCTAACGGAAGCGCAGAAGGTTTTGCCGCATACCAAACGGCGAACCCTAAAATTTTCGCGGCGGGCGATATGCGCCGTGGCCAATCACTGGTGGTATGGGCGATCCGTGAAGGCCGCCAGTGCGCGCGTTCCGTTGATTTGTATTTAATGGGCACCTCGCAGCTGCCCCGCTAAATACGAAAATGAAACACTAGGGCTGGTGGGGCGTTCGGGGCAAAAAGACTTTGTGAGGCCTGCCAATGCTGGGGTTTTGTTTTAAATCTGACATTTTGAAACGGTTATCGACAGCAGCCTGTTTTCAATCAAAATAAAATTAAAGTGATGCGGTCAGCACTTCTGCCACCACTCTTTCAGCAGACTCTAGAGCGCCTTCCATGCCGGGAGATTTTTCGGCGGTATGTTCGCCTGCAAAATGAATCGGGCCTACAACGGTTTTTAGCATCGGCTGCAAGGTTGTAAATTGGCCCCGCGTAAAATGCGCATAGGCGCCACATGCAAATTCATCATTCGCCCATGATTTAGTGTGGGTCGAGACAATCGCGCCCTGCATGAATGGCAAGGCTTTTTCAAATTCATTTTTTGCCCAGCGCTGACGTTTTTCATCGCTCATTTTGTCAGCGATATTGGAGCCCTCTCCATCCATCCAGGCGGTAAAAATACCCCGCGCATCACCGCGCTTACCAGCGGCTGTAAAAATTCTTTCCAGCGGCGTATCCGTCCAGATGCTGCTGCCCAAATTGCGTCGATCCCACTCAACACGACTGCCCTGAAAATATATTTTTGTGATTGAGGTGTACGCCAATTCATTGACGGCTTTCATTTTGGCCGGTGGTAGCGGCGGCGAAAACTCAACCTCGCGCAGCACCGAGAATGGAATAGTGCAAACTAATTTGGCGGCCTCAATGGTGACGATTGCGTTGATGCCGTTGATGCGGCCGCTGTTGTCGCGAAAAGAAATTTTTACCGCATTCGACGTATATGAAATTTTGCGGATGTTGGCCTGCAGAATAAATTTGACGCCCTGTTTCGCCGCCTGTCTGGCCATTGCCGTGACCAGTTCGGTATTGCCACCGGTAATGCGGCAAACCTTGGTGCCTGCGCTAGCACGGCGCTGCGCATCAAGTAGGGGTGAAACCGCCGATACGGTTTCGATTGAATTGTAATTGAGCGAGATATTCATCAGGCTGATGGCGGTTTCTGAAACGCCGAATTGTCGCAGTGCGTCAGCCAGCGAAAGCGGGTCCAGTTCGCGCATGCGCGATGGATTGGCCGTCACCTCCTGCAGCATTTGCCGTAAATATTTTGACAGCAAGGCTGGCGGCAATAGTTTCGCCTCATCGCCCGTCAACGGGTACGGATGAGGGGCCATGATTGAGTTAACGGGATACAGTTTTTGTTTGAAAATGGCGGCAGTGTTGATACCCTCGCGAGACGCAGCAAGATTACCGCCGGTTAAAGTTTCAGCGGGAACTTCTTCAAACCCCACGTTCAGTTTATGGGCGTAGCCTAGCAGCCGTTTGTAGCCATCGCCGATCAGTTCGCCGCCCAGCTCTACATACTGGTCATCGGTAAACGGTTCCTTGAGGGTGCAAATGCGTCCGCCGACGCGGTCACGTCCCTCAATCACGACCACCTCATAACCCAGCCGTGATAGTTCGCACGCAACTGAAAGCCCCGCTATACCGGCACCCGCCACGATGATTCGTTTTGGCGGTTGCGCGGTAATAAGGCTGGAACAGCCCAGAGTATTCGCCAGGAACAGCCCGCCAGGCAACGCCAAAAAGTGTCGTCGATTGATATTCATGGTTAAATAATTTGTACGAACAAGTACTAAATCCTATCATTAGAGGTTGATGAATACTACTTTTTAGCTATGGCGCTAAAGCCCCTTTTCAGCGGGTTTTAGTCGATCAGTTGCCAGCCTGGCATCGGCCCGCTTTTTGTCTGGACAATAAATAGTGGGTGATATAATATGTCCGGACAACTTGTCAATTTAGGTTTTTTTCAGGGAGCAAAAGAATGAAAAAGTCTCTATCCAGGCGACTGCTGCTGGTAACCGTAGCTGTCATGACCTACCCTGTCCTAGCGCAGATCGCGCCAGCGGCTAAAACCGACGAAAGCGCAGCGTTGGCTGAGGTGGTTGTAACGGCGCGTAAAGTGGGCGAACGACTTCAGGACGTGCCGCTTTCCATTCAGGTCTTGACCGGCAAAACGCTCCAGGATCTCGGCGTCACCTCGATCAGCGAGCTGTCGCAATACACGCCAGGGCTCACTTATTCTGCCGATTTTGGTCGCACCGCCGAACGGCCGGTGATTCGCGGTATATCTGCGTTAAGGCCAGAAGCGCCGCAACCCGTATCAGTGTTTATCAACGGTGTGTTCGTGCGCGATGCCGCGCTGAGCATGCTGCTCGACGACGCGCAGCGTGTTGAGGTGATAAAGGGGCCCCAATCAGCGCTCTATGGTCGATCTACCTACGCCGGCGCGATTAACTACGTTACGGTGAAGCCGGATAATGAATTGACCGGCCGCATCTCCACCACTTTCGCCGGTCAAGGCGAGCAATCCCAGTTTGGCGCGGTCACCCTGCCGATTCTGCCGGATGTGCTGTCAGTGCGCATCCGCGCCAAACATTATGAATATGGTGGCCGGTACACCAATAGCTTAAGTGGCAATAAAATCGGCAATGAGCGCACAGATTCAGGCGGTGCTGAGTTGTTATTCACACCGTCCAAAAAACTCGATGTGCTGACCTCGGTTGATTACTCACTTGATCGTGACGGAATATTTGGTGCTACCGTGCGGACCGTGCCGATTCAGGCGGGCGGCGTGGTCATTAACCAGAACGGCTCAACCAATGTAGCTAATGGTGCGACGTGTAACGGCCGCACCATCAATATCGTGGGCAATAATCCCGCAACCGGTTTTCCGGATCCGGCCTTCCCCGCTTCGCTCACCACGCGTAACAATGGCTGGCCTTGTGGTGCATCGACATTTTCAGGCACGATCGTCAAGCGCAACGAGGCTGACTTCCAAAACTATATTGATCCCAAAACGGGCACCAATTATGGCAACATCGCCGGCCTGGATCGCAGCGTTTTGCGTGGATCAGTAACGCTTAATTACCGTTTTGATAATGGCCAGACGTTCACTTCACAAAGCGCCTACACACGCCAATCATCGAACCTCGGTGCCGATCAATCGTATAACGGTACACGCTTCGCTCCTGGCTTTGGGTTCCCGGCATCTTCATGGTTAAGTTATGACCGTGACAAGCTGCAATATTATTCCCAGGAATTGCGCTTGATGTCAGCGCAGGATGTGGCCTTCACCTGGTTATTCGGTGGCTTCTATTATCAGGAAAAAACCGAGGGCGTATCTTCTGGTGTGATCGCGCAAAATGCGTTATTGCAAACCATCGCTGATCCGCTGCGGCCTAAATCAAATTCGAGCATTCATAATGTCGCGCCATTTGGCCGCGTTCAATATGCTATCAGTGAGCAATTAAAAATTTCGGCTGAAGGTCGCTACAACAGTGAGCGGGTACAGGTCGGCGGGACTGCGCTGGGTACCGCTAGTGTCACGGTCGGCACCTGCACGGCGGGGCAAGTCTGCTTCGTAAATGGTGATAGGACATTCAAGGACTTTGCGCCTCGTTTCACGCTTGACTACAAACCATCAAAAGATATTTTGCTGTATGCACAAGCTGCTAAGGGTTCAAAAAGTGGTGGCTTCAACACCACCCCGGGATTGCCTGCCAGCACCTTTGCTTTTGAAGGCGAAAAAATCACCTCGGCAGAAGTTGGTGTGAAAAGCGAATTTGCCGAGCGCCGTGTGCGGGTGAATCTTGCGCTGTACCAAAATAATATTTCAGGCCTGCAACTGTCCAATATTTCAACCGTACAAAATCCATTCACCGGTGCCGTGACGACGACGACCATCGTTAACAACGTCGGCAAGGCGCGTACCCGCGGTTTTGAATCTGAAGTGATCATGAAGGCAAATCGCTGGCTCACGCTCAGCGGCAATTATGCATACACCGATGCCAAAGCCACTGAGGGTACTGAAACCACCAATGGCACGGTCTTCGGCGGTAATCGCTCTGTTGCAGGCGCTACTTTGCCGCGCAGCCCGAAGCATTCAGCGGCCGCATCGGCAGCGCTTGATTTTCCGGTAGGTACCGCCGGTATGTATATGTTTGCACGCGCTGATGTGGTCTATCAATCGCGTCGTTATGCAGAGATTCAAAATCTCATCTGGGCTGATCCCTTCACCCATGTCAATGCCAGCGTTGGCCTGCGCAACAACGATTGGCGCATCACTGCTTTTGTCAAGAATGCAACCGATGACGACAGCGCGTTGAATGGATTCCGCTACCTCGATCCGGCCACATTTCGCCGTACGGCTGTTGATTTCTTGCCGAGATTACGTCAGTACGGTGTGACGCTGTCGTACGAGTTCTAAATTCAAACACTAGACGCCGGATACGGTATCCGGTGTCCGGTATTTAAGATTTTGCACAGTCGTGGATTTTTTGTTTATCTGTAGTTGATCTATTGTCAATAAAAAAGCCGGGGGACTAAAAATCCCCCGGCTTTTTTATGGTGTGCTCGATGTACGTTCGATCGAGCTTTTATTTCTTGACCGGCTCTGTACCAGCCGGCGTTCCCAGAATTTTATTAATCTCGATAAAAAATCCATCCGGGTCGTAGATCGCGCTGAACAGCACCGGGATAACACCGCCACCGGGTGCGGGATACTCGATGCGCTCAGGCGCAGTGGCAACGGTTACGCCGGGCACTTTACTTATTTTGGGGAATCGTTCTTCAAGGTCTTTTGCATTGATCACCACAATCATGGCGCCCGCCATCGGCTTTTTATTTTCTGCGGGTGTCGGCTTGAGATCATTTAGGCGCTGCATCAGACCTAACGCACCAATAAACGTGTCGTTGGCGCGCAGCAATACTAAACGCACTGTGGGTGGGGTTTCTTTGCCCTCGCTATCTTTGCCGCCGCCGATTTTTTGGTCGTACACCACCTTCAGGCCAAGTGCGTCGCGGTACAGTGGCAGCGATTTATCAATGTCACGCACAATAAGCGTGGTGCGTCGAACATCAATAGCGACGCGTTCGCTGTCAACAACGGGCTCTGCCATCGTCGGCAGAGAGGTGGTTGCGGCAAACAGGCACGCGATCAATAAAGCAAGCGATGCAGCAGATGGCATCGCAAATGGCATGGCGAGCGCGCGAGGTTTCATCAAGTTCATGCTGGTTTCTCCTGAAAAATAATACGGTTGGTTATCATCTGCCGGATTTGCTCATCCGCGTAGCCGAGTCCGCGCAGCACTTCTTCGTTGTGTTCGCCCAGCTGTGGTGGATTTAGGCGCACGCCGGGCCGCTGACCATCAAGGGTTAACGGCAGCAGCGGGGTGCGGGTGGTATTGCCATCCGGCAATCTGATCGAAGCGAGTCCACCGGTCGCCTGCAGATGCGGATCATCAAACAAATCATGCGGGCGGGTAATGGGGGCAA
Source organism: Burkholderiales bacterium (assembly GCA_025359985.1). Lineage (GTDB taxonomy): Bacteria > Pseudomonadota > Gammaproteobacteria > Burkholderiales > Usitatibacteraceae > UKL13-2. The sequence goes on along the minus strand of JANYDB010000064.1, from coordinate 41,617 downwards.
ACGGTAAGCCATGTTTTTCAAATAAGGTGCTGAGTGCATGGGCAGAATGTTCAGCGAGCCTTGCTCGCAGCACCGGCATCATCCATTCGCGCGCCTGAACGCGTGCGTTGTTGCACTGCAAACGCGGGTCGGTTTTTAAATCGCCATAGCCAAATGCATCACAGAAAATTGCCCACTGAGTATCGCTGACCACGGCCAAAAATATTTGCTCATGATCTTTTACCGTGAACACATCATAAATCGCCCACGCTGAAATCCGCGCAGGCATCGGTGCCGCTGCTTTGCCGGTGATCGCAAACTGCATCATGTGCTGAGCGACCAAAAAGACATTGTTTTCGAAAAGCGCAGACTGTACTTCCTGGCCTTTGCCGGTTTGCGCACGCTGCATCAATGCGGCCATCGCGCCGATTGCGCCAAACATCCCGCCCATGATGTCGTTGACACTTGATCCTGCGCGCAGTGGGTCTCCCGGGCGCCCGGTCATGTAGGCGAGCCCGCCCATCATCTGCACCACCTCGTCCAGCGCGGTACGATGATCATAGGGGCCCGGTAAAAAACCTTTGTGGCTCACGTAAATCAGCCGCTCATTCAGCTTTTTGAGCGAGCTGTAATCGAGCCCGAGTTTGCGCATAGTGTCGGGCTTGAAATTTTCGCTGACTACATCCGCCGTCGCAATCAGCTTAAGCGCTGCTTCCTTGCCTTCAGGTTGATGCAGATCGAGGGCGATACTTTTTTTATTGCGGTTGAACATCGCAAAAAATCCCGCACCGGAGCCGAGCAGCTTGCGGGTATTGTCGCCGCCGATGGGTTCAACCTTGATGACTTCTGCGCCCAAATCCGCCAGCACCATGCCGCAGGTCGGTCCCATCACCATGTGGGTAAATTCGATCACGCGAATACCGGCCAACGGTAGTGGTGAAGGTGTGGCTGTAATTGTAGCTAACGGTGCAGCAGGGAGCGGTGGCAACATAGGCTTATTCAGATTGAGGTCATTCATTTTGAGACCCTGGGCGCCGGCTGAAAACCTTTCGGCAAACCAGCTTCAGGGGTCATGCCGTAAAGTGGCTCATCAGGCAGGCCCGCTTTGAGCACGTCGCGTGCAGCTATCAGGGCATCCAGATCAACCCCGGTGTTCACACCCATCGCTTCAAACATAAATACCAGGTCTTCGGTCACGACATTGCCGGAGGCGCCGGGTGCATACGGGCAGCCGCCCAATCCACCTAGTGAAGAGTCAAACGTTCGCACCTCAGCCTCAAACGCGGCCAGGCAATTTGCCAGTCCCAAGCCGCGTGTATTGTGCATATGAGCCGCACCGGTTTTATCACCAATTTCGGCACGCACGCGGCGAAACAGGCGTTGTACTTGTGCCGGATTAGCATAGCCGGTGGTGTCAGAGAGGCCCGATTCATTAGCGCCTGCCTCGATCACGCTCGCCGCCAGCCGCACGACATCATCTTCGGCGACCGTGCCTTGCAGGGTGCAGCCAAACGCGGTGGCAATACCAGCTTCAATTTTTACGTGCGGCGCAAGCTCGTTTTTCAACGCCACAATGGCCCGCACCTCTTCGACCATTTGCTCGCGCGATTTCCGCACATTCGCCAGTGAGTGTGCGGCGCTGGCCGATACCGGAATAGTGAGCTTATGTACGCCAGCGGCTAATGCGGCTTGTGCGCCGCGCAGGTTCGGCACCAGTGCCATCACCGTCAGCCCCGGCAGCGTGAGCGCATGTGCCACCACCGCAGCGGCATCCGCCATCTGCGGCAATAGCGCGGCGGGAACAAACGAGGCCACCTCAATTTCGCGGAGCCCCGCTTGATAAAGTGCCGTCAACCAGCGACATTTATCAGCCGTGGTCATGATGCGGCTGATGCTTTGCAAGCCATCACGCGGGCCGACTTCGCTAATCAGAACTACGGGCAGCGCATCAGGTAATGTCACGGGCACTTTAGTCATCATGCTAATTCATTTTTATCTATTTTATGATTTGTGCTGGCGGTGCTCAGACCACCCAGCACCTCATCATTATGCTCACCGACTGCGGGCAAACGCCAATCGGGCGCGCCCGCCTCGTGGCGAAAGCGGATCGGGTTATTCAAATTTAACGCGCCTGATTCATCTCGATGAATCGTGTCGTGCGCAGCCAGATGTAACTCCTGGGTTGCCTCATACAAATCGCGTACCGGTGCCCAGCAAACATCGATGGCATCCAGCAGAGTGGTCCATTGCGCAAGCGTTTTGGTGGCGAATGCAGTGGTTAAAAATTGTTTAACCGGCTCATGCTCAGGCCCGGGTGCGGTGCTGGCGGCTGCAATCAAATCTTCACGCTCAAGCATCGTCAACAAGCTTTTAACGAATTTGGCTTCACTGCCCCCAAGCGCCAGAAAACGGTGATCCGCGGTTTCATAAAGATTATAAAAACTGCCCCCGCCAAAGCTGCGTTGTTGTTTCACCTCAGGCGCACGGTTTTGTGTAAATGGCACCCCCATCACATTAGGCGTCCACGACAGCAACGCATCCTGCATCGAAATATCAAGGTAATCGCCTTGGCCAGTTTTTTCCCGGCGATAGAGCGCCATTAAAATACCAGATAACGCCATCAGCGATGCGGCCATATCGGCTACCGGCATATTAGGCATCGCCGGTTTACCATCAGCGCCCAGGTTCAGGCTTATCAGGCCGCTATCGGCTTGTATGGCCAGATCATGCGCGGGTTTGAAGCGTTTTGGCCCGGTTTGTCCGAAGGCTGAGATCGCGCAATAAATAATGCGCGGATTACGTGCTGCCACGGTGTCATAGTCGATGCCCAGTCGCTCTGCCGTACCCGGACGAAAACCTTCCACCACGATATCGGCGGTGTCGATCAAGGCGAGCAGCGCCGCCAGTTCAACCGGATTTTTCAAGTCCAGGCAAATACTTTTTTTGCCGCGATGGGTATTGCGAAACCACACGCTATGGCCCGCTTGGATCGCGCCAATATGGCGCACCGGTTCCCCCTCGCCTGGGGGCTCAAGTTTGATCACCTCGGCACCATGATCGGCCATCAGCATCGTCAGATGCGGGCCCGGTAAAAACAGTGAAAGGTCGATGACCTTAACGCCGGCAAGCTTCATCCGTGGCTCACTTTAAATAATTTAAACAATGGCTTTCGACTGCCGCAGTGCATCGATTTCGGCAGCATCGAATCCTAACTCATTGAGCAGTGCTGCGGTATCGGCACCGAGCGTTTTGGCGGGTGCGACGGGCAGGCGCTGGCCGTCAAGCTTGATGGGATTCGCCAGACGGCGCAGGTTGGGATTGGCCGGGTGATTAAGCGATTGAATCATGCCAACCTGCGCCACATAGGGATTATCGAGACTGCGGGCAAGATCGTAAACCGGCGCAATCGGAATCACGCCACCGAGTTTTTGCATCCATTCATCAGCCGTATGTTTTTCAAACTCGGCATCCAGAATCGGGGTTAACGCATCGCGATTGAGACGCCGGTTCGGGATGGAATCAAAGCGCGGGTCATCTGCCAGCTCAGGCCGCTGAAGCCCGACACATAAAGCGCGCCAGAATTTATCGATCATGCACAACACAAACACATGCCCGCCTTTGGCGTTATACATTTGCGCTGGCACCGTGGTCGGATGCGCCCCGCGAGGCATGCGTTGAGTCACATAATGATTATTTAGATACCAGGTTGCCGGATAGCTAAGCTGATGCAGTGCGACATCGAACAAGCTGACATCCACATCACGTCCGCGCCCGCTTTTTAGCGCGCCGATGACGCCAGACAGCAGCGCAATCGACATGGTCATGCCGGTCATAAAATCTACTACGGATAAACCAAACCGCGCAGGGGGCCCATCCGGCTCACCTGTGAGCATGCAAAATCCGGCTTCGGCCTGCATCAGATAATCATAGCCCGGCCAGTCGGTTCGATCATTGTTGCGTCCATAGGCAGACAGATGGGCGCAGACGATAGATGGTTTTAATTTCGACAGTGTTGGATAGTCGATGCCTAGCTTGGCGGGCTGATCCCCACGCAGATTGTTGAGTACCGCGTCGGCCGAGATGACTAATTTTTCAAACACGGCGCGACCGCCTGGCGCTTTCAGGTCGAGTGCAAAACTTTTTTTGTTGGCGTTGAAAGTCTGGAAAAATTCGCTATCACCTTCGCCCAGAAAAAACGGCCCGTTGGCACGCGACACATCGCCGCCGGTGTTCGGGTTCTCGATCTTGATCACTTCAGCGCCCAGATCAGCCAGATAGCTTGAGCCATACGGGCCCGCGCCATATTGCTCAACTGCGATGATACGAATACCGGCGAGGGGGAGGTTAGCAGCAGAAACTGCCGGCGGGGGCGTGCGGGTCATGATCACGCGGGATTTCGAGCGACGAGTTGTTTGGCAATGATAATGCGCTGCATTTCATTAGTGCCTTCACCAATACACATCAGCATCGCGTCGCGATAAAAGCGTTCGATTTCATATTCAACCGAATAGCTGGCGCCGCCGAAAATACGCATTGCTTCCTGAGAACAAAATACGCCTGCCTCGGAAGCAAAATATTTCGCCATGCCAGCTTCCATATCACAGCGCTCGCCCCGGTCATAAGCCCGTGCGGCGTGATCAACCAGCAGTTTTGAGGCTTCAACCTGTGATGCCATCTCGCCTAATTTAAGTTGAATCGCCTGATGCTCGCAAATCGGTTTGCCGAAGGTTTTGCGCTCCTGCGCATAACGCAAAGCGAGCTTTAACGAGCCTTCTGCAATACCGGCGCCACGTGCCGCGACGTTGATGCGCCCCAGCTCCAGGCCGCCGGCGACCTGCTGAAAACCTTTGCCCTCCAAGCCGCCCAGCAGACAATCTTCATGCACTCGATAGTCCTGAAAAGCCAGCTCACAACTGTCGATCGATTTGTAGCCGAGCTTTTTCATTTTGTTGGAAACAATGAAGCCGGGGCCTTTCTCGGCGATGAAAAGACTCATCCCTTTGTGGCGTGGTTGTGCGGTCGGATCGGTCTTGACCAGCAGCAAAATCATGCCGCCGTTACCTGAATTGGTGATCCAGATTTTGTTGCCGTTAATCAGATAGTGATCACCGTCTTTTTTGGCAACCGTTCGAATCGCCTGCAAATCCGTGCCGCAGTCCGGCTCGGTCAAACCGATGCCGCCACGCAACTCGCCCGTGGCCATCCGCGGCAAATATTTTTGTTTTTGCGCCTCGGTGCCGAAGCGTTCAATCGCCACCGCCATGATCAGATGCGAATTAAAAATACCGGTCGGTGCCATCCACACCGACGACACCTTGATCACGATTTTGGCGTAGGTGCTGGCCGGCAGGCCGAGGCCGCCGTAATGTGGCGAAATGGTGGCGCCAAACAATCCGAGTGACTTCATTTCTTCAACTAGCTCGACCGGATATTTATCGGCGTGATCATATTCACGCGCAATCGGTCGCACCGATTTCTCCACCCAATTATCAATGGCGTCGAGCAGCATGCGCTCATCGTCGGGGGTGAAATGAACAGCTTCAGACATCGAATTCATGGTGTTTCCTTCATCGTGTTTCATTACAGCTTCAGTATAATTTTGGTGAATCAAACTCTATTATTGGCGGCTTATGCAGGGCATTTTTGCTTCAAAAAGTCCGCCAATACTAGTGTTTAGATAAATGATCTGGCTTAATAATTAACCTTGTCTTCCACGCTGTGACCGCGTTTGGCGATGAGCATAGTGCGGTTAAAAGAGCAGACAAGTTTTTTATCCTGGTTGTAACCATCGGTGCTGACGCTGACAATGCCGGCGCCGGGTCGCGATTTCGATTCGCGCTTGTCCAGCACTTTTGATTCGGCGTAAAGGGTATCGCCAGCGAACAGCGGATGGGTCATTTTGATGTCCGTCCAGCCCAGATTCGCAATCGCTTTCTGGCTGACATCGGTCACGCTCATGCCGACCATCAGCGCAACCGTTAACGGCGAGCAGATGATGCATTTGCCGAACTCGCTGGCCTTGGCATACTCCGGATCAAAATGCATTGGATGGGTGTTCATCGTCAGTAGCGTGAACCAGATATTATCGGTCTCGGTAATCATGCGACCGGGGCGGTGTTCGTAAATATCGCCCACTTTAAAATCTTCAAAATAGCGGCCAAAATGTTCACGGTAGCGATTTTCACCGACCTGTTTAATGTTTTGCACCATCACGCTTCCTTTAATGTTTTTCAGTCTTTTTAAATTGATTTAACCGCGTAGCCCCAGCCTTGCGAGTTCGGCCACGCGCTGCGCCGCCAGCACAATGGGGCGATCAACCAGCTTGCCGTCTACCTGAATGGCGGCAGAAGTCGCGCTGGCAACCGCCGCCAATACGCGCAGCGCACGCTGATGTTCATCTGCGGTGGGCAGAAAAATATTTTGAATCGTCGCTACCTGCGACGGATGAATCGCGGCTTTGCCGGTGTAGCCGAGCGCGATCACCTGCTCGGTCTCGGCGGCGACTTCGTGCATATTTTTGAGCTCAAGACTGGGCACGTCAAGCGCGCCAATTTCTGCTTCCGCTGCCGCCGCCGCCAGTTGTGCGCGCGCCCAGAACCAGCCTCGTTCTCCGGGTTTAACCCGGGCCGCCACGGCGTAATCATAGCCGCCGAACATCAGCGCCTGCACCCGTTTGCAAGCGCCCGCAATCGCGCGCGCCTCAAAAATAGCGTGCGGCGATTCAAGCTGGGGGATCACCGGAATATCTGTATGAGCCAATATTTTCTCTACTCGCAAAACATCTTCCGCGTCTTCGATTTTCGGCAGCATGATGAAGGCGGGGCGTGCGCCGGTTTCAACAATCCGCTGTAAATCGGCCAAGCCTAATGCGCGGCTGCCGTAATCAAGCCCGCTAATGCTGTTAATACGCAGGCCCAATTGCACGGGCGGTCTGGATTGAGCGGACTGACTTGTCGGCGCGGATTTATTTTGCGTTGCCAATATAAACTGCAGCGTTGCCTCACGTGCCGTGACTTTGTCGTCGCGCCCGACCGCATCTTCCAAATCAATGCAAACCTGGTCAGCGCCTGAGGCCACCGCTTTGTCGAATCGTTCGGGGCGTGCGCCGGGAACAAACAGCAGGCAACGACGAGGTGAATCGGTTGCGATCATGAGGCTCACGGGGCGGCCACATTCGCGGCAAAATGGCGTGCGATCTCGATGCGTTGCGCAAACCACACGCTCTGTTTCTGGCTTGCATGCTCCAGAAATTTTTCCAGCGCACCAATGCGTCCGGGGCGACCAATAATACGCAAATGCAAGCCCAGCGACATCATCCGTGGCTGCGTGGCACCTTCTGCATAAAGCTGATCCAGAGTCGCCACCGCGTAGTCCAGCCAATGCTCAGGCAAGTAGCCCGGTGCCAGCCACATTTTCATGTCATTGGTATCGAGCTGATAGGGCACGATCACCATCGGTTTATGCGAGCCTTCCACCGCAGCCCAGAACGGCGCGTCAGCAGAATAATCATCCATGTGATATTCACAGCCTGCCTCCTGCAATAAACGGCGCGTATGGGCCGTATGCAAATAGCGTGACAGCCAGCCGACTGGACGCGTGCCGGTGGTTTTTTCGATGCTGTCGAGACCTTTGCGAATGAATTCACGCTCCTCGGTTTCGTCCAGCGCGAATTGATGTATCCATCGATAGCCATGGCAACAGGTTTCGTGACCGCGTGCCTTGATGTACGCCGCGATCGCTGGCGCACGCTCCAGGGCAAGTGCGGCGGCAGTATAGGTTGCATGCACTTGATACTGATCAAGCAGCGCCGCAATCCGCGCATGTCCTTCCTTGATGCCGTACTGATAATTGGATTCGTTACCATAGTTGCGTAGCGGCTTTTTCAGACTCACGCCCAACTCATCAACAGGTTCGGTAATCTTGTCGCCATCGGCCAACGTATATTCCGAGCCTTCCTCAACATTGACCACAATCGACAATGCGAGCCTGGCCTGCTTCGGCCATCTCCACGTGCCTGCCCCTTCCCCTGCTTTTGCGTTTACTTCTGCCCCTACTTCTGGCGCGGCAAGATCAGGCGTTTTCCCGATATATGGTGTAGACGTGGAAGTGGCCATCAGTGAACCTCCTCGCCGCCGGAGACATTCATCGCCTCGCCGGTTACATATTTGGCGTCGTCCGAACATAACCACGCCGACGCCGCTGCGGTATCTTCAGGCACGCCAGCGCGGCCCAGCGGAATACGGCCTTTCATGGCAGTCATATATTGATCCATGCTCATGCCCAGCGCATTGGAAAAATATTCGTTTTGCCAGGCGCCAAGACCGGTCGTTACATGATTCGGGCAGACTGCGTTGGCCGTAATCTGATGCTTGCCGTATTCGATCGCGGTCACCCGCGTGAGCCCGATCAGGCCGTGTTTGGAGGCACAATAGGCCGCCGCAAACGGAAACCCGGATTTAGCGGCCTGACTGGCGATATTGACAATGCGCCCGCCGCGGCCCTGCTGCACCATGGCCTCGGCTGCATATTTGGTACACATAAATGCACCGCGTAAATTGACGCCGAGTACTGCATCCCATTCGCTCATTGACAGCTCGGCGATGGGCTTCATTAAATAGCCGACGCCTGCATTGTTAATCAGAATATCGAGTCCGCCATGGCGCGTCACCATCGCGGCGATGACCGCTTTGACCTGAGTTTCTTCGAGCACATCCAGTGTCATCGCATGGCACGCACCGCCCTGTCCACGATTCATGGCCGCAGCATTAATCTCGGCCGCCACCGCGTCCATTTCAGATTGTGTGCCGACTGCATGGGTCGGCATTTCTGCACCGTTGGCATGGCCAATATCGCTGATGATCACGGTGCAACCCTCATGGGCCAGACGACGCGCGATGCTTTCACCCAAACCTTGGCGACGGCCCGCACCCGTGACCAGCGCCACCTTGCCTTTTAGCTCGGGATAATTCGCCATGGCTTACAACTTTTGGCAGGCAATGAACAGCGGATTATCGGCAAACGCCTGAAATTGTTTCGCCCCCGCCTGCACCACTTCGCTGCCTAAATCCTTGCCGAAAGCATCCATGTCCGGCACCTCGATGATCTCAGCATATTGGTAAGGCGGCTTCGCATCCGAGCCCAACATCCCCTGCGCACGCATCACCTCAAAGCCCGCGACCGAGCCGAGCCCGCGTACCGTCGGTAAATCTTTTTCGCGCGCCCAGGTTTCATAGGCCGCCATATCAACGCCAGTTTTCAGATTGAACAACACGAGTAAGGTTGCCATAGCGTGCCTTTTGCAAAAAGTATCAAATAGTAAAAGTTGTCCGGACAAATTTTAGCCTGCTTACCCACTGAGGTCAATCATCATCGCCTGATTTCGGCAAGACCTGCACGGTCTCCGTTAATGTTTTGTGCCGGGAATAAAAATTCAATAAAATTTAAACTCCAGCATTGACGGGGTGTTTGAGGCAAAAATGGCTTGAAGTCCGCTTGGGTAGGCGATGAGGGCGCTTCATTTTTTTATTCATATTGGCGTGAGTCGCATAGCTATCAAGCATCCGCAACCCGCACCAGCGCTTTGCCAAAATTCCCGCCGCGCATGAGGCGACAAAATGCGGCGGGGGCGGCTAGCAGGCCGTCGGTAATATCTTCGCGATAGTGAAATTGACCGTGACGAATCCAGGTGCCGATAACCTGGCGCATTTCGGGCATGCGTGCTGAATGGTCGTACACCACCAGGCCTTTGATGGTGGCGCGGGCACCGACAAGCGGCCCTAAAAACGGGCCAGGAGGGGGTGTATCCATGCTGTAGGCTTCGATCATGCCGCACAGCACAATGCGCGCATGCAGCGCCAAGTTGCCGAGTACGGCGGTGAGCGTGGTGCCACCTACATTGTCAAAGTACGCGTTGATGCCATCGGGGCAGACACGCTTTAAGGCGCGGGCAAGTTCACCTGGTTTGTCGTTATTTTTATAATTAATACACGCGGCAAAGTTAAGCTCGCGCACGGCATAAGCGCATTTTTCATCGGAGCCTGCTATGCCGACAACGCGTGCGCCCGCCATGCGCGCAACTTGTCCTGCCGTGCTGCCAACCGGCCCGGTGGCGGCCGACACCACAAATGTTTCGCCAACCGCAGGCTCTGCGAGGGCCAGGGTGCCGGCATAGCCGGTTAAGCCCGGCATGCCGAGTACGCCTAACGCGGTGGAAAGCGGCGCATTAATGGAATCAAGCTCAATGGGGTTAAGTTTATGCACTCCGCTGCCATCCGACAACGCGTACTGCTGCCAGCCGTTTCTGACCAACACGAAATCGCCCACCTGATATTGGGCATGACAAGATTCAATCACCTCCGCTACCGTCTCGCCAATCATCACGTCACCCGGCGCTAATCGTTCGGGGTACACAGGGCTGTTTTTCATTACGTTGCGGTAGTACGGATCAAGCGACAGGAATATCGTGCGCGACAAAAATTGGCCGTCTGCAGGCGACACCACGGCGACTTCATCGCTCGAAAAATCTTCAACCAGAGGTAGGCCTTGCGGAGTGCGCGCGAGCAGAATGCGTTGGTTTATTTTCATGTCGATCTGAAGCAGCATACGCTCAGGCATGCGGCGATGTTTAATCGATGAGCGCTAGTTTTCACCCTCACCATATGAGTTCGGTCAATTCATCATCCGGGCCGCGCACCACGCCGACCGTCGCGCCGAAATAAGGCGCGTTCGTGCGCACCGCAGGGGGCGTTAGCCATGCCGCAGCCGGGGGCGCGGCCACGCGAATGCCGATACTGCAGATGCCCGGCGTCAATGCATCTTCAGCCTGCGGTGCGGCGCTCGCGGCGGCAGGGTACTGGTCAATTTCAAACAGAACAGTGCGGCCATCTGCTACTGTCGACAGCATATGAGTGGTGCTGGCAGGCAGGCCGAAGGCGAGATTGATCACGCTGTACTCAATATCCCAGGTACCGCTGGTGGTGGTGTTGAGCAGACCATTATAAAAATCGAGCGTGGCTTCGCGGCTGCGACAGCCCATCACGGCGATGAATAATTGATCTACCCAGCACCGTGCCATGGGCAGATCGCTGCTGGGCAAGTTGCCACGCACCTCGTTCAAATACAGTGCCTCGCCGCCGGGGCCACGTGCCTGCATGGGATAAAGATTGTCCGTGAACGCCAGTTTTTTGGGCGCTGCAATAATAGGCGCTGCGATGATGAGCTTATTGGCTTCTACCAATCGTTCATGTACAGCATCGGCATTTTCAACCGTCAGTTCCAGTGCTGACCAACCGTAATGTTTGCCGGGCTCATAGGAAGCCAGCGAAGCCGACGGCGCGGGCTGCTCAATCAAACGCAAATAGACCGGTACACCGCTCGCGGGTTGCAGCACCATAAATGCAGCACCCTCAGTGGCCGGTGCCTGCCAGGCGCGCGCTTCTTCAGCGCTGATAAGGCCGCGTTCTACTATATTTTGTTCAAGCAAATCGACATACAGCCGTGAAGCGACGGTGAGCGAAGGAACACAGACTGTGCCATGCAAAAGACGGGGGCCGCTGGTATTTATGATCATTTTAATACCCCTGGATTCATTAAATGGTCGGGATCAAGATGGTGTTTAATGGCGTCAAATAGTGCCAGGCTGGCAGCGTCGCGTCCCTGGCGATAAGCATAAAATTTGCCTAGTTGAAAATGCGTTGCTCCCAGCGCTCGCAGCGTATCGGCAACTGCATGTTTTAATTCATCCACCACCGCACGCGCGCCCGGATTATCTGCAGGCTCGCCAATTTTCTCAAGATAGCCTGCCTCGACCATGCGTTTGTGATAGGCGGTATGTGAATCGGGCCAGAAGAACACGGGCTCAATCAATGTGGCCTGCTGGGAAATCGTACTCAATAAAAAACCGGTTTTAATGCCATGGTCCTGCATCTTTTGATGATGCGCAACGAACAGGTTTTGGCAGGCGTTAAAAGCGCTGGCAGCCTTCGAATGTGGCACGATGCCATGTACCGGTACCCAGCGCTCGCCGTCAGGCCCAAGCATATTGTTGGGCACCGTAAAAGGCGTGCTGCGCAACGCTTTTGGAATCGAATTATCTGTTTCAGTACCGGCTATCGACAATATAGTGCGTGCGTTTTTCATTCGCGGCGCGAGTGCGGCCTCGCAATCGGCTTCGATAATCACGTGTGCAGAATAACAATTGGCCTGCAGAAAACGGCGGCCGGCCACGACCATTTTGGCACCAGCCAGTAATCCGGATTGTTTCACCACATTCGCCAGGACTTTGGCATCGGCAAACAGGCTTGCACGCTTCATTCGTACTTCCGCCAGATAGGGGTCAAACGCAAAGCACTCGCTGGCCAGATGCTGCCGGGAAATTTCTGCCATTGCCTCAAGCATCGGCGCGCTATCGGCAAACTCGAACGACAGAAATCCCAGCGCCTGCGGGCGTGGAATCAAACGCAAGGTGGTACGCACTTTCAACCCGAGTGCGCCCGCATCACCAATAAACAGGCCCGTGAGATCCGGACCAAAATAGCGCATGAAGGCAGGGGTATTTCCTGCGGCGGCGCTGCCGGTACGCAGCAAGTCCCCGTTCGCAATAACCACCTCAATCCCCAGCACCGAGTCACCCACCGAGCCGTGCAGGCCGGAGCCGAGAAATACGCTGCCTTGTGAAAGGGCGCCGCCGACCGTCGAGAACAACCCGGAGAGCGGCCCCCAGTAAGGGGTGCGTAACCCCAGCGGGGCCAGCGCCGCATCCAACGTAGCCCAATTAACGCCAGCCTCCAGCACCACATAACGGTCTGCACGATTAATTTCAACAATTTGATTCAGCGCCGATAAATCCAGCAAGATGCACGGCTGACGAGCCAGATAGCCATCGGTATAGCTTAAGCCACCACCGCGCGCTATCAGCGGATAACCCGCTGCAGCGCCAATGCGCACGATGGCTTGGATGTCTTCTACCGTACAAGGACGCACCAAAGCCGTAGGCACTGCGCCGGCACCATAAACATCCTGGCTGTAAAAAAGTAATTCATCAGCGTCCGTTATCACACGGTCTGCGCCGAGTTGTGCCGCAAGCGCTGCGCGCACGTCTGCTTGAGGTGTTGGGCTTGGCATGGCTGTTGGTGTTGGGATTGAGGAGATTATTATTTCCGCCATGATTTCCAGCCTGCGTTACTGCAGGTATTGCCGCCTGCTACGGCAATGGGCTTCAAACCTGCCGCCGAGGCCATACGCTGCGCTAACTGTTCCATTGGTATGGAATTATTTTCCAGCGTAGTGAGTAATTCAACGGGTATGGTCAATCGCAAAAGCTGTTGAGCCAAATCCACCGCGAGCGACTCACGCCACAATGCGTGGAAACATTGATCGGCTTTTAGAATTTCCACGACCTCTGCATGCACGCGACGTGGGGCGGGGGCGATCGTCTGCCGTACGGCGTGGCGGTCATTTACTTCCACACTGTTCAGCCACGGCCAGAATAAATATTTCATGCGTGCAAAATTCCAGGCTTCAATAAATTGTGCGCCCGTCGATGTCGGTGTCAGGTCAGGTAGCTGGGTGAGGAATTGGGTGCGTTCTGCCGCGTCGAGGGGCAACGGATTTTGTAATGTCAGGTGTGTGCAGCGCGCGCCCATCAGCAAGGCTAACCCGGCCCCGATGACGCTGCTGCCGCCAACCGCCACAATGGTTATGTGTTTCATGTGCTCAAGGTGCTGCGCGGTGTTGGGTTTATAGTTTTGCATATTGTCTCCCCAGTTTCCCCACCAGTCGACCATCGCCAGCAGCGCCTTCGCCACGACGTCCGGTGCACACCGTTCATGCGACCAGCCGCAGCTGGCACCGTGGCCCGGTAAATCAGGCAGTAATGTGAAGCCAGCGAGATCGGTTGTGACCGGCGTTTGATGCGGGCAGCCGATATCGTGAAGATGCATGACGATGCCTTTGCCGCGTCCGCGAACAACGCGAAATCCCAGCTCGCCTTCATCAGTGGCAATCACCATGCGCGCACCAGATCGAGCGGCGTTGATACATTTTGCGCTATCAATGATGCTTGCCTTGGCCGCATGTGCTGAGAACATATTGTCGGCGCGTGCCATCAGGGCCGGTGCGCCACCCACAATCAGCTCTGCAGTTACGTGTGCCGGTCGTCCCGGTAAACGTTGAAGATGCGGCGCGAGTACGTCCTCAGCGCGGTAGTAAATGGCCGTGGGTACATCTAGTCTGGCGGCAGCGGTCATGTCGTCATACAAAAAGGGTGCGCGATAACCGGCGCGGTAGCCATCGCCCACTTCAAGCACATCCAGCACCGCACCATGCAGGTGTGCTGGCATGGGTGCGGGGTACGCCAGGCGGGCCGATTGTGTACTGTCATGCCATGGAAAAAACAGATGTTGCTCGCGCATGCGCGCGAACAGCCAGGTTAAATGAGAGCCATCCCATAGCGGCTCAAATGGAGGCAAATAATGGGCCAGTAAGGCTTCCCGCTCGAGCGCGTTAAAACGCGCATAGCCATCGCAAACCAGCGCCGCCACTTTTTCAGGAAAATCGAGTGCGAACCGCAAGCCGGTCACCGCGCCCGTGTGCACCCCGTAAATCAGGGCTCGCTCAATGCCCAGCGTGTCGAGCAGTTTCGACAGCGCTGCCGCGTAGTCCGGCACTTCAGGCTGAGCCAAAGGTAGCGGGTCGGAATCGCCAAAACCGGGCGTGTCCGGCGCAAACACGGCATAGTGTTCAGCCAATCGTTGAATCCAGGGCAACATCGCGCGCGAATTTTGCGGTGACTGGTGTAGCAGCACTAGCGCCGGTCCGCACCCTGCATAGCGAATCATCACCCGGCGATCACCGATGTCAACAAATTGTTTGCGCACATTCATAAGCGTTGATTCCGGTTTCGGTCAGTGAATAAAATCACGCTGGACTAGGTAAATGCAGAGGGTGAAAATTAGGAAGCTATTATGGCGGGATGAATGTTAATTTTTGCCGGATGTGCTGATACTCAGATGAAAAAGCCCGGATAATAAAACCCAACGATAAAAAAACCAGGCAATAAAAACTGCGGGAATAAAACTGTCCGAGTAAAACTTGCGTTTTAATGCTTGATTGCGTAAATTAGTAAAACTTGTCCGGACAAATATTACATTCAACTTATCACCTTGTCACGCTGTTTTATAACGGCTTGAGCCATTGCTCAATCGCTTTACTTGAGCGCAACCCTGCAATTTTTACAGGACTGAAAAAATGATGATGAAGAAAACGCTGGCGCTTTGCTTTGCTTTATTCGGTTTTGGCTCAATAGCCTCCGCTCAGCAAAGCGCATTAGCCCCACCAGCCCCACCCACAGAGCGCGTCACGCTTGATCTGAATAATCCCGATGATGTGATCAAAATGGATCGAAAAATTGCCTCCAGTTTAAAGGACGGCGAGGAGTGTGTTTATTATTGGGAAGGCAATGTCTACACTCGCATTGCGGGTGAAAAAGATCGTCATTTGTTTCACTATTGGGGGATGAATGTACGTGCCTCCAAAGGTTTTCAGGATCCCGTGAAAGGCTACGGCTTCAAACTTGTCTCGCGCGAACTATTGTTTTACCTGGATCCCAAAACTAAAGAGGTGGTGAGAACATGGAAAAATCCCTGGAGCAATGAAGAGGTTGAAGTCATTCATGTTGCCAACGATCCGGTGAACATGGCCGTGTCTTGGGCTAACGGTGAGCGTGGGCCGGCAAAATTCCGTGGTCAGGAACTGGAAGATAAATTTTTGACCACCTCTGAAATACCGCTGTTCTATTCAAATCCGCTGGCGGGCGATTATCAGGATTATGTCGGCGGGACTTATCATGCGATGGAAATTTTTAACTTTATCGCCGACAAAAATGAATTGCTGGATGCATCCAAAGACAAGGCGTTTCCGGTCATTGCATGGTCACGTATATCAAAATTCTTGCCGTGGATGAAGATGGGCGACCGGCAGGGTTATATGATTTTTTCCGGCACCGGGAAAAAGCTGGTCGGTGGTTTTGACGCTATGCCGGAAGGTATTAAAAAAGAAATTGCGCTTAACTATCCAGCCTATAAACACGCGCCCTCCACCGACGACACGCGGCCCAACGAAACCTCCTGGACGTATTTCAAAAAAATGATGGATAAAAAGAAGCCTAAATAGTTTTTGCCACGATCCTGAATATGTCTGCCGCTCCATCTGCTGCCATGAATGACGCGCCCGGCATCCAACTCAGCATTAGCGGTGAGGTGGCCCGCATCACGCTGGCCCGCCCGGCGCGCCGTAATGCGCTCCACCACGCGGCGTGGAGCGCATTCGCCGTGGTATGTACCGAGCTTGGCGCACGCGCGGATATACGCGCGGTGGTACTGACAGGAGAGGGTGCGCATTTTTGTGCGGGCGCAGATATTCATGAGCTGCAAACGCATACGGATGACGCCGCGTGGATGCGGCAAAATCAGACCACGATTGCTCAAGCGCTCGATGCTTACGCCAATCTGCCACAGCCCACTCTCGCCCTGGTTCGCGGCAGCTGCTTTGGCGGCGGCGCGGCACTGGCCGCTTCATCGGATTTCCGGATCGCGACGATCGATAGCAAAATCGCGATCACCCCCGCCAGGCTTGGTCTGACCTATCGTCTGGCTGACACCTTGCGCATACACCAACTCATTGGCCCGGCGCGGACGCGTGAAATGCTGCTGTTAGGCCGCGAAGTGGATGCAGGTACCGCGCTGATATGGGGTCTGGTGAATGAAATTTGCGAGCTTGATGAGCTGGAGAGCCGCGCCAATGCTTGCGTTCAGAGCATCGTTGCCCTTTCAGGGGCGAGTCAGCGCGGGATTAAAACAATACTTTTGAAGATTCGTGACGGCATCACCCATGATGATGATGAAACCCAGCAGATTTTTCGCCACGCTTTCGAGGGCGATGATTTCAGGTGCGCCGTTAATGCTTTCAAAAAAAGGTAATCGATATGTCCGCCTATCTGATCGTCAACGTGATTATTCATGACCGCGAACGCTTTGCAAATTACGGCAAAGCGACCGCCGCATTGGTGCAGCGTTTCGGAGGGCGTTATTTGGTGTTGGGGGGCGCTCGCGAAACCCTTGAAGGCAAGTGGCCTGAAGGCAAATCAGTAATTTCGGAATGGCCCTCGCGAGAAGCTGCGCTGGCTTTCTGGAACTCACCTGAATACGCGGAAGCGCGCAAACTTCGCGCCGGTATTAGCGATGCCAGCGTGGTGCTGGTGGAGGGTTTTCCGCCGCCATCACTAACACCAACGCCACCTTCAACCGGATCAATATCAACATGACCGCGCTCATCGGCCCCTATCGTGCATTGGCCTTGCAAATCCGCTGCGATGCCATTAACAGTATCAGCGACGTTGCTGGCTGTCGCCAGCAAATGCGGCGCACGATTGAACGCGTTGACCGCCAAATCGCGGGCAGCAAAGCGTTTATCGGCGATGATTTAAAACTGGTGGTGCTGCCGGAGTATTTTCTAACCAGCTTCCCTAACGGGGCCGATTTACCGACATGGGTTGCGCGCGCCTGCCTTGCGCCTGATTGCGCGGAATACGCAGCACTCGGTGAGGTCGCTAAAAAAAACGGGGTGTATCTGTCCGGTAATGCCTACGAGGTCGATACTGATTTTTCCGGACTCTCATTCCAGATCAGTTTTATTTTCGATGATCAGGGCAAACTTATACTGCGTTATCGGCGTTTAATCTCGATGTACACCGCCACGCCGCATGATGTATGGGACCAATTTGTGGCAGCTTATGGTGTCGAAGCAGCGTTTCCGGTAGTCGATACGCCGCTGGGACGGCTGGCCTGTATTGCCTCCGAAGAAATTCTGTTTCCGGAAGTTGCGCGCGCGTTGGCGTTGCGTGGAGCCGAAATTTTTCTGCATTCATCTTCCGAGACCGGTAGCCCCATCGCGACCAAAAAAGGCATTGCCAAGCGTGCCCGCGCGATCGAAAATCTGGCTTATTTGGTCTCAGCCAATAGCGCCGGGATTGCCGGCATTGATATTCCCATGTGCTCAACCGACGGCGGCTCACAGGTGATCGATTATGAAGGACGCGTCTTGGCTGAGGCCGGTTATGGTGAATCCATGGTGGCATCAACAGCCATAGATCCGGCGCATATTCGTCACGCGCGGGGCCGCATCGGCATGGATAATTATTTGGCGCGATTGCGGCTTGAGCCGTTTGCCAGCACCTATCAGATGAGCGTATATCCGCCCAATGTATGGGCTCACGAAAAGCCGTCACGAGCTGGATTTCGCGCCGCGATTGAGCGCGGTATTTTTGCGCTGACCAAGCAGAATGAAACTGACAATGAAGCTGCCAGTAAAACTGACAGCGCACAAGTTAAAGCCAGTACGCTATGAGCGAAAAAGCCATGAGCAAAATATTTTCCGTGCGCAATCCGCGTACCGGCCAATATGATTATGAATTCACCGAAGCCACACCTGAATCCATCCATGCGGATGCAGCCAAACTCCGCGCCAGTAGCGGAGCTTGGGCCGATATGCCGATTGCCGCACGTTGCCTACTTCTCGGTCAGTGGGCTGCCGCACTTAAAGCGGAGCGACAAAATATTATCGACGCGCTTATCGTGGACACGGGCCGCAGACGCGAATCCGAGCTTGAGGTTGATTCAGCGATAGCCAATTTATTGCGCTGGGTTGAACGTGCACCCGCGCTGCTCGAAGAGCCCGCCACACGCGACAGCGTGGTGAAGCCGATGACCCTCACCGCCGCGAGCGTCCCGCTGGGTTTGGTAGCCGTTATCAGCCCATGGAATTTTCCCTTTCTGTTGGCATTGATTGATTGCGTACCCGCACTCGCCGCCGGTTGTGCGGTGATGGTGAAGCCTTCGGAAGTAACGCCACGTTTTGTCGAGCCCCTGAAGCGCACCGTCGCTGCGATCCCGGCGCTCGCCCAGGTTTTGCAGATCGTGCAGGGCGGGCCGCATACCGGAGTCGCCATGATCAACGCCGCTGATGCTGTGTGCTTTACGGGCAGCGTGGCCACTGGCCGCATGATTGCGCGCCACTGCGCCGAACGCTTGATCACCTGTTTCCTTGAGCTGGGTGGCAAAGACGCGGTGGTGGTGCTCAAGGATGCGGACATCCTTCGCGCCGCACGCGCCATCGCATGGGGTGGTCTGGCTAATGCGGGGCAATCGTGCCTCTCGGTAGAACGTATTTTTGTTGAAGCGCCGGTATATGCGGAATTTGTCGAGGCACTTGCTGATGAATGCAATAATTTGAAGCTTGCTTACCCTCAGCTTGATGATGGCGTGATTGGCCCGTTGATCGCGGAGCGCCAGGCCGACACGATTCGCGCGCAGCTTGATGATGCCTATGCGCAGGGTGCGAAAGCGCTCGCTGGCGGCAATGTGGAGATTCTGGGCGGGGGGCTGTGGTGCAAACCCGTGGTGCTGATTGATGTCACGCCGGACATGAAAATTATGACCGACGAAACCTTTGGCCCGGTGCTGCCCGTCATGTCCTGCCGCGACGCTGATCATGCGATTGCGCTGGCCAACGGAATCGAGTTTGGTTTATCAGGCGCGGTATTCGGCCCGCGCGAGCAGGCACTGGCGGTCGCCCGGCGGATGGAATGCGGCGCGGTCAGCATTAACGATGCCGCGCTGACGGCGATGGTGCATGACGGCGAGAAACAGGCGTTCAAACATTCCGGACTCGGCGCTTCGCGCATGGGCGATTCATCTATCGCCCGGTTCCGCCGTCGCCGGGTGTTGATCGAAAATGCGGCTTTGAGCCATGACCCCTGGTGGTTTCCTGCGCGCCCGCCAAGTTGAACAGGGTGCGCGCTAGCGCAATAAACGCTAGCCCCATAACCCCTAAAACACCGGCTCAATAAATCAAGTAGCAAAAATAATCGGCAACAATTTCCAGGCTAACATGGCTTTGCCGTAAACCTCATTTCGTAAGGTGCCCGTATGAATACCGTTTTGTTTGATCTTGTGATTCACAACGCCAAAATAGTCGGCTCCACCAGTCATGCCGGAGACGACCAACCGCAGCCGCGAGACATCGGTATCAAGGATGGCAAAATCGCCGCCATTGCACCGCATATCGATGCATCATCCGCGCAGGAAATGCTGGATGCCAAAGGACAGCTATTGTTCCCCGGCGTCGTCGACGCGCACATGCACACCGGCATTTACTCGATCCTTAACGAGGACGCCGTTACCGAAAGCCGAGCGGCGGCCATGGGTGGCGTGACGACCAGTCTCAACTATATGCGGACGGGTCAGTACTATCTCAACAAGAGTGGTTCATACCGCGATTTTTTCCCTGAGGTATTGCAGCTCTCTGAGGGCAATTTTCATGTTGACTATGCCTATCATTTGGCTCCCATCATGTCTTCGCATATTGATGAAATTGATTATTGCGCCGATATACTCGGTGTGACCAGTTTCAAAATTTTCATGTTCTATGGCGGCCATGGGCTGCATGGCGCCTCTAACGATCAGAGTAAATTTCTGATGACGCCTGCGGGCGATCGTTATGATATTGCGCATTTCGAATTCATCATGCGCGGCGTCCAGCGTGCGCGCGAACGTTTTCCGCACCTCGCCGATTCGATCACGCTGGGTCTCCACTGCGAAACCGCAGAAATCATGCGAGCCTACACCAACATTGTCGAACGAGAAGGCAAGCTTGAGGGCTTGCATGCCTACAGCGCCGCACGGCCACCGCATTCCGAAGGGCTGGCAATTTTTATCGCAGCCTATCTGGCCAATGAGACCGCGCTGCCCAACATAAATCTATTGCACCTCACCTCGCGAAAAGCGGTGGATGCAGCGCTGCAGATGCAAACCGTTTTCCCGCATATACGCTTCGGCCGCGAGGTCACCGTCGGGCATTTGATGCTGGACGTCGACAGCAAAGCCGCCGCATTCGCCAAAGTTAATCCGCCGATACGCCCTCGTGAGGATGTCGAGTATCTCTGGGAGCGGATACTGGATGGCTCCATTGATTGGGTGGTTTCCGATCATGCCTGCTGCAAGACCGAATACAAGCTGCATTGTGGCGAAGCGGGGCATAGTATTTTCCTGGCTAAGTCAGGCTTTGGCGGCACCGAATACCTGCTGCCCGCCATGATCACAGAAGGGCGACGGCGCGGGCTGTCGATGAACCGCATCGCTGCCCTCACCAGTACCAATCCGGCGCAGCGGTTCGGGCTTCCCAGTAAAGGCCGCATTGAGATCGGCTGCGATGCTGATTTTGCATTCGTTGATCCGAATGCAACCTGGACCATTCATGCCGAGGATTCACCGTCGCAACAAGGCTATACCCCGTTCGAAGGAATCGAAATGACCGCGCGCGTGACGCGTACCCTGTTGCGTGGCAAAACAGTATTTGCAGATGGCAATGTAGTGGGCGCGCCGCAAGGGAAATATCTCAAACGGCCTTATTGAAAACGACCCTGTTGAACAACGGCCACGCTTTACGCTAACGACGGCGTACCGCATAGCCGTCCCGGAATCAGCGGCTAGCGGGCTTATCGGCTGGTGCGGGTATGGTGGCTGTGCCTGGGGCTGTGGCTGAGGTGGCAGTAGATGGGGCGGCTGATTTGGGCGGGTCTCCGAACCCGTATGCAACCCGGTCTTCCTTGAGCGTGAGCCCGACCTGAAACCACTTTAAATTCATGCCAAGGCGCGTCGCTTCGGTATTGGCCCAGATGTACATCACGCTTTTTTTACTGTCTTTATCGACCAGCGCCAATTTAAGTATCGGGCTCTTGGTGTTTTGATAAGTGAGTTGCGCGAGTTCAAGCATGTAGGGGCTGGGTGTGCCGTCATCCCACAGTACGGGCAGGTATTGCCCTTCGTTGTGAATCACAAAGTCTTTGCGAAAAATAATTTCCTTGTCCGTTTCTTTGGCTTCTTTGCCTGCACGGTTGAGCAGCAGCCAGCCGGTGTAATAACGCACTTTGCGATTCATGACGGGCGTATTGGTTTTGCTGCCGAATAGGTAATTTCCCTGCTCATCGCGGGCCTGGTCGTTGATCCAGATTTCGCTCTGGGTCAGCTTTAAGGTGTCCGAAACCACGATCCGCTTTTGCATTCTTTGCGAGAAATAGCTGCATGCGTTTGGTTTTAGCACGCCTGTAAAAGCGCTCGTTGTTTCATCGTAGCGCCAATACACTTCGCACCCCGGAGTCGCTTTGAGGGCGCTGGTGTCGAGGCTGGTAAACAGGGCGGGTTGCAGGTGTGCGTTAAAAAAAGTTTTGTCATCAGGCAGCGTAAAAATTTCGAGTTTCACAGCATTCTCGGCCACATCTTTGCTTAAACGATAGACGCGCTGACGATAGGCTTTGCTCATATCCGCGTCGAGATGTTGTTGCACATAAAAAACATGCGAACCGATTTTAGGCGCAGAGACGGGCGCAAAAATATGATGGGTGTGCAAAATGGGCTCGACCGGTTTGCCGCCCGGCAGTTTTTCCGCGTCTGCCTTTTGTTGCCAGACTTGCTCGTTATTGTTCCACTCACCGCCGAACCATGAAATGAAGCGATCAAAGTCCAGATCCAGTTTTAGTTCCTTACCCGGGATCAGTTTTGTTGAGCTAGATTTTGAAGCGATAGGCTTTGAAGAAATTAAAGGCTTAAAAGATGTAGCCGGCTCTAGAGTCTGCCCGATCGCCGACCCCGTCACCATACCGGTAAAGATGAACGCGGAGATGACCGCGAACCAGATAACAATATTTTGTTGCTTCGAAAAAAACATGGTGACTCCTGAGTGATGAATAAAATGATCAGCAATACATTGGGCCTGAGTCGACCTATATTTACATAAAGCTAAAGATGAACGAGCACGTCAATCTTTAAGATGGCCCGCGAATAACCACGGCTGTTGCCTGTTTAAATTTTCATGAAATAAATTTATCTCGGGCAGCCGATTTATGGCGAGCCCGATTGAATCAAGTCCCCGCAACAGCATCTCGCGTTGCTGCGGCGGAATACTGAAAGGATAATTTGTGCCGTCAGCATCGGTAACGGTGCAGGCAATAAGGTCAATCACAATGCTGGCGCTGCCATTGCTGACTTCCATCTGCTGCGCTATTTTTTCAACAGTCGTTGACTCAAGAATGATTGGAAGCAGTCCGTTGCGCAGACAATTAGCGCGAAAGATGCTGCCAAATGAGGGGGCGATGATGCACCGAATGCCGAAATCATGCAGCGCCCACACCGCACCTTCGCGCGAGCTGCCGCAGCCAAAATTTTCGCCCGCCAGCAACACCTGGGCGTGTCGATAGGGCGCCTGATTAAGTACAAATTCAGCACGCTCTTCGCGTTTTTGATGCACATCGATGTAGCGCCAATTGGCAAATAAACGTGAGCCTAAACCGGTTTTGCCGACCTGTGTCATTTCACGTGACGGGATGATCGCATCGGTATCGATATCAGAGCGCATGAGTGGCGCGGCGGGCGCGCGCAAAATAGTGAAGGGTTGCATCAGCGCGCTATCATGGTGTGTTCAAATCGCGTACGCTGCCGATACGGCCGAGCGTGGCCGAAGCGGCCACTGTAGCCGGGCTCGCAAGATGGCTGCGCACACCGGGCCCCTGTCGGCCTTCGAAATTGCGGTTGGTGGTTGATATCACGCGTCGTGCGCCGCCAAAATTATCGCCGCCAACAAAAAAACACAATGAACAGCCCGACTCACGCCATTCAAAACCAGCGTCTTTAAATACGCGATCCAGCCCTTCATTTTCGGCAGCTCGCTTAACCTCGGTCGAGCCGGGCACACACAACGCTGTAACCCCAGGGGCAACCTTGCGTCCGCGCAACACCGCAGCCGCTTCGCGCAGATCAGACAGGCGCGCATTCGTGCAGGAGCCGATGAACGCGGCGTCAATCGGGATCGAGCCCATCCGAGTGCCGGGTGTCAGGTCCATGTAGCGCAGCGCCGCCTCCATGCTTAGGCGTTGCGCGGGATCAGTCAGCCCAGTGGCGGCTGCCCCCGGATCAGGGACTGCGCCGTCGGTGCTGACCACATGTTGCGGACTGGTTCCCCAGGTGACTTGCGGTGCGAGGCTGCTGACATTGACCACAAGATCACGATCAAATAATGCGTCATCATCGCTGGCCAGCCCGTGCCAGTACTTGATGGCTTGTTCCCAAAGCGCACCCTGCGGCGCATAGGGCCGCCCCTGCACATATTGAATTGTCTGATCGTCCGGTGCCACGATGCCGGTAAAGCCAGCGAATTCAACCGCCATATTGCACAACGTCATGCGCGCCTCGATGGGCAGGGCGCGGACTGCGCTGCCGGTAAATTCGATGGCGAATCCGGCCCCGCCGGAGGCCCCAAATTGACCAATCAGCGACAGTACTAAATCTTTTGCAAAGACATCAGCGGTGAGCCGTCCATCGCAGCGTATCCGCATGGACTGCGGGCGGCGCTCCTCAACCGTTTGCGTCGCCAGCGCCTGCTCGATGCCGCTTGAGCCCACTCCCCAAGCCAATGCACCTAATCCGCCCAGTGTGCAGGTATGCGAATCACCACACACCATCGTAGCCCCTGGCAGCGCAATACCCTGTTCCGCCGCGACAACATGGGTGATCCCTTGACGTGCATCGTTGATGTCAAAAAATGTGATACCGAAATCACCCGCTCCATTGCGCATGGCACGGATAAACTCGGAGCCGCCGGAAAATTTGGTGTGGTCGCCGCGCCCCGTTTCGGTGTCAACGATGTGATCAATCGTGGCGAATGCGAGTGCGGGACGACAGACGGTGCGTCCGGCTGCTTTCAGCGAACGTAACGCGACCGCCCCCGAGCGCTCATGCAAAAATATCCGGTCGATATGCAAGAGGCTCACGCCGTCACCCAGATCCGCAACTGAATGCGCTTCCCACAATTTATCGATCAGCGTTCGAGGTTTTAATATCATCGAGACAGGGAACGTATTATTGATGGCGAGTTAAGAATTGAACTAGGCAATCTGGCGCGTCCTGATTTCACGCTTGATTTGGGTAGATGCAATGAGCGCCAGAATTACCAGGCCCACCATAATGTAGAACGCTATCTCGTAGCTTTTGAAGCGATCAAACAATACGCCGGTCAGCCATATTCCGAGGCCGCCCGCGATCGCGTCCATGAGCGTAATAGTGCCGAGAATTTTTCCGGAATGGGTCAAGCCAAAATTATTTACGGCCTGCAGCTGCAGCAATGTATACAGCCCGCCCCAGCCGAAACCGGTGACGATAATAGCGGGCCAGATCAGCTCTACTTTTTGAGAGGCGAGCAACAGCAATCCTGCGAGCATCACCAAAATATTGATGAAAAAAACTTTACGCAGATTGAAGTAATCAACCAGCAGTCCGAATAGAAATTTGCTGGTAAGACCCATGGTAAATAAAATGCTCACGCCAAATCCCGCTGCCCGTGGCGTCCAGCCAAAGCCGCGCAAATGCAGAAAAAGATGTCCGGCCAAGGCGAGCAGGGCGTAAAAAGTGGTCATCGCCACAACTGCCAATGCCCAAAAACTGACCGTGCGCAATGCCTCTGGATAGGTCACATCATTAACCGATGCGGGTTGCGATTGACCATTCGAAACTTCGCCAAAGCCCAATGGTTTTTGGCCGATTTCGTCGGGTCGCCGTGCCAGCCAAAAACAAACCGCGAACAAAACGAGATTGAATAGTGACATCCATTGAAAAGTATCGCGCCAGCCGAGATTACCTACCAGCGCCACAATCATCGGCGTAAACACCACCCCGCCCAAACTGCTGCCCACCAGTGCAATGCCAATGGCCGTGCCACGCTGCTTTACAAACCACTGCGAAACCATGATCACGGCAATATTTAAACCAGCGCAAACCAGCACCACACCAAATACCACGTGGATCAAATACATCTGCGTCAAGCTTGTAATGTGGCCGTAAGAAAAATAGGCGGCAGCCATTAACAAGCTGCCGATGAGCATCAGTTTGCGCACGCCCACTTTGTCGATCAGAGCGCCCGCAAATGGGGCCGATAATCCTGCGACCATCAGCGTGATCAGATCGCGGAATTTTAAATCCCCACGAGTCCAGCCGAATTCCTTCAGCAACGACTCATCGTAGCCGGTAATGCTGGTGGTGGTGAAGCCGTTGGTGACCATCAACATGAACATGGCCAGTAGCGCCATCAACCACGGATAGATGCGAGTCGGTTTGCTGATCGATGTACTTGCCTCTGGGGCCATGATATTTTCCTTTAGTTTTCGGCGTTGGGTGTGGTGAGCGGCTGGGGTATTCAGGATGGTTCAGCGAGGTTCAGGAAGGTGGGGCAAGCTGAAAAATTTTTTCGATGGCCCATCCGATCGCGAGTAACTCTGCATCAGCGCCGCGTCGCGTCATGATCTGCAGCCCGACCGGCATTGAGCCTGAGCCTACGGGTAGTGGCAGGCTCAACGCAGCCGCACCGGTAAAATTGGCAAGACACGTAAAATCAGCCTGATCGGGTGGCACGGGTTGATCGAAGGCAAATGCCGTTTGCGGTGCCGTTGGCCACAGTAACGCGTCAACACCCTGAAGTAATTGCCGTTCGATCAGAATAGCCGCGTCCATTTTTGCGCCGGCACGAACCAGATCAACCGCACTCTTATGGGCGCCGAAAGCGATCATGCTGCGCAGATGTTGCGACACGCCGGCATCGTCACGCTGATATTCCGCCGCCAGCGAAATGGCCAGTTCTGCTTCACACAGTAAGAGCCCGGCACGACGCACTGCCGCAAGCAGTGTTGGGTCAACTGATCGAGCGATAGTGATAGCACCCGCCCCCCGCAAGGTGCGCACGGCCTGCTGATAAGCCTTGGCCACGGCAGGCTGCAGGCGTTGCACAGAGGCCTCGTCAAGCACTGCGAACCGATGCTGTTCAAGCCCGACTATAGGGTTGGGAAGAGTGCGGTGGGTAGCATCAGCGGTATGCGCAGTTGCGGCAGATGTTGCCATGGATACCGCAGGCGGCGCGTAGTCGATAGCCCAGATACAGCTTGAGTCGAATTGGCAAACAACATCGGCGACCAACACAATATCCGCCATATTCGCCGCCAACACCCCAACATGATCCAGTCTGCGAGAGAGTGGCTCAATGCCATTCATGCCGATGCGGCCATAGCTGGGTTTATACCCCACCACACCACAGTAGGCAGCCGGTATGCGGCATGACCCCATCGTGTCGGTGCCCAGTGCCGCGCGGGCAAATCCGGCGGCCACCGCAGCCGCACTACCGCCGCTGGAACCACCGGCTGTAAAGCCGGGCCATCGTGGATTTTCGGTGCGACCAAAATGCGGATTATTCGTCTCCGCACCGAGCGCGGCTTCATCCATATTAACGGTGCCGAGAATAATCGCTCCGGCTTCGCGAAGCAGCGTAACCACTGGCGCATCCTGCTCAGCAATGCGGTTGCGAAAAGCACCCATGCCGGCCGTAAAAGGCAATCCACGCACCGCAATATTGGCTTTGATCGCAACACTAAAGCCAGCCAGCGCATTATGAATAGCGCCGGTATTATCAATATCACCACCATCACTACCATCACCACTACAACCGTGAGCAGAGCTTAGCCCGCTAGCCATATCCATAAAAATATTCAAGCGATCATTATCGCGCGCGATATTGATGAGCGCTTCTTTTAGAGATAGTGCAGATTGATATTTTGGCATATTACCCATATCAGCCATGTCGTTTGTCGATTAGGCGAATGGGTTTTTGGCGTGACTCAATGCCGGTCAGTGGCGCCAGGCTTCCGAGACGTTCCAGTGTTACATGCATCTGCACCCCAAAATGGCGCTTGAGCAAATCGGCGAAACGCCCGGCCAATGCCGCGTCGTTTTCTTGGCCCGCGATAACTTCTATACGCACCGTCAATTCATCGCGGCCCTTCGCGTCGCGTTCGGCAATACAAATGAACTCCCGGCCAAAACTGGCCTCCTCTTCGAGCACCGGCGCCAGGCCTTGCGGATAAATATTAATGCCGCGCAGCTTGATCATGTTATCGCTGCGGCCCAGAAAACCTTCGATACGCTTGAAACCCAGCCCGATCGATGAGGTGCCGGTTTTAATGCTGGACACATCCTTGGTGTCGAATCGAATCACCGGATATAAATCATCTTTATAAATACAGGTGACAATCAGATTGCCATTTTGGCCATCGGCTAGCGGCTGCCCGGTGTCAACATCGCCGATTTCAACGTACTGGGCGTCTTCCATCACATACAGCCCGTCATGATCCGGCCCCTCAGCGGCAATACAGCCCGTGTCGCCGACGCCATACCAGTCGAATACTTCACAACCGCCCCATGATTGCGCCAAAGCGTCACGGGACTCGCGGCCAAGATGACCGGAAATAATGCGCACCGGAATATCGCGCCCGGGCACGATCCCCGCTTCAGCTGCGACTTCGGCCAGTTTCTTGATGTAGTCCGCAAAGCCAACGATGACGGACACACCAAAATCTTTCATCACCTGAACCTGTTGCGCAGAGCGGGTTTCGACGCCGGTACCAGCAGATAAAAAAACGGCTCTGGTGAAATGCAAAACGGATTCACGCACATAATGTCCGCCGTTAATTAGTCCGTGGCCATAGACGGAATGGATGCGGTCATTCTCACCGATGCCTTGCAGGGTGTAGGCGCGGCCCAGCAATAAATTTTGAATTTCACGCCCACGTGGGCCAAACGGCAACGGTTGTGGACGACCGGTGGTGCCACTGGTGGTGTGCAGCACCATGGGTGGCCGTAATGACGCCGGATAACTATCGAGCCCATGATAGTCGCCTAGCGGTGGGGCCAGCTCCACGCTTTCCATCAATTCGGTTTTGGAAAAGGTCGGTAGTTTGGTGATGTCAATCAGGCCATTAATGTCGCCCGGTTCAATGCCTTGCGCACCCCACAGCCGCTGATAAAACGGAATTTTCCAGGCGCGCTCTAGGCATTTTCTGAAACGTGCATCCTGAATCGCGAACAAGGCATCGCGGCTGATATGGGTGTAGCGGGCCAGGAAGGCGTCGCCCAGCGGGTACTCCTGCTGAATATTCTTCCAGTCGAAACAATCGAAATATAAAGGTGAGGTCATTTTGAGGTGGAGGTCGCAGTAGAAAAAACCATTAACGCAACAATGGCCGAAACATCAGGAAGGTTGGGTAAATTTTGGATGGCAGCAAACAACGTTGTTGCACTCTCAGCAGGCAGCGGTTCAGGCGCATGTGCGCAGCAGGCTATAAATTTTTCCAGTTGCTCGGTCGGCAGCATGGGGGCTTCAGGTGCGCCATAAACATAGGGCATAGCAAGCGCAAAATGCTGACCATCTTTTAACGTGACTTCAATGCGCTGCGGACGCAATGCGTTCGGATCATCATTACCGTCTGCGGCCATGGAAACGCATGCAGCCATACTGACGATGGCCTCGTCAGCAAGCGCTTCGGCAGCATAGGCGGCTAAACCCACAGTGCCATGCTTTAAGGTAGTGGCCAGCAAAAACGGCATGCACAAACGTGCGTAATTTGCCGTCATGCCGACGCTGGCGGGCCGATCAACCAATTGCCGCACCAATGGCGGTGCAAAAACGACAATTGCATCGATATCGTCCGCCGTGAACGCGTGTTGTTGCATCAGCGTTTTCAAACCCGCAATACCGCCCTGAGCTGCCCGTCCGGTGGGAAAGGGCTTATGTGAGACGCGTTCTACTTGCCATATTTTCCCCAGCTCAGCAAACGGCGAATCCACGGCATCGGCGGTGATTGCGTCAGGCTCGAACAGTGCGAAATAGCCATGTTTGCCATCGAGAATATCGTGAGGGCCGCGAAAGCCCTGTGCAGCTAAATCCACTGCGCATACAGCCGCTCGCGCAGCAAAGCCGACTTGCAATGCCAGCGCGGGGGTGCCTTCAATATGCGCCTGCATCGTGCCTGCAAGCTGGCTGTAGGCTAGCCCGAATGCGTCGCGCATGTGGGCTTCATCCAGCCCAGCCAGTAGTGCCAGCCCTGCAGTAGCGCCCAGACACCCGCATTGCGCTGGACGAAAAAAACGAATGGCGCGACGCGCACTCATGCCGATGACGGTAGCAACATCAACTGATAGTGCGAGGGCCGCCGTGAGCTGCATGCCGCTCACCGGATTTTTTTTTGCGCGCACATCAGCATAGGAAAGAAGCGCCGCTAAGATGACGGCCATTGGGTGCACTACCGCACGCTCATGTACGCAGTCGAATTCCTGATTGTGAATGTGAAAGGCGTTGAGCAGGGCCGCGTTTGGTGTGGGCAGGTATTCGTTGCTTCCCCAAATTCGCGCGCCATTCGCATTGCCGCTGATGTGTTCGTTTGGGTTGTTATTTTGATTGTTATTAGCGCTGCCCCAGCCGCGTACGGCCGCCAGTAGTTGTTGCGATTGCGGTACAGCTCGCCCGGCTATGGCTACGCCGATACTGTCTTGCATCCACATGAGGGCGGCAGCATGAGCGCTTGCGGGTACGCTTGCCGGATCACGATGGCTTACTAAATGCGAAATGATCAGGTTGATGCGATCACTCATGGCCATTTTGCCGTGAATGCCTGGATTGAGCCGCCATCCGCTAACGCAAGTGTTGCCATGATTAGCCCGTTTACATCGACGGTGTGTGCCTGCGTCAACAATAGTCGGGCTTTGTGCGCAATTTGCACAGGCGTAAGTGGCAGCTCAGGGTCGCCTAGCGCATCGAACTGCTGATGCTCGATCACCCGGCCATCTGCCAGCGTGACCCGCAGATGCGCTCCATAATGATATGGAAACCGTGCCGTAAATTCAGCGCTTGAGCGCACCGTAATTTTATTACGCAATGCAACTACCTCGGCGGTGCCTAAATTTTCCACATAAAATTGCGCAAGCCACGGCGCCCCCTCAGTGAGTACAACTGCCACACAATGTTGCAGACTAAATTTGGCTTGCTGCTCAGTGGCAGGCGCGGGCTGGTCGCAGAAATCAATTGCGCTTTGATAAGTGGATACCTCAACACCCGCAATATCGGCCATCATCGCGTCTGCCAGCAGCTTACTTCGAATAGCAAGTGCGGCATCGATAGCGGCATGGGCGTGGCGACAAGCAGGCCAAGGCTTAAAGCTGACTTGGTGAATCAGCCATTCATCATCTATATCGGCCACCACCTGATACGCGTCAGCGCCTGGTGCCATCGCCGCGAATAGGCCTTGCCTGCCCTCTAGCAAGCTCATTGGCCCGCGCACTCCTTCTGCCGCCAGCAAAGCTGCCTGCACACCAGTTTGCGCAGCTTGCGCGTTATGCAACGATTTGGTTTCGCAGGACTCATGACGCATTTGCCACAGGCCACCCGTGCGGCTGCCGGCGTTTGCCAGCGCCCAAGTAGTTTGCTGCGCATTTAAATTTAATAAATTAGCCGCCGCCGCCGCCGCCCCGAAAGTGCCGGCAGTTGATGTGTTATGAAAATAGGCGTAATGCGATGCACCGAGGGCTCGACCAATACGGATGGTTGCTTCATAACCGCGCACGATCGCGGTTAACAGACGCTGCGGGGATGCGCCTATTTTTTCGGCCATTGCGATGGCTGCGGGAATTATGATTGGGCCAGGATGCAAAATTGAATCACGGTGTACATCGTCCATCTCGATAAGATTGCCTACGGCCGCATTGAATTGCAGCGCATACCACCAGTCCCGCCCATCCATACCCATGGCGCGACATGGCCCGTAAGCGCCCTTCGCGGTAATATGGCTAAAACCGGCTGCTGCTGGTGATTGTGCACCCAACGCCGCACAGCCTAGCCAATCAATAATATGACACACAGCACGACGGCGGGCTGCGTCCTCAACGGGGCGCGCCAACTTTTCAACCAGCAATTGCAACACCGTGCTGTTAATGGTAACTTGTCCGGACATTTCAGAAGTATACTAAATTAATGAATTCCGCAGCCAATCCTCGTTATCGCCAGATCGCCAACGAACTTCGCAACAATATTTCGCGCGGAAATTATGCGATCGGTACCTTACTGCCGACTGAAATTGAAATTTGTGCCAAATATGGGGTATCACGTCATACCGCACGGGAAGCCTTGCGGATCCTCACCGAAGACGGCATGGTCGAGCGTCGTCAAGGACACGGTACCCGCGTTGTAGCCACTGAGCCACATGCGTTTCAACGCAGTATCAGCTCCATCGGCGATCTGTTGCAATACGGCGCAGATACGCACCTCACCGCTATCAGCACGACAAAAATTAAAGCTGACGCAGAAATTGCTGAATTATTGCAGTGTGAAGTGGGCACGCGCTGCATTCATGTGCATTGCATACGGAGCGAGCGACACGCCAAAATACCTTTTTGTGTAACCGATGTTTATCGCGTCGCCACCGCTGATACGCTTACCAAACGACTATCCAGCATCAAAGAAGCGGTGTTTGCAATCGTCGACACGTTGGCCATTAAGCATATCAGCCGGGTAGAGCAACGCATCAGTGCCGACCGTTTGAACGTCGACAATGCCAAGGAGCTGAGCGCGCAAACCAGTGATGCGTGTTTATTGATTGTGCGCCGACATTTCGACTATCGCGGCGCACTGATCATGGCCGCTGTTAACCAGCACCGCGCAGTCGATTTTGTATATGCAATGGATCTTAAACGCAGCAAATGAATCGCACAAAAAACGCAGTAAATGAAATTAAATTAAATCAAGTTTTTCTGCCTCATAATTTTTTTCGCAGGTGTTGTCATGCTTTCTAATGCCTCTGTTTGGCCTTCCCCGCCGCCATACTCGCTTGTGGGCAAACACGGCGTCTCGCCCGAAACGCG
The DNA here is from genome assembly GCA_025359985.1 of Burkholderiales bacterium. Classification (GTDB taxonomy): domain Bacteria; phylum Pseudomonadota; class Gammaproteobacteria; order Burkholderiales; family Usitatibacteraceae; genus UKL13-2. Next base: position 8,804 of record JANYDB010000064.1, on the reverse strand, counting down.
TCATGATGAACGTGCCCGGTTTAATTTTCTCGCACAGCTAAACGCTCATCTGGCCGCCAATATCCTGCCGGGAAACGCTCGTGCTTATGAAACGCGTGCGAAGCCGATTTTTGAACGCGAACATCAGCGTGCACCACAGGATCGCCATGAGGTGCGGCGCGCGATGTTGAAGGATCCTCATTTTCAGATGTGGAGCGCTTTGCGCAGATCATCCATGGAACTGCGGCAGCAGGCAGGCCGTGAACTGGTATTACGCCAGCTAGGCCAGATTAACCGTAACGCCGCCGCGCTTAATGCGGATTCACCGCGCTTGAAGCTTGATCCAAACTTTGAAGCGCCGACATATCTCACCAAAGTGGATCACCACTGCATGCCGGGCGGCTATTTCACCGAACTGGCCGCGGATGATGTTAGCGCTGCCGCTAATTATGATGTGGGTATTTTTGCGACGACTGCAGGGGGGTTAGGTCGCTACAATGATGGTGCCGGTCATGCCGTTAGTGGCTGGCTTAAAGCGCACTATCCCAATTTCAAACCGAAGCGTGTGCTCGATCTGGGTTGCGGGCTGGGTCACAGTTTGTTACCGGTTGCGCAGGCTTATCCCGAGGCCGAGTTTGTCGCCCTGGATGCGGCCGCACCGTTGTTGCGATTTGCCCATGCGCGCGCCAAATCAATGGGTGTGCACAATATTACTTTTGTTGAAGCCAATGCGGAAAACGTGCCGGAAGCAGACGCCAGTTTTGATCTCATTTTCACCACCATGTTTTTACACGAGACTTCGAACAAGGCGATTCGTCGCGTATTGGCCGAAACCCATCGGCTCAGCAAGACCGGTAGTTTGATCATTCATCTGGAGCAACCGCAGTTTGCGGGACTGTCGCCATACGAGCAGTTCATGCGTGATTGGGATGCGCTATATAACAACGAACCGTTCTGGACCGGCATGCATGATATGGACATGGACGCGCTGCTCGAAGAGGCCGGATTTGACCGACAAAAAATCTTCATCGACAAAGCTGATGCGGTGGTTGACGAAGAAATTTTTGGCAAGCCAAAAGCACAGGTGGAAGACTATGGCCGTAAAGCGAGTTGGCATTTGTTCGGCGTGATCAAATGAGTGCTGATTTGCCGATTGATGCGCCCATGGATGTGCCCATTGACTGGATCGGCCTCGCGGGCGCCAAGCCCAAAGGCAAGCGACCCTATTTTTTTGATGACCCTGCAGTCGAACGTGTGCTGGCCATTGTCATGGCGCTCACACAGGAACTCGCCGTTACCCGTGAGCGGCTCGACACGATTGAGCGTTTGTTGGAAAAAAATAATGCCCTAAGCCGCGCTGAACTTGACGCCTATGCGCCTGACCCGACTGCGGCCACTGAGCGTGCCGAATGGTCGCGCGCGTACATTGCGCGGGTGCTGCGCATCGTTCAACAGGAAATGGAAGCGCTGGATAAACCGGATCACGAATACGATCTTGCGGATAAAGCAGATGAACTAAGGAGACAATGAAATGGCTGAACTAAGTGAAATAAAACGCGGCTTGCCGCTGTTATCGAAGCATGAGGGTGTGTGGGATGGCTGGTATCGACACTATGATCCGAATGGTGACAAGATCGATGAACACCGTTCCAGACTGGTTTGCCGTTTTCCGGATGGTGGTGCACACCCCTATCACCAAACCAATTTTTACAGCTGGGCCGACGGCAAAAAAGAAGTCCGTGATTTTCCTGCCGCCTATCGTGATAATCGCATGTGGTTTGATAACGAGCTTATTAGTGGCTGGGCCGCTGAAGTTAAGCTTGACGAGTTTCAGCGCAGCGTCATGTTGTACTGGAAGCGTAAGGGCGATGATGATTTATATTTGTATGAAATGATCCAGCTGTCTGATTGCGGCAACTATCGCCATCGAGTGTGGCACTGGTATCGCGCCGGGCGAATTGTGTCGCGAACGCTCATTGATGAGGAGCGCGCTTCCCATAATTGGCAGCAGATTACAGGTGAATCTTTTGCCGGTGAAGCATTGGCACTTTAAAAGGTTGATGCATGTATTGATGCATGTATAGCTCAAGCTGAAACAAGAACGGTGGACTGAACTATCTTAAGGCAGACCTGACAATATTGTCAGATCTGAATTGCCAGGGTATGCCCATAAACTGGTTTTTCTGGGCCTGAGTGGTGCGCATCACAACGGTAGGTATTGCGTCCGAATTCCCTGACTTCATACAGGGCTTTGTTGGCCATTTGTACCAGCGCGCTGGGTTTATCGAGTTCGCCGGATAGATCGCGATATCGACCCTGGCCTCAATCTGGAAATGATAGTTATCCGCCATGATCGGTCCGCGCCCGCAGATAAAAAAATATGCGATAAGCTTAACCATAGCTAACCATGCGGACCGAGTTTCATTCCGGCCTTGGGTTGTGTTTAATCTAAACATTCATGAATTGCTTCCGTATAGATGGACGTGACCACAAGCACAAATTGCCTGACGTTGACCATAAATTTTGTAATGTTGAATCCAGTTTTGGCTAGATAGCGTAATAAATGGGCAATTTCAAAACAGGCGTTTGCCGATCTATAAATTCATTGGGAAAAACATGAAATCACCGCATAGCGCATTCGAAGCCATAAAAACGGGTGCAGCCGCCAGCCTGGTCGGCATTAGCCTGGTATCTGGCCTGGCCTGGGCGGGAGAAGGCGACATCACCTTTTCAAGCAAGCTACTGCTTACCGGCGGCGTCACTAATATCGAGGGATCTGCCGGCGGCGGTCTAACGCCCTGGGCCGTCATCGGCGGCAATGGCACTAAAGAACAAGTGGGTGCCAGCGCTTTTTACACGAATGTTCGCGCTAACGATTACACCCTCAATACCGGTGGTGTGCTGCTGGGCATTTATGACCGTGTCGAGCTTTCATTCGCACAGCAAAAATTTGATACGCGCGCGGTGGGTGGCTTGCTGGGCTTGGGTAATGGATATAAGTTTACACAAAAGATTTATGGCGCAAAACTAAGACTGGTGGGCGATGCCGTCCTGGAACAGGATTCGTGGCTGCCGCAAATTTCGGTCGGATTTCAGCATAAAGAGAATGATCGCGGCGATTTGTTGCGTGCCTTGGGTATCAAGCGCAACCAGGGCACTGATTACTATGTGGCTGCGACCAAATTATTTTTGAGCACGAGCATTCTCGTTAATGGCACGGTGCGTATGACTAAAGCAAATCAAACCGGCATCCTGGGTTTTGGTACCAATGCCAAAGACAAATATGAAGCCATGTTTGAAGGTTCAATCGCGTACTTAGCCCGCAAAGATTTAGCCTTCGGCGCTGAATTTCGTCAGAAGCCGGACAACTTAGGGTTCAAAGAAGATAACTGGTACGACCTTTTCGTTGCTTACGCGCCAACCAAAAATGTGTCAGTGACGCTTGCTTATGCCAACCTGGGCAATATCGTGATCAAAGATAAGCAGCGTGCAACTTACCTTTCTCTACAGGTCGGATTTTAATAAACAATGAACTCATAGGGGAGCATTCAACATGTTACGCAAACTTGGTTTCGACCTGATTTTTGTCCCGGTTTTTGTCTTTACGGCGGCGGGCATCATCTTATCGGGTGCAATAGCAACGCAGGTGGCAGCGCAGGAAGGTGCAAAAGTATCAGATGCATCTGCATTTAAAGAGTTCGGTGAGAAAGCCGGGCTGATTAAAATAATGGATGATTTCATGTTGGGTCTGCTGAAAGATGCACGCACCAAATCATATTTTGAAGGCGTTGATCAAAAGCACGTCAAAGAAATGCTGGTGGATCAATTTTGTGAAGCGCTGCAGGGCCCCTGTGTTTATAAAGGTGCACAAATGGGCGCCATTCACAAAGAGATGGGCGTGAATCGGGAAGCCTTCAATGCACTGGTGGAGCAACTGCAATTTGCGATGGATAAAAACAGTGTGCCATTCGCCACACAAAATAAATTATTGGCCGTCTTGGCGCCCATGCATCGGGTAATCATCACGAAATAATATTTCGCGGTGGGCTAATTCATTTGAATAAATTTTTATCAATAGCCTATAACAAATAGCCTGTGACGAATAGGCATGCAATGTAATAACAATTTCTAAGGAGCCGGGTTCATTTAACACTGGCCCGGCAATAGCTCACTACGCAGAAATGTGCAGTGGGTTTTTTTATTTCCTTTTGGGTTTGCTGCTGGCGGACTTGCTTTTTTTGCCAGCAGCAGTGTTACCAGCTGCTTTTTCGGCCGGTGGAACATAATCGCCGATCACGCTTTTGACAGGACAAACCTTAAAAATCGGGCATTTGGCACAACCTACAGCAATCGCAACGGGGCAAATTGTCATTGAATAACTTTCATGGATTGAACTCGTTTCAGATAATACGCCAGGACACGGTTCGCTAGCAGGTTAATCGGCAATTAGCTTTCAGTCGTAGGCATGTCATGTGTTGTCAAAACATCAAAGTAGTAGGCGTCGCAGTTGCCCCCACCGTTGGCTCCGTGCAACTGCCATTCGCGACGTTTTTCTCCAGTTCGTCGCAAGTCTTGCCCGGCGCAGTGGCAGGGTAGGCATGATTGAATCTCCTGTACCGCCACCCCTCCCGGAGATACTCATGAAAATGTTTAAGCCATTCGCCCCCGCCGCCATGACGACCATGACGATCATTACGCTGACTGCCGCTCTGCTGTCCTCGACTTCAGCCTCATCCGCTGAACTGACGGTTGAAGTTAAAGGCATTAACAATAATATGGGCAAGATTTATATTGCCGTTTATGACAAAGCCGAGGGTTGGATGAAAAAGCCAGTCTATTCAGCAAGCGCTGCTGCCAACGTTGCCGGGGTAGCAATTTCCTTAAAAGACGTGGCCGTAGGCGAATACGCCATTTCGCTTTATCACGATGAAAACGACAACGGCAAGATGGATACGAACATCGTTGGCATGCCGATCGAGCCTTATGCATTTTCCAATGACGCAGCAGGACAATTTGGTCCCGCCTCATTTGAGCAGGCCAAATTTAAAGTTGATGCAGACAAAAAATCGATCGTAATCAATATCAAATAGCGTTACCGCTATCCCAACACCTCGCCGCCTTGCTGTTCCGCTATGAATTAACGCAAAGGAATTATCATGGACCGTCGTTCATTTCTTAAATCTGCTGGTGCTGGCGCCTTGGCTGCGAGTGCAACTTTGCCATTAAGTTTGAACGCATTTAGCGCTGACGCAGCGATCCGGTCAGCAGACACATCCAAGCTTTTTAAAAACACGCCGCAACTTACCCAGATGCGCGGTTTTGGCGGTCAGGATATTGGCTGCGATAACGCGCTGATCGAAGGCAAAATTCCTGCAGAATTGCGCGGCGTGTTCTATCGCAACGGGCCAGGCCTATTTGAGCGTGGCGGGCAGCGTTACCAGCACTGGTTTGATGGTGACGGGTTGGTGAATGCGTGGCGTTTTACCGATAAAGGTGTTGCGCATCAGACACGCTTTGTGCGCACCGAAAAATTTATGGCGGAATCGGCAGCCAGTGAATTTTTGTTGCCCGTATTTGGCTCGCGAATCAAAGCAAAGCGGCAAATCAAAAACAGTGATTCCGTAAATACGGCCAATACCAATGTGGTACTGCTTGGCGATAAATTGCTCGCCATGTGGGAAGGTGGCTCGGCTTACGAGCTTGACCCCAACACCTTGGAAACACGTGGCCCGGTTGCTTGGAAGCCTGAGTTGAAAGCGATGCCTTTTTCGGCACACCCAAAAGTCGAGGCGGATGGCACCTTCTGGAATTTTGGAACCGTCATGATGGGGAAAATCATTCTTTACCATTTGTCCGCTAAAGGTGATTTGTTGCGCTATCAATTGGTGGATGCGCCACCGAGCGCGATGGTGCATGACTTTGCGGTTTCGCAAAAGCATATTATTTTTCTGCTGGCACCGATCGCTCTGGATCAGGCTTTGCTGAAGGCAGGCGGCGGATTTGGTGAGGCGATGCGCTGGAACGCGAACGACAGTGTGAAAGTGCTGATCATTGATAAAGCTGATTTCACCAAGCAGCGCCTGCTTGAGTTACCTTCTTTTATGGTGTTTCATTTTGGTAATGCCTGGGAAGAAAACAATGTCATTCGCGTCGATTTTGTAAAAAGTGACAACCTCGACACCGTGAGTGATTACATGCCGAAAATCATGCGTGGCGAGCTGGCGAGGAGCGTCGATTCCCATGCTGCGTTTTTAAAAATTGATCTCAATACTGGACGGCTGACGATGGAATCGCGCAAAGAACAGGTAGAGTTTCCACGGATTGATCCGCGCTTTGTTGCCGTTCGTAACCGCCAGGTTTTTTATCCCACCTATGTCGGTGCGGCAGAAAAAAATTGGGGTTTTAATAGCATGATGCGGCTCGATAAAGATTCCGGCAAGACCGACACTTATTCATTTGGCGAGGATTTTCGTTTGGAAGAGCATGTATTGGTAGCCAAGCCTGGATCGAGCCGGGAAGGTGAGGGCTGGTTAGTTGGTGTCGGTTTCGATGTAGCGCGCCAGCAGAGTTTTGCCACGGTATTTGATGCCATGAATCTGCAGGCAGGGCCGATTGCATTAGCGCACTTACCTTACTGGGTGCCGCTATGTTTTCACGGAAATTTTCATGCAGTATGAGCAGCGCAAACACTGAGCTTCGGCATGTCGAATATGCACACGCCCACCACTCACGCTATATCTGAACCATTCACCGCATTTTTATACCGCTTTGTCGCTTTCCATATTAATGCTGGCCGGATCAATCCTAAACTGGGTTTGGTTTTTAAATCATCTACGTAAAACGCCATCACTAAACAATAAAATTCACTATTCACAAGGGAAAAAATCATGAATCCACTGACCGCCGTTAACGACATCACCAAAGCCATCACCTATCCATTTCGCATGTTGTTTGTAGTGGGGCTATGCGCATTCATTAATTTTTTTACCAGCCCAGGGCACTGGTGGTTTCAATGGGTCGCTTTCGGCATGGGCATCGGTCTGCTGGTCGTTTGGGCGCGGGCGATTCGTGCGGTCAGCGTGGCGGCTATCTCGGCGGCAGTGGGCTATGCAGCGTATTGCTGGTTTCAGCACCGTAAAGCAGATAAGGAAAATAAGGCAAACAAATCGTCAGCGCCATCGGTCAATGCTTGAATATCCAGTTGATCAGTATCTGCGTCAATGAGCCGACGAGATTGATCCTGTTGATGAGCACTCCTGCTATCGTTTTCTTGGATTAAATAAAGTAAATTACGTTATCGCTAAAGCGAACAAAACCATCAATACAGTGGACAACACCGTGGTCAAAACAGAAAATTCGGATTGGGAAAAAGAAGATGATAGAAATGGCCATCCGCTTGAGCTGATTGCCTTCTTTCGTCGCTGGCCCAAAACCGACAATTACGCGGTACGGATTGTCGTTTTAACGCTGATTTTTAATGCATTGATCGCGGCTTTTTTTATACTCATGGGCCTTATCATGGGCCGTATCCCATCATGGAAGGCGCTGGGTAACGGGCTGGTCGAGGCCATGATTATCTCCAACACCGTCGGTTTTACCTGGGCGCTAGTGACGCTGTCATTCGGGCCGTTGTTTAGACGCATGAACAAGCTGCCGTTCCCGGCGCTGATTGCCAGCTACACCGCGATGGGATTTATGGTGACGCTGGTCGCTTTTTTCGGGGTTTCTTATATTCCCGGCTTTGAAGGCATTACTAATTGGTACCTGAAATCCGAGTTCTATATTTCAACGCTGGCGCTGTCATTTTTTATTGCACTCATTCTGGGCGTGGCGTACAAGTCGCGCTTTGCTGCCCTCGAACGTGATGCCGCGCTGGCGCGGGAAAGTGAACGATTGCAGGTAGTGGAGCGCCAAGCCGTGCAAGCCAACCTACGCGCTTTACAAGCACAGATTGAGCCGCACTTTTTATTCAACACGCTCGCAAATGTAGTGGGTCTGATTCATCCGCAGCCCGATATTGCCAAGCGGATGCTTGAGCAATTTATTGTGTACCTGCGTGCGACGTTATCGGCCACACGAGAAGAACACAGCACGCTCGGCAGTGAGTTTGAGATGATGAAAAATTTTCTGGCAATTCTGCAGATCCGGATGGGTGATCGGCTGCAGGTGCGTTTTGATTTGCCGTGTGACCTAGCGGACGTGCCGGTGCCGCCAATGCTGATGCAGCCCTTGGTGGAGAACGCCATCAAACATGGGCTGGAGCCTAAAATTGAAGGGGGCGAGGTAGCGCTTTCGGTTAAACGCAGCGGTGAGAAAATTGCTATTACCATTGCGGACACCGGGCTCGGCTTTCAAGATTCCACCTCAAACGGGATTGGTCTCATGAATGTTCGTGAACGTGTGCAGCAACTTTATGGCGGTGCAGGTTCGCTCGTCATTGAAGACAATATGCCTTGTGGAACCCGGATCACCATTTCAATTCCGGATAAGAAACACTAGCATTGGCGGGGTGCTTGGAGTAAAAATGACTGAAAACGCCCGCCAATAAAGGGGTTTGCAAAATAGTTAAATTGTTTTTCAGCATTTAATTATTTTGCTCACCATCCCATTCATCCCGCCCCTAATTCGTCAACCGCCATTTATTTCAGACCTGATTCCACACCTATGACCACTGCTGCCAGTATTGTTACCGCGATCATCGCTGATGATGAACACCACCTCTCCAACTTTCTGAAAGATCGCCTTGCCGCACTTTGGCCTGAGCTTAACGTTGTCGCGCTTGCTGCCAACGGCCCGGAAGCGCTACGCTTGATTGACGACCATGT
>JANYDB010000059.1 GCA_025359985.1 Burkholderiales bacterium | reverse complement strand
CCTGTGTTTGCACCTAAGGCCGGGGTGGGATGCGCATTTGACATGACTATTCATCCCCTCCGGCCCGTCGTTTACAGCTCGATCGGGTGTGGAACAACCGGTTTGAGGATTTCTACGCCGATATGGCCTGCAGCAATTTCGCGCAACGCGGTCACGGTTGGCTTATCGCGGCCTGCGTCCACATAAGGGGCTGCGCCGAGAGCAAGTTGGCGTGCGCGGGTGGTGGCAACCAAGGTTAGCTCAAAGCGGTTAGGAATCAATTTGACGCAATCATCAACAGTAATACGGGCCATATCAACTACTCCAGTGCTACGTCTACCTAAGTTAGCGAGTCTAATAAATCTAACCAATAGCAAAACGTAAGGGGACAAAATCCACTGCGCTACTATTTTAGCGACAGCAAACATTCTAAAAAACCAACAATTATTGCGCGATCAATTCAGCGTGGCTCTCGATTTGCCTCGCGGCGGTAAGTCTGAGGGATCGTACCACCGCCAGTAAATCGGCCAAAGCTGACGCAAAGTCTTGATTGATAATAACATAATCAGCATTACTGATATGGCGTAAATCCTCGCGTGCAGCGGCCAGACGCCGTTCTATGACTTCTGCTGCATCTTGTCCCCGCTTGATCAGCCGCTCGCGCAACACCTCAATGGAGGGTGGCAGAATGTAGATATAAGTCATATCGGGAAATAATTTACGGACCTGGCGCGCCCCTTGCCAATCAATTTCGAGCAAAACATCAGCGCCCGTGGCGCGCCGCGTCTCGATCCAGCGTTTTGAGGTGCCATATAAATTGCCGTACACCTCGGCATGTTCTAAAAACTCATCCTGGGCGATCAGCTCTTCAAAGCGTGCGCGGCTTACGAAACGATATTCGCGCCCCTCAGCCTCGCCTGGCCGTGGCGGCCGAGTGGTGTAGGAAATCGACAATTGAATTTCATCATCTTCAGCCAGCAGTGCCGCCACCAGGCTGGATTTGCCCGCGCCAGACGGTGCAACAATGCAATAGAGGCAGCCGTTAATCATGGCGTCTATTCAATATTCTGAATTTGTTCGCGCATTTGCTCAATCAACACCTTCAACTCCACCGATATTTTGGTGGCGTCGGTTGAGACCGATTTTGCGCCGAGGGTATTTGATTCGCGGTTTAATTCCTGCATCAGAAAATCCAGCCGTTTACCGATCACGCCGCCGCCTTTCAAAACGCGACGCACTTCGGCAACATGGGTGGTCAGTCGGTTTAATTCCTCAGCCACATCAATGCGCGAGGCAAATAGCACGACTTCCTGCTTGATACGCTCATCAGTGCCGGCGACCGCAAAAGCGTCAGTCAATTTCTGGATGAGTTTCTCTTGGTAAGCGATAACAAGCTGCGGAATCAGCGGCATCACTTCCCCCACCAGCACATCAATGCGATCCAGCCGCTCGATCAGCATGGCTGCAAGCTTGTCGCCTTCGCGCTCGCGGGTCGCATTTAACTCTGCAATAGCCTCGCGCAACAGGGTTAGCAGTTTTTCTTTTGCCTCATCGGTTGCAATCGCTTCTGCAGCCATCACGCCGGGCGCCTGCATCACTTCCCAAACCGATAAGGGCCGCGCTTCAAACTGTTTTAAAATGGATTTCTGTAAATCGGCCAGCGCGTTCAATGCCGTCTCGTTTGGCGTCAGCGTGTCGCGCGTGGCGACGGGTGTAAACATGATGCGGCAATCAACCTTGCCGCGGGTCAATTTGGCCGCCACTAATTCGCGCATCGAAGTCTCCAGCGCGCGCAGGTCTTCTGGCATGCGCGTCTGGAATTCCAGATAGCGATGATTGACTGATTTCAGATCCAGCGCAAAGCGCCCACCGGGCACTTCGCCGCTAACTGACGCGAATCCGGTCATACTGGCGATAGGGGATGATTTAGAGGCCATGAATTAGATGTAAAGTACCGAAGCAAACTTGGGAAAGCACTACCGGCAGGTGCCGATAAAGGTCAATTAATGATGTAGTAATCCAGTATGTGAAGTAGAGCTGCATGATAACCCGTCAGGAAATGTGCTCCGGGCATATCTTTACAAGCGGTTGATAACCAGCAAGAATTATAGCTTACCCATCAAGCCAGCTTATCCATTCAGCATTCCAAGGGACAAGGCCATGCCAGGATGGGAGTGGATAAATTAAACAATAAATTCCGGACCTTAAGACTCAACACCGCAAGATGGCAACACAATCAAATCAGCCGCTGCAAGACGGCTATCAACTGCAAAATTACACCATCGAAAAAATGCTTTCGTCGGGTGGGTTTTCGATTGTTTACTTGGCGCGCGATGAAAATGGTACGCCAGTAGCGATCAAAGAATACCTGCCATCAGCACTCGTCGTACGCAGCGACGGCGCCGAGGTGCAAATTAATTCCGATGAAAATCTAGCGGTGTTTCGCCATGGGCTCAAGTGTTTTTTTGAAGAAGGCCGCTCGCTTGCCACCATTAGCCATCCCAATATTGTGCGGGTAGAAAATTTTTTTCGGGCGAATGAAACTGTTTATATGGTGATGCAATATGTGCGTGGCCGTACGCTGCAATTTCACATACAGCGTCATCGCCATGAATTCACCGAAAGTTTTATTCGGCGCATGTTCACCCATTTGTTGAACGGCCTGCGTGAAGTCCACGCCAACAAACTGCTGCACCTGGATATCAAGCCCGCCAACATTTACATCACGATGGAAGGCAAGCCGGTGCTGCTGGATTTTGGTGCGGCTCGTCAGGCGCTGACCACCGATGCACCCAAGCTGAGACCCATGTACACCGCCGGTTATGCAGCGCCCGAGCAATATCGCAATTTTGATCAACTGGGGCCGTGGTCTGACATTTACGCTGCGGGAGCGGCGATGTATTGCTGCATTTCGGGCATTCATCCACAGCCGGCTAATGAGCGTGAGCAGGAAGACAAAGTTGAGTCGTTGCGTGCGCTGGCGCGGCAGGCTTATTCGGATGAGCTGATCGAGATTGTTGAATGGTGCCTGAAGCTGGATCATCTGGCGCGCCCGCAATCCGCGTTTGAATTACAGCGAGCGCTGATGAAAGAGGTGCGCACCATGGGACGTGTGAACCCGGATGCCGCTACAGAAGAATCTAACGAGATCGAACTCAGTAGCCCCGAAACCACCTTGACCGGTCGCCTTAAAGCGACCCTTAACCGAAAAATATTTTAATTTTTTATTTTGATGTTTTTGTTGTTTTGTTTTTAAACAACCCCCCACAAATGACGAATTAAACACGACTCATCAATATGCGCTTCACCATTTTTCAGGATAGCTACATCGGCGGACGCAAGGTCAATCAGGATCGGCTCGCTTACAGCTATTCCAAGGATGTGCTGCTGATGGTCATCGCGGACGGCATGGGCGGCCATGCGCGTGGCGAGATTGCCGCCGAGATCGCGGTGAACTCCATCACCAATCGGTTCCAGCAGGAAGCGGCACGTGGCTATCTGCGCAAGCCCAAAGAATTTCTCGAATCCGCTATTCACTCGGCACATCGTGCCATTGTTGCGTTTGCTGACGAGCACAATATGCTCGAATGCCCGCGCACCACCGTGGTCGCGTGCATTGTGCAAAACGATAAAGCCTGGTGGTCGCATGTGGGCGATTCGCGTTTATATGTTTGCCGCGAAGGTCAGCTTGCCGCTACCACGCTGGATCATTCACGGGTTCAGCAATTGATGGATGCGGGCGTTATCACCCCTGAGCAAGCGGCGGTGCATCCGGATCGCAATAAAATCTACAATTGTGTGGGTGGCGTGCTGCCGCCTGGGGTATCGCATTCCGAAGGCTGGGATCTGCGGGTCGGTGACAGTATTTTGATGTCCACCGATGGCTTTTGGGCGCAAGTCAGTTCCTCCTTTATCGCACTCAAACTGCAGCGCGAAAATATTGTTACGCTCGTCCCCAAGTTGATGGAAGAGGCCGAGCGTAAAGCGGGCGTTGAATCCGATAATCTGTCGGTCATTGGTCTCACGTGGGAGCATCAGGATGAAGAAGTCGGCTCATCTGCTGTGACCGTCACGGTGCCGATGGAAAGCTTCACTACCTCTTCGTTAAACACCACCCAGCAGTTCGGTTCAGTTAAAGATGAAGTAACCGAAGAAGATATCGAACGCGCCATTTCTGAAATTCAGGACGCGATCAAAAAAGTCGCGAAGTAATTAACCCGATCATTTTTTCAATTCATTTCCCCCCACTCATTTCCCATATCCGTTTCCCACATCCGATCCCACTATGCTCCGCTCAAATAATCGCACCGCCCAGCAACTTCGCCCCATCACCATCACCCGAAATTTTACCAAACATGCTGAAGGCTCCGTTTTGATCGCGATGGGCGATACTAAAGTTTTGTGCACGGCCAGCGTGGAGGAGCGGGTGCCGCCGCACAAGAAAGGTTCTGGCGAAGGCTGGGTCACGGCGGAATATGGAATGCTGCCGCGCTCGACACATACCCGCAGTGATCGTGAAGCCGCGCGCGGTAAACAGACTGGACGCACCCAAGAAATTCAGCGCTTGATTGGCCGCTCGTTACGGGCGGTGGTGGATTTAAAAAAATTGGGTGAACGACAAATTACGCTCGACTGCGATGTCCTGCAGGCTGACGGCGGTACGCGCTGCGCTTCTATTACCGGCGCATTTGTAGCACTGCATGATGCGATTGAGGGCCTGATCAAAAAAGGCATCTTGACTAAATCGCCGATCATTGATTTTGTGGGCGCTATCTCGGTTGGCATCAGCGCCAACGACGGTCAACATCAAGTGATTCTTGATCTTGATTACATCGAAGACTCAAGTTGCGAAACCGATATGAATGTGGTGATGACCGGCAGCGGCGCCTTTATCGAAATTCAGGGCACGGCAGAAGGCGCGCCGTTTAGTCGCGCCGATATGGATAACTTGATAGGGCTCGCCGATAACGGTGTGCGGGAATTGATTGTGGCGCAAAAAAAAGCGCTCGGCGTTTCTTTTTAGCAGACGCGCTGATTTAACGTAGCGTTGCTACGGCGGTTTGGTTATGGTTGCTTCATCATGGCAACTCCAAAGCATACTTGGCCATAAATCCACGATCAATCCGGTCTTTCCAATGCCATACCCAGTGGCCCTGCAAGGCAAAATTTCCCCATGAGGCAATGGCGTATTTATCGCCTGTGCTGATCAAATATAAAGATCGCGCCTGCGGAGCATAAGCGGCCAGCGGCTCATTATTCAGGTAATGGCGCAGATTGAGCGCTATTGGTGGCCCGGCGCGCACGGCATACACGCCCGATTTGGGGCGTATAAAATTCATCATCGTCGCGCAATCGCCTGCCGCAAATACATTTTCATGCGAGACCGATTGCAGATAATCATTGACCAGCACAAAGCCACGTTCATCTGTTTGTAAGCCGGATTTGCCTAGCCATGCTGCAGCGGTGGCACCGGTCGCTGCAATGACGATATCGGCCTCGATTATTTCGCCTGATTGCAGATGAACCGCGCCGCGCTCAATGCGTGATGCCACCCGATTCGATAAAAGTGAGACGCCCTGTTGGGCGAGAATACGCGTCAGCTTTGGCCCGACGCTGCCGGGCAAGGTATTGGTGGCAGAAACAAGCGTCACCGCTACCCGCGACGAAAAAAAATGCTGCATGGCCAGCGCGAGCTCAATCCCGCCCGCGCCCGCGCCCACAAATACAATCCGGATTTTATGCTGGGTTGAGCGCGTCAAAATGGTATTTTTGATACGCTCAAATGATTCAATAAATGCCTCAATAGGCCGGAGCGAAATCGCATATTCAGCAGCACCCGGAATCAGCGATAAATCAGCTACCGGCCCGGTATCGATTGCGAGCAGATCAAAGGCAGCCTTGTTTCCATTGGCGCAATGCACTTCATTGCGTATGAAATCAATATGCATGGCTGTGGTTTGCTGAAAATGTACGCCCGCTGCTGCGACTAAAGGCGCTAACGGAATCACGCAATCATCGAGCGCATAATGGCCCGCCACCCAGCCTGGCAGCATGCCGGAATAGACCTGGCGGTCATACGGTGAGATCAGCGTTATTGCCACCTTTGCAAGCGGTGACCCTATCAGCGATTTCAGCACGTGCACATGGGCGTGGCCTGCGCCCAATAGCACCAATCGCTTCATTTTTTATCCTGATGGTTAGCGGCGATTTTATTTTCAAAGCGTACATCACCAAACCAGGTGGTGGTTTGCTCGCCCGTGTTGTCAGTGTCGTTACCGATGGCAACCCCGGTAATGCGCGGCGGCGCAAAACCAAACGCGAGCCGAAAATCAGCAGCCACGTTGCGTGTCTCGGTAAGCCATTGTCCGACCTTATCAGGCCCGCTTTGCACCACAAATTTTTGGACGCTGTTGGTATACGGGCTGGCGTGAGCAAAGCCGGTGCGATGTTTGTTGTCCCACACATAACATAATGCGGCGGTGGGTACATCGCTGCCGGTCACGAGGCGGGCCAGACGAATTTTAGTGCGCTCTGTAAACGACAGCGAAGCCAGCGGCACATCAAAAAACACATACACACGAGCTGAAAAATCATCGGCAGATTTTTCTTCCATATCCGCCTTGTCCAATACGCGGCTCACTTTCCAGCGCCATGTCAACTGCGGGCTTGTGTCGGCATCCACTAAAAAGGGCAAGGCAATACTGCCTGCAGAATTATTCGATTCCACTTTCAGCACAGTGATACCTTGATCTTCAACCAATGAAACGGTATTGCGTTTAATGTTTGGAATAGCGATGAAGCGCAATTGCGGCGGCAGTGTTTGGCCTGCCTTTAGCGATGAAAACAACGGCACCGCCCCATCAGATGCCATGCCGACCGAAGCAACGGTAAGGGCGACGGCGAAGACAATAAGCAAAGATATATTTTTCATAAAGCGAAATTCATAAGCGCTCAGTTCGGCCAAAAAAATTCAAGCGGCGGTTTTAATGCTTTCAACCGGATTAAATCCGCTGGGCGATCTACGTCCCACAGGGTTTCCATTTCATAACAGCTTAGCTGGCAAGCGGTGAGATTACGGCGCTGCTGGGCCAGCACTTCAGCACCACCCCAATCGATTACATTGAACATATCGGCATGCATGCGTTTTGCGCCGATCAATGCATACCCACCATCCTCAGCGGGCGTTAGCACGACATCATGACTATCCAGCATATCTGCTGCACCGCTAATGTGTTGCGCGGTTAACGCGGGGCAGTCTGCGCCGATAATAATGGCGCGTGTGTGTTGCTCAATTCCCCGAGCCAGCGCCCGCCCCATGCGTGCTCCCAAATCACCGACGCCTTGCGCGGTCAACGCAATATCAAAATCTTCTGCACAGTCCTGAAAAAAAGCATGGCTCACATCAGGTGCGCCGCAAAGCTCAACCGCGATGGCGCATGATTGTTGCGCTGTTTTAAGGGCGCGTTCGGTGAGCGCGACGTGCAGCATCGCCGCATACTGCTCGCCCAAAGCCGGGATCAGACGTGTTTTAACGTCGCCAGGCACAGGTGCTTTGGCAAACACGATGACGACAAAATTATTTTTGATCATGAGTTTTTATAATAAGTACGATGCAGATCGCTGGGCTTTGCCCCGAGAAAGTACTGCAATCTGAGACGCCACATGAGCCAGATTGTTCGCCATACGCCGTGCTGTTCCCAGCGGCGACCTGAGGTGACAACTTGCGCCTGCAAGCACAGCGGCGCACCTTTTTTTTTCAAGCGTGAAGTCATTTCTATATCTTCCATCAACGCCTGATCAGGAAAGCCGCCGAGCTGATCAAATGCGGTTCGGGTCATAAAAATGGCTTGGTCGCCCGTCGCAATGCCGGTCAGGCGCGAGCGCAGGTTCATGCACCAGCCAATCACGCCCAGAAAAAAATGATCCCCTGTAATCGTCACATCAAAGCGGCCCCACGACCGATTCGTTTTCGCGAGGCCCTGCAAAATCAATAAGTCCGCGTCGGCAGGCAGCAGGGTGTCAGCGTGCAAAAACAGAAGTACCTCACCGATAGAAATTCTGGCACCCGCATTCATTTGTCTGGCACGGCCAACATCACTGATGATCATGTGATCTACCAGCGGTGCGGCGAGTGGTTTGGCAAACTCAGCGGTGCGATCATGGCTGCCGCCATCAACGACGATGATTTCTGCGCCCGCTGATCGCAGGGTTTGCAAACGCGCTAATACGATCTGAATAGTATCGGCTTCGTTGAGAGTAGGGATGATGATCGAGAGCGTCATGCTGCGATTGTAGCGACACATTTCCGCAGCCATAAGAAAATAAAACTCTAGAACTGGCGCGGTTTTCGCAGCTATTTTGCTTCAAATGCCTTGCCAGTGCTAGAGTTTACCAATCCATTTAAGCCATAATCGTTTTGCTGTGATTCACCGGGTTTGGCGTCTTTTATTGCACCTATGGCTTCGCCCCGTTCAACGACCAATCGTAATCAAGGTTTGAAATCGCCGCTTTACCGTCGGCGATTTTTTGCTGGTCGGCTGGGGTG
Source organism: Burkholderiales bacterium (assembly GCA_025359985.1). GTDB lineage: Bacteria > Pseudomonadota > Gammaproteobacteria > Burkholderiales > Usitatibacteraceae > UKL13-2. The sequence continues at coordinate 88,822 of JANYDB010000059.1, read as the reverse complement.
TCGGCAAGAAGCTTTGCGTAACGCGCGAAGTAATCTTCGCGGCTCTTGATGGCGACGGTTTTGCCCTCAAAGCCTTTATAGCCAGACTCCCAATCCTGATTAAACCATTTGAAAATCATTGAGACTTCTAGTTTGCCGCTCTTGGGGTCATAGCGATTGCGCGTGCGGTCGGACAAAAATCGCACGGTCTGCTCTTCGAGTTGCTTGTCGAGTTTGTCAGCCGTGAAAGCTTCGTCGCGCAACGCCGGGCAGCCGATGGAAGCGCAATTTAGCGCAAAGTGAACCCGTGGCTCGTCGTAAGCGCCTGGCTTGCGCAGCGTATCGTGTTCAAGTTTATTGAGGTAAAAATCCTGGCCAAACAGTTTGAAAAATTTCCGTTTCCAGCGATCATCAAACACGCTGCCGATGTCCTTAATCGATTTCACCGGATAATTTTGCAAAATCAATTCCAGCGTGAAACCGTTATACGCATTGATTAGAAACGCCATGCGCTGCGGCTTGCTCCAGATGTTGAATTCCGCTTCCGGTACCTTGGACAAACTGTCGAGATAGGCTTTGAGCGGTGCGCGATCTTTTTGCAGTTCGGCGTATTTGACCTGGGATGATTTGCCACCATCAATAAGTACCACATGCTTTTTGAGTAGCGCCGTAAAAGCCGCATGCGAATGGTCAAATGATTCTGCTGCTGCAGGGACTGCAAATGCTAATGTGAATGCCAACGTGAATGAAAATAATAGCGTGGGCACGGTAAAAAATATTCGTTTCATCTTTCTACTCCTCGTCTTCAGTGTGGTGTCTGCTCTTTGGGATAGGCGGGTGTGTTGTCAGGTGCTACGAGTAATGCGATAGCGCTGCGCAAAACCGCTGCGAGGCTGCCATCGCCGCGCGTCCAGTCGTTTAATGCTTTACCCACCGCCAATTTGCCAAGCGTTGCGGTTGAGCGTTTGTAAACCCCAGCTGCATATTTGTTCCCTTCGCCTAACGTCGGATAAGTGTGGATGGTAGACAAAATGCCTTCCAACCCAAAGCCATGTTTCATCGCGGCGACGAATTCAACCAGCAAATCACCGGCATGTTCACCGACAATAGTTGCGCCGAGAATTTTGTCTTTACCTTTAACAGTGATGACCTTTACAAAGCCGTGCGCTTCGCTGTCGGCAATAGCACGATCCAGCTCATCAAGGCCATACACATGCACATCATGCGGAATTTTTCTCTCAATTGCTTCCTGCTCATTAATGCCTACGCGCGCCACTTCAGGATCGGTAAAGGTGGCCCATGGCACCACGGAATAATCCACTTTAAATTTTTTGAATTTGCCAAACAATGCATTCACGGCGGTGTACCACGCCATATGTGCGGCAGTGTGGGTGAATTGGTACGGCCCGGCCACATCACCACAAGCAAAAATATTCGGGTAAATCGTTTCCAGATACTCGTTGGTTTCCACCACTTTGTGAGCAGGAATCCCCAGCTCTTCCAGACCATAACCTTTGGTATTGGCGATGCGGCCCACCGCGCATAAAATTTCATCGAAGGCAATGCGCTTATCCTGCCCGTCATGTTCAACTACCAAATATTTTTCACCCTGCTCGATCACCACCTGCTTGGCTTTATGGCCGACTAACACGCTCACGCCTTCGGCCTCAAACTTTCGCTTCAGCATTGCGGATATTTCAACATCTTCGCGAATCATGATGCGCGGGGCCATTTCAACTTGCGTCACCTGCGAGCCAAAACGCGCAAAGCATTGCGTCAGCTCGCACCCGATCGGTCCGCCACCCAACACCACCAAGCGCTTCGGTAAAGTGCGAATCGCCCAGATATTGTCTGAGGTGAGCGGATCGGCTTCGACCAAACCCGGGATCGGCGGCACGAATGGACGTGCACCAGCAGCGATCACAATATTTTTGGTGGTCAGGGTTTTTTTCGTGCCGCCATCTGCAGTAATCTCAACCGTCCAAGGCGATAAAATTTTGGCAGTGCCCTTCGCGCAATCCACGCCCAGCTCGGTGTAGCGAGCGACCGAATCATGCGGCTCGATTTCAGTGATGATGCGTTGCACCCGTTCCATCACCTGCGCAAAATCCCATTGTGCAGTCGCCGACTCGATGCCAAATTCCTTTGAACGCTGCATACGATTCAATAGTTTCGCCGAGGCAATCAACGCCTTTGACGGCACGCAGCCGGTGTTCAAACAATCACCACCCAGTTTGTGTTTTTCAATCAGTGTGACTTTGGCTTTTACCGCCGCCGCAATATAGCTGGTCACCAAGCCCGCCGAGCCGCCGCCAATCACCACCACGTTACGATCAAAGTACGCGGGTTTTTGATCAGCCCATTTTGCATAAACCTTGCGAGCTTTAAAGGCGCTTATAATTTTTTTGGCGATGATCGGAAACACGCCCAGCAATACAAAAGCGCCGATCAAACTTGGTGACAAAATTCCTTTTAACGAGGTAATTTTGGCGAGCTCAGTACCGGCATTGACAAACACAATCGTGCCTAAAAACATGCCAAGTTGGCTCACCCAAAAAAACGTCCAGGCTTTCATATTCGTGAGGCCCATCACCACATTAATCATGAAGAATGGAAAGGCAGGAACCAGTCGTAGCGTAAACAGGTAAAAACCGCCTTCTTTCTCAACCCCCGCATTAAAAGCTTTCAGCTTGTCGCCGAACTTTGCCTGCAGTGAATCCCGCAATAAAAATCGCGCTACCAGAAACGCCGTTGTGGCGCCGATAGTTGATGCAAACGAGACGATGACAACGCCCCACCACAAACCAAATATGGCACCAGCCACCAGCGTCATAATGGCTGCGCCGGGCAGAGATAAGGCGGTCACACCCACATAAGCCGCAAAAAAAATCAGACCGGTTTGCAGCGGATGCGCAGCATAGTAGTCAGCGATCATGGCCTGCTGTGATTTGAAATAATCAATGCTGAAATAGCGGCCGAGATCAAAAATAAAAAACGCCGCAATCAGCGCCATGACCATTAGCAGAACAATAATTTTGCTTTTTTTCATAAGGTTTCCGGTAATGCGGTTGGGTATGGTCCAGGTGCTGGTGATGATGTTAATGAAGCAGATACAGTATGGCAACTGCCGTTGAATGTGTTGATCGTTTTAATTTGCCGGGGTTTACGTTTTGAGCAGTTTAAGCACAAACCGAGGGTGCGCGTACCAAGCCGAGCGCATGGGCCGGCAAATACCGCGGACCGTGCATGATGCGCTGAAAATAGGCTTGATGAGCAGCTGAGCCTTGTGGCCAACTCGCGAGAAATTTTTCGTAAAAGCAGGCTATATCATAGTGGATGGGAATGGCATCAATATAGACGCCATTGATTAGGCCGCCGTATTGAGCGCTATTTTCCTGCACAGGATGTAACGACAGGCGTGAAATCAATCCATATGCGGTGTTTGCAAAATTAGGCATGCCCGCCGCGCCGTTGTTAATTACTGCCCGGGCTTTACCGGACGCGCTAAATTGCCGAAACGCGGGCAAACAGGTGTGGCTGCTGGCGAAGCCGGCGAGTTGGGCGTCATCACAAATATGGTTCAGCCATGCCACATGTTCCGGCTCGTGCAAATTGTCGTGCGCGAACCGCCAGCCCGACAGCGATTCCGCGTCACCATGAACGATACCAAATCGTGCGGCGCCTACGCCAGCCACTAAATGCATCGGCAAAGCGGCGAGCTGCGCGGTAAGTGCCGGGAATAGGCTCGCGGTTTTGCGCAACGTTTGCATGATCTGATTCGACCGCTCGACATCGGCATCATCAACATAATCAGGATAGGCACAACCGCAGCCAGCGTTATCGCCGCTGGCTAGCTCAGTCTCAACATTGCCCCGGAGCGCAGTGTGTTTAAGCACCTCCGTATTGACGGCAAAAAATTCATTAGCATCTGTATCAAACCAATTGAAATCGCCATTGAAAATGATTGTCGGCATAACCACTTCCTGCGCGGCAAGCGCCAGAATGACATCAAGCGCGGCACGATTTCCATACAGTCCGCCGACTACATAAATAGTTTCTGCTTGAATCTCGGCGACGCGTTTGAATACCGTGGGTGCATAACGGTAACCCAGCGGACAAACGCGGCCAGGCATCATGTGAATAATGAATGCATAAACATTGAGCGCTTAAACATTGAACGCTTTAACATGGAACAGTTTTACTTCCAACGCCTACTCTGCCGCTGCCAACACGCCTTGGGTATTGCCGTCGGTCTCCAGCGCGCCACCACAACTGGAGCCTTGACCCGCAGTGCAGCCGTAGCAGTGATCTTTCACCACAATCGACGCGCCCTGTAAATCAGTCGTCATCAAATCACGCAGATGGGTTTTTAATTGCTGCTGATGTTGCAGCGGCAGCCCCAGCATTTGATTAAAATCACAGTCATAAACAAAGCCTTGATAATCCACCGACAGCAGCGAGCGACACATCACGTTGTCTAGGTTGTGCGCCTGAAACGACGACACCAGTAAATCCATATACCCCTCGAACTGCCCTTTGGAAATCAGGGTCGAGCCGAAGCGTTGAATCGGCATATTGGTGATCGTGTAAAGATGATTAAACACAATGCCGAAATTCTTTTTGAGCAGCCGGTGATAGTCAGCTTCCAGCGTTTCTTGTGAAGGGGGCAGATTAGGGCCCTGCGGATTGAACACCAGGTTCAGCACTAAACCCGTAGTGGCTTTGCCATAACCCAGGGCATTCAATTTTCGGAGGCCTGCGATCGATTTTTCAAACACGCCTTCGCCGCGCTGCTTGTCCACATTTTCTTGGCTGTAACAGGGCAATGATGCGCTGACTTCCACCTGCTGATCGGCTAAAAATTGAGCGAGATCCTCAAACCCCGGCTCTTCCAGAATGGTGAGATTACAGCGGTCAATCACGCGCACATCGAGCGCCCGTGCGGCCCTCACCAAATCATAAAAATGTTCATTTAATTCCGGTGCGCCGCCCGTCATATCCAGGGTCTTAATCTGAGCTGACCGCATAAATGCAATCACCTCGCTAATGGTTTCCCCTGACATCATTTCCTTGCGATCCGGACTCGCATTCACGTGGCAATGAAAACAGGCTTGATTGCATTTGTAGCCCAAATTCACTTGAAGCGTGTCGAGCGCTTTACGGCGAATATGCGGGAAGCCGCGCGATTTCATCAAATGCAGAGTGGCGTGCATGAACAGTTCCTGTTGGTGGAATGACGGTATCGGAATGCTGATGTTGAAATAAGGGTTGAAATGAAAAGGCAGAAATTATTAAATATGACATTTAAAGATAATAGAACGTTTTGTGAGGCTTGGGTTTCCTCGGCAATCTTTGGGTGAATACGCTGAAGTTGCAGAGCCAGATTCAAAACCCGTTCCCATCAGCATTTGAGAAAATAGCGAGCGCCTTACAGTATGACCCAGCAAGACCGCTGCTTTAAGCCTAAAACCGACTACACTCAGTATTCATACCGTTGATGACGCGGAATACTAAAACACCTAAGGTGATGATCAAGATATGGCTATCGACTCAAGGGCTTCAAATGAAACACCCGAACAAAAAGCCAGCCGTACCGAGGCTAAAGATCGCCGCTTGAACGCGGCAGTTGCGGTGACCATCGCTATCCTCGCCACTTTCATGGGTGTTTGTAAAGTCAAAGACGATAATATTGTTCAGGGCATGCAGCAGGCGCAGGCCGACAAGCTTGATCATTGGGCCTATTACCAGGCGCGCACTATTCGGCATGATGTGGCTGAATCCACCGTGGTGCAACTGCGGCTGGCCAAGCTGGGCCGCACCGGCTCAGAGCAGGCTGCGTATGACCAAGCCATCAGCCAATACGAAAAAATTTCCGTTGAGCAAATTACCAAACGAGACGCGCTCAAGCAAGCGGCGGAGCAGGATCAAAAAAACTATGACGCGCTCAATTATCGCGACGATCAGTTCGACTTATCGGATGCGCTATTGGCGATCGCGATTGCACTGCTCGCCGTGACCGCACTGACCCGCCTGTGGTGGCTATATTGGCTGTCGTTGGTGCCAACCGGTTTCGGTGTACTGATGGGACTCGCCGGTTTAACGGGATGGGCATTGCATCCTGATTTGCTGATCAAGCTGCTGTCGTGATCATCGCTTGAGGGCGTGGCCATGCATCATCGACAACCGCTACATTTAATTCCTGAAGCCGCGTAACATCGTTTGATCAAAAGCCAAACTCATTATTTGGCGGGCGTTTTGGAGTAAAAATGGTTCAAACTGCCCGTCTAATATAGCGTTTACTTGTCGGCAACTTCAGTAAGGTCGTGCGCCACAAGACGCAGCGAATGACTGCTGTACCTGCTGCGCCAAGTGCCTGCCGCTTTGCCAAGCGCTTTCAACTGAGCCGCCCGCGGCCCCTGCATTAAGCCAATCACCGCATAGCCCTATCTCGTTAGCCCCATCCCACACGTAAACCTTGTCAAGACCGGGCTCGGCATGAGCATAGCGCCAGCGGTGCGCGGTCCATGTTTGCGGTGCAGGGCCACCGAGCTCAATGAATGCCTGCACCAATAAGGCAGCGACGGTTGCGGTATCGTCTTCCAGATGCGTAGCACTCCATGCTGCACTCGCATGCAACACCCAGCTTTCTGCTCCTTCACGGCCCGGCTTACTGCGATCGCGGGCGATCCAGGCAAGCGGCCCTTGGCTGACGCAGCCAACATCGAACGGCAGCGCCACCCGCGTCGCGAATTGCAACATCAGCGTCCAGCAGCCGCGCATCTTGGCTGTCGCTGCCAGTGCCGCCCATACAGGCTTGGGCTGCAGTAACAGGGGCACGGCCTGCGGTGCGGGTATCGCCAGTATCACCACATCAAAACAATCATTCAGCCAACCGTGCTCTGCTGACTGCAAGCGCCAGCCGTCGGTTTGAGATTCTATTTGCTGGATGGTGGTTTGAAGCTTCAACGCTACGGCGCGCGCCAGAAATTGCGCAGGCGACGTCATCTTCGGTGTGCCGACATAACGCGGCGCATCAAGATTATGACAAGTCGCTGCCGCATCGCCCAGCACGTTGACTTCAGGCATCCATAGCGCGGCAACACCGGCCTCGCACCAGCGCGATATCTCGGCTTGAAAATCCGGATGATGAGCCGTGAAATAAGGTGCGCCGTGGTCACATTGCCAATCATATTTATTGTCAGCACCACCATCTTTGTTTTGACTAACGCCACGTCGCGTGCTCATGCGCCCGCCGGGGCTGCGGCTTTTGTCGAAGAGGCTGACGGTTATATCGGCCTGTTGCAGCGTGGTTGCGCACGAAAGGCCCGCAATGCCCGCGCCGATCACGGCGATATGAGGTTTGTAGTTCATGATGAATTAGGAAATAAAAATTTAAAAAATTAGCGTTGCCAACACGGATCCGCTTCGAGCGGGCAAAGGTTAATCGCACGAATTTGCGGATTGTTTTATACCAGCTTCAGCAAAAACAGCAAGAGAAACAGGACCGGCGGAACCATAATCATCGAGATGAGTACGATTGACGCTTTCATGCCGAGATTCAAGCAACGAGCAAATATCAGCCCCATTAAAGCCGCTATAAAAAAAGCAAAACCGGCAACAGCGATGCCCGCGTTCCCGTCAACAAAGCTAGCGGCGCCACTTTTGCCCTTAAGTGAAACGCCGCCGTTGAGCAAAACGAACCATCCGGAGGCCATAAAAAATAATGCCATTAGGCCCGTGATGAAGCGTTCTGCAAAAGTGCCCGTGGTTTTATTTGTCATGGGGATCGTTTCTAAAATAAATTTTAAAGCGCTGCGAATTTAATCGGTAGCACGCGCCTGTTTTTATAAATTAGCACGATGGCCGGACATGCAATCATAATGCATTCATGAAAATTTCTGTCCTCGACCAATCCCCCGCAGCACTCGGCAAAAGCCAGCATCTCGCCATCGGTGAAAGCATGGCGCTGGCGAAACATTGTGATCGGCTTGGCTTTCATCGCTACTGGGTGTCCGAGCATCACAACAGCGACAATATTGTCGGCACCGCGCCGGAGGTGCTAATGCCGCCATTGCCGCGACCACCGTGCGCATTCGTATCGGCAGCGCCGGCGTGATGCTGCCGCATTATTCGGCATTGAAAGTGGCAGAACAATTTCGAGTACTGGAGGGCATCGCCCCGGGCCGTATTGATCTCGGTGTGGGTCGTGCGCCAGGTTCGGATCGACAGACGGCTTTCGCATTAAACCCGCATCAAAATGCGGCTGAAGAATTTCCGCAGCAGGTGCAGGATCTACAAGCGTGGGTATCGGGATCGCCGTTGGCGGCAGGTCATGCTTTTCGCGAGATCAAGGCGCATCCGCTAGGGCCTACTTCACCCGAGCTGTGGATTTTAGGCTCGTCTGATTATGGTGCGCAGCTCGCGGCGTATTTGGGTTTGCCCTATGCCTACGCGTATTTTTTTACCGAGGGCCGCGGCACCGAGCAGGCGCTGGCACTTTATCGCCAACACTATCGGCCGAGTGTGGCGCATCCGCAGCCGCACGCCACCATTTGCGTGTGGGCACTGGCCGCCGATAGTGAAGCCCGCGCGCGGCGGCTATTAAAGACCCGCGAACAATGGCGCATCGGTTTTGAACAAGGACTACGCACCCCGCTGGTCTCGCCAGAGGATGCTGATATTGCCTACGCAAGCTATGGCGTGGCTGAGCGCGCCACGATCGATGTGCTGCGCGGTAAAGCCATTGTTGGCACTGCCGCACAAGTCAGAGTGCGGCTTGAAACGCTGGCAACCACTTTTGCGCTCGATGAAATTGTGATCAACACCTGGACGCATGATCCGAAAGCGCGGCAGCATTCATATTCATTAATTGCGGCTGAGTTTGGATTGGAAGGATTGATAGAAGCGGCATCATGATCCTTGATTTTTAGGCGCGCATTCGTTGATATATGTGTGCCGCCGCACTGACGTGGCGTTAGCTTGCGCCTAAATTTTAATTAAGTCCCCTGTGGCGATGCCGTTAGCGCCGGAGGCCAGGACATTTGTCCGAAGCCACGTCAAGCATACTCAGGAGATAGCCATCATGAAATTTCGTAAGCCATTGCTCACGCTGCTGATTACCGCATCGCTCGGCGGAATCACCCAATCAACGCTGGCATTCGCCGACGCAGAAATTTTCTTCAATCGCGCACCGCCAGCTATACGTTATGAAGTAGTGCCAGAATCGCGCCGCGGCTATCTTTGGGCGCCCGGCTACTGGGATGCAAATCGCAACAAACACGCATGGAAAAAAGGCCATTGGGAACGCGAGCGTTCCGGCCATTATTATTCAGAGCCCCGCTGGATCGAACGTAACAATGGGTGGGTGCTTGAGCGTGGTCGCTGGAACCGTGGTGACCGCGATGGCGACGGCGTCCCGAATAATCGTGACCGTCATCCGGATAATCCGAATCGTCGTTAGTAACGTTGGTTTAAAGCAAAGCAGGCACGAGAAGCGCGAGGCTTCACATGTCCTCTTCTAGCTGTTTGCAGTCAGCGTGCGTGCGATGTCGTCGGCGTGTTGCCGGGGTGATTGATTCTTGATAAACATAGGCCTATTGCGCGCGCTTATCTTATCCGCATAACGAGTCTGGGTAATACGCTCTTTTTCCTTCTGCGTAATCACTAAAAACACGCCCCAGCCCAAAATCGGAAACACCAAATTGATCAGAATCCAGCCGAACTTTGCGCCGCCGCGTGAGCGTGATGAAACCAAAATGTGAAGCGTGGGCAAAACATAAATTAAAAACAGGAAACTAAACACAAACAGCGCCCCAACAAAGCTACTCATGAAAACCTCCAGTACGGTTGATATTTAGATAGTACATCCAAACACTAGGCTCAACGGCATAATAGACTGCAATCCCAACGGGCACAGCCAAGATGACTAACTGATTTAGGAAGTCAGCGTGGACCCTAAGCCGCGATCGGCAAACCCGAAGCGTTGAAACACCCCGTGTGAGGCTATTGGCTGAGGCGAATTGCCGACGAACATTGGATGGTGTATCGAGTAGAGGGTAAGGCGTTTTTGGTTGCGCAGTTGCGGTTTCATTATTGAAGCGATACTGATATCCATTATCACTAGTGTCCCAATGTCCAACTATCTGCATAGCGTAACCATATAATTTGTTTGTTGGTATTGCAATTTCGCACTGTTGTCGATGTCGAATTCATGTTCGCCATGGTTCATCCTTTTGTGCTTTTAGCCTTGAAGGATTGCTATGCAAACAGGTCAACACCCTCATTGGCCTCATTAGCGACCATCAGGTGCGTCTCAATGGCGCGATCTATTGCAAACGTTACCCAGACATACTGCGCCGCGTCGCCTATTTCGACGAAGATACCAGCAAGACTTAGGAATTCCTGACCAACAATCTGTCGCTGCCCGCACTGACTATTTGTGCGTTGTACAGACAACGTTGGCAGGTCGAGTTGTTCTTCATATGGATCAAGCAGCACTTGCGCATCAAGTCGTTCTTCGGCACCAACGAGAACGCGGTCAAGACCCAGATCTGGGTCGCTATGTCGACCTATGTACTGATCGCAATCGTCAAGAAAAAACTGCACCTGAATCACTCCATGCATGAAATCTTGAGAGTGCTGAGTCTGAATATGGTTGAAACCACACCAATACCCGCTTTGCTCAAACCGTCTTTCGAATCAGACCAACCGACCCTTACCCCAATCCAGGGAAACTTGTTCCAAACGTTGGGACACTAGTGCAATATCAGCTAAAACTCATTCATCGGCGAGCGCCTTCGAGCAAAAATGCTTCGAGATGCCTATGAATGGTAGAGTTTGAAAGTTGCAAAATTAGAATGCGCACGCTAAGCTTTTTTGCCGCAAGCCACCCCTCTGAACAATCATTTTTCTCCCAATTTTTATATCCACCATCTACCTTCACATAAAAAGGCCACCATGACCAATCAATACGCCGCCCCGGCTGCCAATCTTGATCAACAGCCCAGCGAGGGCAGCGGGATTACCAGCACGATGCTGGAAGCGCTGCGCAAGTCCAAAGGGTGGGTGATGCTGATAGGCATTTTATTGTTTGTCGGTGCCGTTTTTTCGGTGCTGGGCGCGCTGATGATGAAATTTGCTGGCGGCATGATAGGGGCGAGTAATGCCGTGCCGCGCGGCATGATGGGCGGGATGGGCGCTTTGTATTTGGTGATCGCGGTAATCTATGGCGCACTCGGTTTTTACCTTGTCAAATACAGCCGTGCTATTTCACGCTTGCTGGCCGATGGCACCAGCAAATCAATGGAGTCCGCCCTTCAACATCAGCAAAAATTCTGGCGGCTGGCGGGTGTGATTGCGTTGGTTTTTTTGGTGATGTTCGTGCTGGGCATAGCGGCTGCGGTGTTCATTCCCATGCTGATGTCGGCTCGGTAATTATGGTGTAGGGCGCGCATCAATGCAGTGAACGTTAAAGTCGCTACGCAGATAAAAAACCGTATGCGCGCCTTGCCAATCGAACCACTAGCAGAGCGCGCACGTCTTTTTTCTCGGCTTCAAACAGGGACGCATGGAGCAGCAAAAGGGTTGAGCAGCGAAAGAGCGTTGTCACGATCCATCATTTTCAATTCATTTTCTTTACGGCCATAATTATTGCCTCCGCCGTAATTCCAAAATATTTATACAGCACCGGTGCGGGGGCTGATTCACCGAATGTATCAATGCCGATCACCACGCCATCCAAGCCCACGTATTTACGCCAATAATCAGTTACACCTGCCTCAATGGCCAAGCGGGGTACTAACTTTGGCAAGACACTTGATTTATACGCGGCATCTTGTTTGTCGAAAACAAAGGTGGATACCATTGAGACAACGCGGACGTGGATACCTTCTTGCGCTAGCGTTTTTTGCGCTTCCATGGCTAGAGAAACTTCAGTACCGGTGGCAATAATCACAGCCTTGAGTTGACCTGGTTCCCCCGCTTCTTTCGACAATACATAGCCGCCCTTTGCGACGTTGGCGAGTGTTGCAGCGTCACGTTTCTGGAACAGGCTGTTTTGGCGCGAGTAGATTAAACAGGTGGGGCCGTCTTTGCGCTGAATCGCGTGTTGCCATGCGGCAGCGGCTTCCACTGTATCGCAGGGACGCCATACATCCATATTGGGAATCAGGCGCAGTGACGCCACATGTTCAACTGATTGATGAGTTGGGCCGTCCTCGCCCAGGCCGATGGAATCGTGAGTGAAGACAAAAATATTTCTGAGCTTCATTAACGCGGCCATGCGTAAACCGTTGCGTGAGTAATCACTGAAGGTCAGGAATGTGCCCGAATAGGGAATCAAGCCGCCATGCAGCGCGATACCGTTGCCAATGGTGACCATGCCGAATTCGCGCACGCCATAGTTAATATAGTTTCCGCCCGTTGTGGCTGATAATGCTTTGCTGCCGCTCCAGTTGGTGAACACGGAGCCGGTTAAATCGGCCGAGCCGCCGAGCAATTCCGGCATGGTTTGCGCGAACGCTTCGATAGCGAATTGCGAGGCTTTGCGAGTGGCGACGGTCTCGGCTTTTTCAACCGATTTGTCTAGCAGCGCATGTGCTGTAGCCGCAAAATTCGTCGGCAATTCACCGGCCATGCGACGTTTGAATTCGCTGGCTAATTCCGGGTATGCGGCTGCATAGGCGGCAAACGCGCCGTTCCATTGTGCTTCAACGGCCGCGCCTTTGTGTTTCGCGTCCCACGCGTCGTAAATATTTTGTGGAATTTCAAACGGAGCGTAGTGCCAGCCGATGGCTTCACGGGTCGCGGCGATTTCTTTATCGCCGAGCGGCGCACCGTGAACTTTATCGGTGCCGCCCATATTGGGCGAGCCTTTACCGATCACGGTTTTGCAGCAGATTAGCGAAGGCTTGTCGGTGACTTTCTTGGCGGCCTGCAGGGCGGCATCAACGGCATCTGCATTATGGCCGTCCACATGTGCAATCACATGCCAGCCGTAAGCCTCAAAACGCTGCGGGGTGTTGTCTTTAAACCAGCCTTCCACTTTGCCATCAATCGAGATACCGTTGTCGTCGTAAAAGCCGATTAATTTACCCAAACAGAGGGTGCCGGCGAGTGAGCATACTTCGTGTGAAATCCCCTCCATCAAACAGCCGTCGCCCATGAAAACATAGGTGTGATGGTCAACAATATGGTGACCGTCGCGATTAAAAGTGCGCGCCATTTCACGTTCTGCGATGGCCATGCCGACCGCATTGGCCAAACCCTGCCCTAATGGACCAGTGGTCGTTTCAATCCCCGGCGTGATGGCTACTTCTGGATGGCCCGGTGTTTTGGAATGTAACTGACGGAAAGCCTTGATGTCGTCTATCGTCAAGTCATATCCCGTCAGATGCAGCAGCGCATAAATCAGCATTGAGGCGTGGCCGTTCGAGAGCACAAAACGATCACGGTCTGCCCAATGCGGATTGGTCGGATTATGTTTTAAGTGACGCCGCCACAATACCTCCGCCATCTCTGCCATCCCCATTGGCGCACCGGGGTGGCCTGAGTTGGCTTTTTGTACGGCGTCCATCGCGAGCGCGCGAATAGCATTGGTAATGTCGATCAGGGTGGTCTGGGTCATGAGCAGTAATCTTTACAAAGAGCGGGAAGGTGGAAGTAGCAGCGCTAAAAAACCAAATTGAATGGCGATTATAATTTGAATGCTCCCAGCGGATACAAAAACAGCGCATAAAGAGTTTATAAGCCGTTTCTAAGCAACACGTAGATGCTGAAATTGTTGTTTCCGCATAATGATTCCCACATAAAATGGGTTTGCCAAACCGTAAAATTTAACGAGGAACGCCATGAAGGGGCTACACATCATCGCTGACCTTTATAACTGTCCCGATAGCGAGCTGCTCACCTCGGCTGCGCTGCTTGGCAGGCGCTGTGTTCAGGCCTGTAAAACCGCAGGTCTAACCATTCTGGGCGAACATTTTTATCAATTTGCGAGCTTTGATAAATTGCAGGTCGGCGGCGCAACGGGTGCTGTGGTGCTGGCCGAATCCCATCTGGCGATTCACACCTGGCCCGAGCGTGCGGGCGCGACACTCGATATCTATGTTTGCAATGTTTCCGCTGACAACAGTCGTAAAGCCGAACGTCTCTATGCTGAATTGTTGTTTGCACTGCAGCCGGGGGATGTGTTGATGGAACGGGTGTTGCGCGGCAAAGATTTACCGGTCGTGGAAGCGCTGGTTTGAAACGTAAGTCCAATATTCGGCTCGATGAGCGCATCAGTAATGGCGCGGGTGTGTATTTCAATGCCACTGCCAAAATCGCGTCAGTGCAATCGCCTTATCAGTTAATTGAGGTGTTCGACACACCTGATCTCGGTAAACTCATGCGTATTGACGGCTGCAATATGCTGTCTGAACGCGATGAATTTTTTTATCATGAAAATTTTGTTCATTTTGCCGCCATCACGCATCCCGATCCGAAAAGCGTGTTGATTATCGGTGGCGGCGATGGCGGCTCAGCTGAAGAGTTACTCAAGTATCCATCGATTGCATCGGTGGTGCTGTGCGAGCTGGATCAGGCCGTGATTGAAGTAGCACAAGCGCATTTTCAGTCAGTGCACCATGATGTGTTTGCGCACCCTAAGCTAGATGTGCATATTGGCGACGGCGTGGAATATATGCGAGCCGCCCATAGTTTTGATCTCATCTATCTTGATCTCACCGATCCCGTGGGCTCCGCAGAAGCGCTGTACACGCCCCATTTTTATGCCGATTGCAAGCGCGCGCTAAATAGCCATGATGGCGGCGCACTCACCCTGCATATCGGCTCTCCGTTTTCGCATCCCGCAAGAGTGAAAACCAGTATTGAAAATTTGCGACAGGTATTCAAAACGGTCACGCCTTATTTTGTGCACATCCCCGCCTATGGCGCGACATGGGGGTTTGCAGTAGCGTCAGATGCATTGAACATTATTAATATCAGTGCGGCCGAGATTAATGCCCGGCTTAAGCAGCGCGCCATAACTGACCGCCAGTTTTATAACGGTGAAATACACCATGCGCTGCTCGCGTTGCCAGAATATGTTCGACATTTAATGGATGGGTGAAGCTTGCAGCGCGTCCGTATCTTATGATTTTGTTTCAAGCATTTTCCGGCGTTCGGGGCACTAAAAAGATCTGATCATGCGGGCTTCATCCCATGCAAAGGTAAATCAGGATAAAACTGAAGCACCACATCAATTTTTATTCGCGTAATATTGTGAAATCATTACCAAATCGTATAGCTACGAAAGAAAGTTGATGCTCAAAAAAGTTCGTAAATCCAGCTCACACATCACTTTGGTTTTGATCGGTGCTGCAGCCGTTACGGCTACTCTGGGTGGCTGCAGTAAAGAGGAAACACGCCGCGACGTTTACGCAAATAAAGTCGATTGCCTTGCCGACTGGGGAAACGATCCTAAAGATTGCGAGCCTGCCTATGATCGACGCACGGGCAACGCGGCCGCCACGCATTACTACGGCCGTCCTTATGGATACACCAGCGGGTCAAATTTTTCACCTTCCCAGAGTGGTAAAACTATCGGTTCATCGACTGTAAGCCGCGGCGGTTTTGGTTCCAGCGGCCATTCGGCTTCGGGTTGAGCCGATGATCTCGATACGGCCTTTAACACCGGTGGCGGTGCGCGATCCTGCGCTGCAAAATCAATTACGAATGTTGCTGCGTGATGCTGTCGAGAGCGGCGCATCGGTTGGCTATGTGTTGCCCCTCGCCGACGAAGTAATCGATCAGTATTGGCGCGGTGTGTTTGATGCGCTTGAACAAGGCAGTCTTGTTCTGCTCATGGCTGAACATGAGGGTCAAGTAGTGGGTACTGCGCAACTATCGCTGTGCATGAAGCCCAATGGCATCCATCGCGCTGAGGTGCAAAAAGTGCTGGTGCATACCGCTGCGCGTCGCAGCGGTTTGGGTCGTTCACTGATGCAAGCCGTGGAACAGGCAGCCCGCGACGCCAAGCGTAGCCTGCTGGTACTCGATACTGAAACCGGCAGCGCAGGGCAATTGCTTTATACATCCATGGGCTATCAAGTGGCAGGCAGTATTCCGAATTTTGTTTTGGCCACCATTACCACCACCATCGCTGCTCAGAGTAGCAGCCCGACGTTTTTACCGACCACCTATATGTACAAGTTATTATGAAACGGGAAAACCTGATCCCGCGTCCGGACTGGCCGAAGAAAATGGAAGACCTGGGCTTTGGCTTCCATTCCATTGATGGTATCTACTGGGATGAGCGCGCCTGCTACCAATTCAGCGCGCAGGAAATTGATACGCTCGAAACGGCCACCGCCAATTGTCATGAAATGTGCATCGCTGCCGCCCAGCATGTCATTGATAAAAATCTCTACGCGAGTTTTGCGATTCCCACTGAATTTATTCCCCTAATTGAGCGCTCCTGGAATGATGATGAGGCGACATTTTTTGGGCGCTTCGATTTTTCTTGGGACGGCAACGGCTCGCCGAAAATGCTGGAATACAACGCTGATACGCCGACCTCATTGATCGAGGCGAGTGTTGCCCAATGGTATTGGCTGCAGGAGGTAAAACCGGGCTGCGATCAGTTCAATAGCCTGCATGAAAAAATGATCGGGCGCTTTAAAGAAATAGCCACTGAATTAGGCGCGAAGACGATTCACTTCACCTGTGTGGGCGATAGCGAAGAGGATGTCGGCAATATCGATTATCTGCGCGATGTCGCGATGCAGGCTAATGTTGATGCGCCTTTCATCGACATTAGCCATATCGGCTGGGATGCCGTGGCGAAAAAATTTGCGGACGATAGCGATCAGGAAATCAAAGCGTTGTTCAAGCTCTATCCCTGGGAGTGGATGGTGCGTGAAGCGTTTGGCCGTAATTTACTGAACAGCGATATACGCATGATTGAACCTGCATGGAAAATGCTGCTTGCCAATAAAGCGATTTTGCCGATGCTGTGGGAGCTGTACCCGGATCATCCGAATCTATTGCCGACCTATTTTGAGCCGCAAAAATTTGCAAGCGATTACGTCAAAAAACCGCTGCTCTCGCGCGAAGGTGCGAACGTCACCATCAAAACCGCGAGCGGTGAAATCGCGATCCCGGGCGAATATGGTGCCGAAGGATTCATCTACCAGGGCTTTCATCCAGTGCCCAATTATCGCGAGGCTGGGCAGGATAATTACATGGTCATTGGCTCATGGATCATCGGTGATGAGCCCGCCGGTATGGGGATACGCGAAGATGAGTCGCCAGTGACCAAAAACACCAGTCGTTTTTTACCGCATTATTTTATTTAGCCGATCATCACACCCGTCGATACGGGCAGGAGAAAAATTATGTTCAAGTATCAAGTGATGGAATCGTTCGCGGGCTTTGATGATTTCCTGATTTACCTCGGCATCTCTGCATTGTTGCTGGTTATGTTCGTGGCGATTTATGTGCGCATCACGCCCTACCGTGAGGTTGGCTTGATTCGCGATGGCAATATGGCAGCCGCATTCAGCCTGTCTGGCGCGTTAATCGGCATGGTGATTCCGTTGTCGAACGCGGTCAAATTTAGCGTCAACCCGGTCGATATGGTGATCTGGGGTTTTATTGCACTGGCGATTCAGCTGCTGGTGTTCGTCATCGCACGTATCGCGTTACCCCATATCGCGCAAGATATTCCGGCCGGCAAACAGGCATCGGGATTTTTTCTCGGCGCGATTTCGATTGCAGCGGGGATTTTGAATGCAGCTTGTATGACGTACTAAAAGAGCGGCTGCGCAGCAAGGTTTGCGCGCGCATCCTCGCGCAAACTCTAGCAATGGCGCGGAATTTGACGCATTAATGCGCTGTGCTGCAACATGCAGGCAGTGCATTGAGCGGATCGTTACGAGGATCTTGAGCCGCTCAGCATAAACGGCGCTTGCTCGATCTCGGCGCGCATTTTATGCCAAATGCTGAATCTTCGTCGGATTTATAGTATGCAACGGCATCGATGATGCAATCTATAACCTGAGTAGGTTGTTCGACGCCGCCTGAACTTCCATGGTGAGCGAGATGCCCATACGCTGATCGAGCCGTGTTACAGGCTGTGTTTCGTAGATAAAAACATGCCGGCTTTTCTTGGACAAGAGGCCAGCCAATCCGTCATGCGTGCTCACATACAGGCTCTTGGTGCGCGAATTTATGTCCTGCGGTTTAAGCGTCGCCACCATATAGTTCCGCTAGCTCCTCCTGGATGGGCCTTACTATATTTCCCACTTAAACTCCAATGAATACGGGGTTTTTGGAGCATTTTTGTTTCAAATCAACCGCCAGCGCTAGAGTTCGTTATAGATGGCTCCTGACCCAGTGTTTCCACTCATCAAACAAGGCTGGATGCCTGGCCGCTATGGCGGACTTTTGCCATGAGCCTTGCACATCCACGGAGCGCCAGTAATTATCATGCAGCAGAGTGGCCATGCGACCACCGGCTTCTTCCAGAATCAACGCGCCTGCAGCGTAATCCCAGGGCTGCTCCCCCGCATGCACGAATGCATCCACCCGACCGCACGCCATGTGGCACCACTGCAGCACAGATGCGCCACTCGACACTATTTTTTTAGCGGGTGAATGTTGGGATAGAGCGGTTTTTACACGACCCAACAAGTTGAAGCGGCCTACTTCAATGATCGCTTCGGATAATGGTTTTGAAGGTAGGACTTGCAGATATTTGGCGATGCCGTTGCGATCAACCATGCAGGCGCCGCCGCCCCGATAAGCGTGAAAAAGCTCATTCGCATTGGGATCAAATACCGCACCAAACACGCTTTCACGTTGATACATCAGAGCCACTGAGATACCAAAGTAGCGCTTGCCATGGGTGAAATTGCCGGTGCCGTCGAGTGGGTCAACACACCATAACCAATCAGCATCGCGCCAGCGTGTTTGCTGCTCGTCCGGCGGCATTTCTTCACCCAGCACCGGGCAATTAAAAATCGCGGGCAGCGCTTTGACAAGCGCTGCTTCAACCGCGCGATCTGCTTCCGTAACAACGGTGCCATCGTGTTTTCGCTCGGCGGCCACGCGCTTATAACGCGGCATCAGCTCTGTAGCTGCCACGGCGCGCAGCAGCGCTATCGCCGGCTTGGCTAACTCGCTGAGAAGCGGATGCCCGTCGGGTAAAGTGGGGCGGGGGATAAAAAGTGGTTGCATGTAAGGCAGGTTTGGGCGGGTGCAGAATTTGCAGCAGGTCTTAATGTGAACCGTCGTTATAATACCCCACTCATTTATGGAATTTTCCCTTGTCGTCATCAATACATGCCCCCCGATTTTTTATAGCCACGCAGCTGCCACGCGCCATTGCGTTCCCGGTATTGGCAGCACTGGATGAAAAAGTGTCGCAGCATATCCGCGTGTTGCGCTTGAATGAGGGCGAGAGCATTACCTTGTTTGATAGCCACGGCGGTGAATTTGCGGCAACCATTGCAGTCGTCGGCAAACGTGAAGTGTCGGTGCAATTGCAGGCGCATCACACCATTGAGCGCGAATCGCCACTCAGCATCACGCTGGTGCAAGCACTCGCCACGGGTGACAAAATGGATTGGATTATCCAGAAAGCTACCGAGCTGGGCGTGACTTCAATTGAGCCCGTGCAGACGCAACGTGCCACCGTCAAACTGAGCGCAGAACGCGTGGCCAAGCGCGCCGCACATTGGCATGGTGTGGCTATTGCCGCCTGCGAGCAATGTGGCCGTAATCGCGTGCCGCTGATCGCACCGGTGGCTGATCTGGCGGAGTGGATATGGCGAAACGATGATGGACTGCGCTTGCTGCTGGATCCTGCGGCCGAAATTGCCTTGGCGACAAAAACAAAAACACAAGCATCTGTTGCGCTTATGATCGGCCCCGAAGGGGGCTTTACACCGGATGAGGTGGCCGCGGCAATCCGGGCTGGAGTTCAGGCGGTTCGTTTTGGGCCGCGGGTATTACGTACCGAAACAGCCGGCATCGCGGCGCTTGCTGCGTTGCAAGCGGGAATGGGCGACCTCTGAGTGAGCGGGCCTGATAAACTGCGAGTTGTCTGGATTTCCATCTTTCAAAAATACTGAAAATGCCCAAGAACGCCGCCAAAAAACTCGAAGTCTTCGTCAAGTGGTTTCGCTCGGCTACGCCGTTTATTCACGAATTCGGTGGCGGCACGATTGTGATCGCGTTTGGCGGCGAGGTGCTGTCTGATGGCGAGTTGATGCAGTTGGCGCACGACATTAATGTATTGGTGAGCTTGGAAGTGCGTGTGGTGCTGGTGCACGGTACGCGCCCTCAGATCGAAGACCAGCTTAAACAACACGGGGTGACGCCGCGCTATGCCGAAGGCCGCCGTATCACCGATGATGCCGCGCTTAAATGTGTCAAAGAAGCCAACGGCATTGTGCGTATGGAAATAGAAGCGACGCTCTCAACCGAGCTGGCGAATTCGCCCATGGCAGGGGCAGATATTCGCGTGGCAAGCGGTAATTTCATCACCGCCAGACCGTTTGGAGTACATAACGGCGTGGATTTTATCCATACCGGCCAGGTACGCAAGGTTGATGTTGAAGGCATTACCCGGCGCCTCGATGATCATGAGGTGGTGCTAATTTCGCCGATTGGATTTTCACCGACAGGCGATATTTTTAATTGCACGCTGGAAGATGTGGCGACTTCGGTGGCTACCGCGCTTAAGGCCGACAAGCTTATTTTTCTGACTGAGGCGATGGGCGCGACTGACGCCAAAGGCAAGCTGCTGGGCGAGTTGACCGCGCTACAGGCGCAGGAATTATTGGGTGCTGCCGTCAGCACCTTGTCGGACGATGTGCGCTACTATCTGCCGTGTACGATTCGCGCCGTGCGTGATGGGGTGAAGCGCGCACATTTGATTAGTCGGCATATCGATGGCGCCTTGTTGATGGAGCTGTTCACGCATCACGGTATCGGCACCATGGTAGCGTTGGAGTCGCCGGATAGACTGCGCGATGCGAAACGTGATGATGTGGACGGTATTCTCGCGATTATTGATCCACTGGTCGCGCAAGGCGTGCTGGTCAAACGCGAGCGTGGATTGATCGAAAAAGAAATTGACCGGTTCATGGTGCTTGAGCAAAATGAGGAAATCATTGGCTGCGCAGCACTTTATCCGTTCCCGCACGACAAGTCGGTTGAGCTGGCGTGTCTCGCGGTCAATCCATTTTATCGGGATGGCGGCCGTGGCGAACGCATCCTGGCGTTCGCCGAAAAACGCGCGAAAGATCAAAGCTTCAAAACCCTGTTTGTATTGTCTACCCAGACTACACAATGGTTTGTGGAGCGCGGCTTCGTAGAAAGCGACGTTTTGAAACTGCCTGCTGAAAAGCAGGCTTTGTATAACTACCAGCGGCGTAGCAAAATTTACAGCAAATCGCTGTAGCAGCGTCGTTGGCTGCTATTAAATTACGTTTCTTATTGAAGGAGTTTTAGATGCTCAGAATGATCCAATGTATCAAGCTAAAAACCGAAGCCGAGGGCCTTGATTTCGCACCTTATCCCGGCCCGATTGGCAAACAACTTTACGAGCAGGTTTCTAAAGTGGCATGGAAAGAATGGCAGGAAGATCAAAAGCGTCTGGTCAACGAAAACCGCTTGAATCTTGCCGATCAACGTGCCCGTAAATATCTGGAAGAACAAATGATGCGGCATTTTTTTGGCGACGGCGCAGAAAAAGCATCAGGCTATGTTCCGCCAACGCCTCCATCCGCGAGTTGATTCGTCAATCCTCCAGCATGACAACTGGAAAATGTCGAAATTGTTTGAAATGGTCGTTGATCCGATTTCAGGCAAGTTCTGCGAGTAAAAGTGTGCTTTTTGCTCGCTCGGAGCAGTCAACGGCTAGACTATTTCCATCTAGCGCCGCTGCCAAAAGATCGTGCGCCTCTTTACGTCGGCCATCGTCGCCTAGCAGTCGCGCTAGCGGCAATGCTGCGCGCAAACGCATTTGACTTGCTTCCTGTGCAGCAGCAATGCGTACCGCCGTGCGCAAATAGTTTTCGCCTAGACTTTTATTCTCGCGCGACTCACATAACGTAAACTCGCCACGCAATCTCCAGAGTTCAGACATGAACGAGCCGACCTCCGGATTGCGTGTTGCTTCCAGCAAGCGATCCAGCAGCCTAAGTGCCTCGCGAGTACGTCCTGCCTTGTCAAGCGCCTCGGCCAACATCGAGCCGGGCGTCATAACGAAAAACCCTGCTTTGATCGTCGCCTCAAGTTTGTCCTCCATAATCTTGATCGCGATGCCGCCCGGATCATTACGCACCTCGGCCGCCGCCATAAAAAAATTTGCGGTTGCTACGGCCATAGGGAAATCATAGCGCTTAGCAATTGCCAACTGGCGTTGTGCATAGTCTTCACACTCGGCGTAAAACCCTGATATGTACATGCCAAAACTGGCATTGCCCAGTCCGAACTGAATGCTGTTCGGATGGTCCAGTGATTCGGCAATTCGCGCAGCTTCAACCAGGTGTAACTTTGCTTCCGGTAAGTTGCCGAGTATGCCGTGGGCAATACCGACATTGCATCTGGCGCAAAGGCCGACATCGTGAAAAGCGGATACATGCGCGTTGCGGTGGTGTCGTTCGCGCGTGTAACGCTTTGCGCCCTCTAGCGCGTAGTTCAGTGCGTCTCGTGTTTGGCCGGTAAAAAACGAGAAGCCCCAGCGGTGATGCAGACTTTCTACGGCGGTGTCTTCATCATTTAATTTTTCACCAATACTAAAAAGCTCATTAATGCGCTGTCGCGCAAGGTCAAAATGGCGGTTAGTGGCTGCATTGAGATACAGGCCCCAAGTTGCCTGATAAAGCTGCTTGTCAAAGCATGTTTCCAACGCAAGCGTACGCGCTTCAGTTAACGCTATTCCTGCAGAGGGGCTCATGGGCCCTTGATGAATAAGGTAATTCGTGCCTAACATGAGATAAGTTTCGAGCCGCATTTGCACCTGCGCTTCAGCGTCGGCAATTTGTGCTGCATCTTCCAGCGCTCGGTTAAGGCTGGCAACTGATTCGACATATGCGGAACGACTGGACGCGAGATATGCCGCTGCATGCCAGTATCGACAAGCTTCTGCATGCTGGCCCGCGTGACTAAAATGGTATGCAATCAGCTCGGGCTCACCACCGCGACTCTCCTCAAGGCGGCGCTGCAATATGAGAGCAGTTTTTTGATGCAATATTTGACGTCGACTTTTCAGAAGGCTTTCATACGCCGCTTCTTGCACTAGCGAATGATTGAAGTTGTAACGCTCTTCTCCCTGAGCACCGCGGCGGAAAACTAGCCCTGATTCCAGCAAATGCCCCAGCGCGCCTGAGAGTTCAGCGTGCGTTATATCTATGAGCTCCGCCAAAAGAGAAAATTCGAAAACACGGCCAATGACAGAAGCCACCTGAGCAATATCTTTGGCGCGTCCGAGACGATCAAGCCGAGCCATCAAGGAATCCTGCAACGAAGCGGGCACATTGGCCGGACGGGTGACACTGTCTTCCAACACTGCCTTGGTGAGTTCCTCAATAAACAAGGGTACCCCGTCGCTCCGGTTCACGATTTCCTCAATCACATTCTCGGCAATCAATTTTTGTTGCATTAGATGGCGAATGATCACCATACTTTGATCGTGGTTGAGCTTTTTGCAGGCAATCATTGTGGCTTGAGGTAGTTCAGCCCAAGGTAGTTTTACGTCTGGTCGTTGGGTGATGACCGTGAGCAGCCTGTGCCGTTCAATTGTTTTTACCAGGCTATCAATTAAATCCTGGGAGGTGGGGTCTATCCAGTGCGCGTCTTCTAACAGCAGCAAAGTAGGCTCATCTCCAGCGGTGCCAAATAAAAAATTACGCAATAAAGTCAAGGTTTCTGTCTTGCGTTGTGCCTTGGTCATTTCCATCGGCGAAATCTGTTCGGGAGTCGAAATATCCAGCACCTCGGCTAGCAATAAAGAAGCATAACGACTTTCCAGTTTTTGCTTTTTCAGGAAAAATTCCAGCGCGTGAAGATTTTCTGCGGCACCATTTTCGGCGCGAATTTCCGCGACTTGGCGCAGCAACTGCAAAATTGGATAGAGCGCGCTGTTGCGGTGATATGGTGAGCACTGGCAGCGTAACAAACGATGTGGTTTCAACATCACGCTTTGGACAATAGCTTCAAGCAGGCGCGATTTGCCCATGCCTGCTTCGCCGCACAACAATATGGCGTGGCCTTCTCGATTGCACGCCGACGCCCAGAATTCCATCACATACCCAAGCTCGGGACCGCGCCCCACAAGTGGGCCCGTCAAGCCTGCTTGAACCGCGGCAAACCGGCTTTGCACCGTTTTTTCAGCGAGCATGCGCCAGACCGGTATGGATTGCGCAAAACCCTTGAGAGAATGTTCGCCAAGGTATGCATAATCAAAAAAACTTCCTGCCAGACGTTCAGTAGAACTACTAACCAAAACCCAGCCTGGTTCTGCTAGCGCTTGTAATCGCGCGGCCAGATTCGGGGTGTTACCGACAATGTTACGTTCTAGAGAGGCTCCGGTCCCAATGATCTCGCCAACCACCACCAAGCCCGTGGCGATCCCGACACGGGCGGCAAGAAACTCTTGATCGGGACGTTGCATTTTTGCGACTTCGCGAGCAATTTCAAGTCCAGCGCGAATAGCATATTCGGCGGCGTTTTCATAGGCAACCGGAAACCCAAAATAGGCAAGTATGCCGTCGCCCATATACTTCGCCACATAGCCATCATGGCCCTCAATAATTTTTGCGCATCGTTCCTGAAAATTACGCAACAGCGTACTCATATCCTCAGGGTCAAGCGCACCAGATATGGCGGTCGAGCCGACCAGATCGGCGAACAGTACGGTCACCTGCCGGCGCTCTACCTGTGGCAACGTATCGCGCATGTTGTCGGGGGGTGAGACGACGGGTGCTACTGCATCTCCTATGCGCGCAGAAGCAGCCATTATTTTGCGACGATGCCCGAGGGAAAGGCCGAGCTTCTCAAAATCGGCATCGCTCAAGGTGGGCAGAACCTGAAGATCAATATCATTTTGGACCAATACCGAAAGATATTTTTCCAAGCCCAATTCAATAAGCCATGCCTCCAAAAGCATCATATTTGGCTGCTTTCTTTTCATACAACAAGAAAATTTTTACAAAGCTTACTGCAATGCGTCTTTGCACACAACTCAGACGGCTATCCAAATGAAAGCCAAGCCATAAATAGAAACGCCGCAATTACGTTTAAGTATTGCGGCGTTTTTTTACGGGCTGAAGTTTGGAAGCGCTTAAGGCGTTTGCGTTTCGCGCTCAAATTCTTCGGGGGTAATGTGACGCACATCCTTACCTTTTACCAGATAGACCACGTATTCGGACATATTTTTGGCGTGGTCACCGATGCGTTCGATGGCTTTGGCGATGAATAAGATATCGATCGCGGATGAAATCGTGCGCGGGTCTTCCATCATGAACGTCACCAGCTGGCGCAAAATGCCACGGAATTGTTCATCCACAATTTGGTCCTGTTTTACCACCTTGGCGGCGGCGGCCAAATCCAGTCTGGCAAATGCGTCTAATGCGGTGTTGAGCATTTCCAGCGCCACATTGCTGGCGTAACGTACTTCTGCGAACCGCGTCGAAAGGCGCTGATCCTGGGCATGAATCTGTTTAGACATGCGCGCAATTTTTTGCGCTTCGTCGCCGATACGCTCCAGATCGGTAATGGTTTTAACCACGGCCATCACCATCCGTAAATCGCTCGCGGTGGGCTGGCGTTTGGCGATGATATGAACGCAATCTTCATCGATGCCGACTTCCATCGCGTTAACTCGATGATCATCAACAATTACCTGGTCGGCGAGCGCCATGTCACCCAGTGCCAATGATTCCATGGCGCGGGTAATTTGCTGTTCTACCAATCCGCCCATCTGCAATACGCGTGAGCGTACTGCTTCCAGTTCAGCGTCAAATTTTTTCGAGATATGTTCGTTAGCCATGGTCAGTTTATTTATTCAGTTTGCTTATTCAATTTAATTGCATTGCTTCTGCGATACGCGATGATGGTTTATAACGCTAATCGCATAAAAAAATAAGTTTAGCCCTGCAGTATGACAAAAATGTGACGTTGCTGCTGGCGCGTGGATCATGCGCAGCAGTTTGTTAAACAATCGTTTTCACACCGTCCGAGGTAGCGAGTAGCAGGACATTCGCCCCACGACGTGCAAACAGACCATTGGTGAGTACGCCGGTGATCTGATTAATGATCGTCTCCACCGCCACCGGATCGGTAATCTTTAGGCCGTGCACATCAAGAATCCAATTGCCGTTGTCGGTAATTACCGGTTTCATAACGCCGTCAATTTCGCGGACTCGCCATTCGGGGTGGCCACCTAGTTTGACCAGCTCGCGCGCCACAAAGCTGCGCGCCATCGGGATGACTTCAACCGGCAACGGGAAAGTGCCGAGCACCTGAACCAGCTTGGATTCGTCGGCGATACAAATGAATATTTTACTGGCCGCCGCTACAATTTTTTCGCGGGTCAGTGCGGCACCGCCGCCTTTGATCATCGCTAGATTCGCCGTTACCTCATCCGCGCCATCCACATACAGCGAAAGCGTTCCGGCGTCGTTAAGCTCCATGACCTCCACGCCACCCGCACGCAGCAGCTTGCTGCTGGCTTCGGAGCTGGATACGGCGGCTTTAATACGATGCTTGACCTTGAGAAGCTCGGCGATAAAAAAATTTACCGTGGAGCCCGTGCCAACGCCGATGATGGTGTCGTCTTCGATGTATTGCAACGCGGCGGCGGCGGCGGCAAGCTTGAGTCCGTTTTGATCCATGGTAATTAAGGGCTTTTATAGAATTGATATTTGAGAAATGAGAATAGAGAATTAGCCAATTCGGAAAGCATAGCCCAATTCCTGCTAAATTTGATGCTCGGCGTTGGCTAATACGATCCATTTAAGAGGGAACATGAAAGACGAATACCTGAAGCGCATCCTGAGCGCGCGCGTGTACGATGTCGCGATCGAAAGCCCATTGGAAATCGCTGTCGGCATTTCTGAAAATCTGCGCCACAAAGTACTGCTTAAACGTGAAGACATGCAGCCCGTTTTCTCGTTCAAAATTCGAGGCGCCTATAACAAAATGGCGCATTTATCACCTGCTGAATTAAAGCGTGGCGTGATCTGTGCCAGTGCAGGTAACCATGCGCAAGGCGTGGCGCTAGCGGCGCAAAAGCTGGGCTGCAAAGCGACCATCGTCATGCCGGTCACGACCCCAAAAATCAAAGTTGATGCGGTGGCGCGGCGCGGTGCAACCGTGATGTTGGAAGGCGATAGTTATCATGAGGCCAGTCTGTTTGCCCAAAAACTGTCTGCCGCCAAAAAACTCACTTATGTGCATCCTTATGATGATCCACTGGTAATCGCCGGGCAGGGCACCATCGGTATGGAAATTTTGCGCCAGTTTCAGCATCCGATTGATGCGATTTTCGTACCGATTGGCGGCGGTGGTTTGATCGCCGGGATTGCGGCTTACGTTAAAGCGCTGTCACCAGCAACAAAAATTATTGGCGTGGAACCTGTAGATTCAAACGCGATGTATCAATCACTGAAAGCGAATAAACGCGTAACGCTTTCGCATGTGAATTTATTTGCGGATGGGGTGGCGGTCAAGCAAGTCGGCAAAGAAACTTTTCGCATGGCCAAAAAATGGGTGGATGAAGTGGTGCTGGTAACCACCGATGAAATCTGTGCGGCAATCAAAGATATTTATCAGGACACTCGTTCCGTGATGGAGCCATCGGGCGGCTTGGCGCTGGCGGGTATCAAACATTATGTCAGTCGCGAAAAATCGACGGGCAAAACCTACGTGGCGATTTGCTGTGGCGCGAATATGAATTTTGATCGCCTGCGTTTTGTTGCGGAACGTGCCCAAGTAGGCGAGCATCATGAAGCGCTGCTGGCCATTACGGTGCCTGAAACGCGCGGCAGTTTCAGGCGCTTTTGCGAGCTGATTGGACCGCGCAATCTTACCGAATTCAATTACCGGATGACAGATGCCAAAGTGGCGCATTTATTTGTGGGCGTACAGATCCACGGCCGCGATGAGGCAAAAACGCTCGTCGCCAATTTCAATAAAAAAGGTTTTAAAACCCTGGATCTAACTGATGATGAAATGGCGAAACTGCACGTGCGCCATTTGGTTGGCGGACGTTCTCCATTGGCCCATGAAGAAGCTATCTATCGATTTGAATTTCCGGATCGGCCCGGTGCGCTGATGCGATTCCTTACCAGCATGAGCCCGAACTGGAATATCAGTTTGTTCCATTACCGCAATCACGGCGCAGATATCGGGCGAATTTTAGTCGGCCTGCAGGTGCCGAAAAATGAGCGTGCCGGGTTTGCAAAATTTCTTAAAACGCTCGGCTATGCGTATGTTGATGAAACTCATAATCCGGCGTATCAATTATTCTTGGGGTAGCTTTTTTGCAAACAATGCAGATAAAACTCTATATCTGGCGCGGTGTTCAGGGCATAAATGGCTCAAACGGCAAACCAAGAGCAGAATTCGGCTACAAAAATTATTCTGGCCAATTGCGGATGTATTGCTTGAGTAACTTGTTCTCGAAATCGGCATCTTTGATCGCGCTACGGGCGATGTCATGAAATGACAAAATGCCCACTAGCGCGTCCTGATTCATCACCGGCACGTGGGTGATATGCAGCTCGGTCATGAGGCCGCGCAGATGATCCACGGTGTCTTCAAGATGAGCCACTGGCGGGTTGGTTTTCATCACATCATGGCATTTTGCCTGCGTCAATTTTTCGCTGTGCTGGTAGAGCCCCTGCAGCAGCTCACGCAGCGTAATCAGGCCCACCATAACGTGATTGTCCATAACGACGACTGAGCTGATGGTGTTTTTTACCATCATGTTGACGGCATCGGATACCGATACATCAGGCCCTACAGAATAGAGTTTGTTGTTAGGCGCTTGCCTGGCTTTATCCTTGAGTAATTCGGCGACGGTAGCGCTCATGATCGCAATCTAAAATATAAGGAGAGATGAAACCGCATCAACACAACTAAAGCATAACAAAAGTTGCCAGGCGATATGCAATCAATTCATTTGTGGCTAACCTGGCAATACTATAAATGCGTTGATTACTGACTCGGTGATAGCAATACAGTTTATAGACGCGGCTTATTTGATCACTCTGAGCTTGCCGCGCGGTGGGCCTTTGGGCTTCTTGGACGCGCCGTCTTCTGCACCACTTGCCTTGTTGTTGTCGCCGGCGTCGGTATTACTTTGGGCATCGCGCGCTTCGCTGGAAATCGCAGCGAAGCTGGCCACTGTTATTTTTTCGTTGCCGTCAGCGCCTTCGGTGGAGGGGGTCGGGGCTGTTGTTGATGATGTGGCCGGCGCGGCTACCAACGCGCGACTAGGCACTGCCTGCAAAGCAGGCTGGGGGGCGAGCTGTGGAACGCCTGCGTGCAGGGTTGAGGCGCTTGCCAGTGGTGGCAATTCTGGCTCGAAGTACATGCCTTTGCCATTTTCGCGCGCGAAAATACTGGCGATAGCATAAATCGGCACCGCAATTTCGCGTGAGACGCCGCCGAATCGCGCAGAAAACTGCACGAGATCGTTACCGATGGTGAGATCGCGGGTGGCCTGCATGCCGATGGATAAAACGATCTCGCCATTTTTCACGTATTCAACCGGTACGCGAGTATTTTGATCGACATGCACGCCGATATACGGCGTAAAACCGGCGTCAGCGCACCATTCATAAATGGCGCGGATCAGGTAAGGCTTGGTGGAAAGCTCGGTCATTTAAAAGTTATTCAGGGCTCATGCAGTAGGTGAAAATATTCCGGACAAACGGTTACTTTCGCATTGCCTTCTCGGACGCCGTCATGGAATCAATAAACGCCTGGCGCGAGAATAAACGCTCTGCATATTTCAGCAGCGGCGCTGCGGTTTTGGGCATTTCAATCTGGTAGTGTTCAAGACGCCACAGTAGCGGCGCAATCGCGACATCCAGCATCGAAAACTCGTCGCCCAGCATATGCTTTTGCTTTACAAAAATAGGCGCAAGCTGGATCAGATTTTCACGCACATAAAGGCGCGCTTTTTCGTGAGTGTTGGATTTGCCGCGCTCCAGAATATCGACATGATTAAAAATTTCATTTTCCATCCGGAACAAAATCAACCGTGCGCGAGCACGCATAACCGGATCGGCGGGCATTAATTGTGGATGCGGAAAACGCTCATCAATGTATTCATTGATGATGTTAGATTCATACAAAATCAAATCGCGTTCGACTAATACAGGCGTGCGGTTGTACGGGTTCATGACGGCCAAATCTTCCGGCTTATTCATGAGATCAACATCCAGAATCTGGAAATCCATCCCTTTTTCGTACAGCACAATACGGCAGCGGTGACTAAACGGACAGGTGGTTCCGGAATAGAGCGTCATCATGATGAATAACCAACTTTCTTTTATAAAACTTCCAAGGCCTACAAAACCTATAAATGCGAAGCCGCGCAAGCCGCGCGGCGTTCACAAAACTTCGTACTAAAATAAGACCAATTACTTCACATCTTTCCAGTATTCATTCTTTAACCATAGCGTGGCAAAAAATGCCAGCACCAGAAAGAACAGCACAATCACGCCTAGCTGAGTGCGTTGCGGACGAGCGGGCTCGCCCATGTAAGTCAGGTAATTCACCAGGTCAGCGACATAAGCGTCATACGCCAGTGCGGTCATGGTGCCGGGTTTATCCAGCGTCAATTTCATGACCGGCTCTGTATGACCATGAACCGTTTTTTCGCCTACTTTGGATAAAACTTGGGTGCCCTGCAAATCATGCAGCACATGGGGCATGCCAACGTTTTTGAAGACCTCGTTATTCCATCCGGTCGGGCTTGTATCGTCGCGATAATAGCTGCGCAAATAGGTGTATAGCCAATCAGAGCCCCGGACCCTGGCCACCAGCGTCAAATCGGGCGGTACCTTGCCAAACCAATCCTTGGCATCCTGTGGATCGAGCGCGGTGACCAAACTGTCCGCAATTTTGTCGGTTGTGAACATCAGGTTTTGCTTAATCTGATCTTCGGTCAAGCCGATTTGCGTCAAATGGCTATAGCGCATGAATTGCGCGTTATGACAATTGAGGCAGTTGTTGATGAAGATTTTTGCACCGCGTTGCAGTGAGGCTTGATCGCGCAGGTTAATGGGCGCGGTGTCGAGCCGCACCTCTTCACTATTGGCGAATGCCGGGCCAGCATTGGCACCTAGAAATACCAGCGCCAGCAAGGTTGTTACAAGGAGTTTTTTGATCGGCGTTTTCATCAGTAGGTAACCCGTGTCGGTTCTGGTTTTTCTTTATCGATCTTGGTGTACCAAGGCATCAAAATGAAGAAAGAGAAATACACCACCGTCAAGATGCGGGATACCAAGGTGGCGGTATCTACTCCGCCCAGAAGCGGCACGTTTTTCGGAAGCTGACCCCACACGGTGGTGGGCACAACGCCTAAATACCCTAGCACCAGAAAGCTCGCAATGAACGCAGTCAAGAACCCTTTGTAAATCGGCCCGCGGTAGCGCACCGATCGAACCTTGCCGCGATCAAGCCATGGCAGCGTAAACAGAATCAGGGTTGCGCCACCCATCACGGCCACGCCGGGAAACTGCGAGCCAAACATGGATGGGACCGCGCGCAGCATGGCGTAGAACGGTGTGAAATACCAAACGGGCGCAATATGTGCCGGCGTTACCAGAGGGTCAGCCGGTACAAAATTGGGGCCTTCCAGAAAGTAACCACCCATCTCTGGCGCGAAAAATATAATTGCCGTAAATACCGCCAGAAATACCACCAAGCCAACCAAATCTTTAACCGTGTAATAGGGGTGAAATGGGATGCCGTCAACGGGCTTGCCGTCAACGGGATCTATATTTTGCTTGATCTCGATGCCGTCGGGATTGTTTGACCCTACTTCATGCAAGGCCACTAAATGCGCGGCAACCAGGCCCAGCAGGACCATCGGTATAGCAATCACGTGAAACGCAAAGAAGCGGTTAAGGGTAGCATCGCCAATATTGTAATCGCCGCGAATCCAGACCGCTAAATCCTCACCGATAAATGGGATGGCGCCAAATAAATTAATAATAACCTGTGCGCCCCAGTACGACATTTGGCCCCATGGAAGGAGATAGCCGAAGAATGCTTCGGCCATCAACGCCAAATAAATCATGCAACCGAAAATCCACAACAATTCGCGCGGCTTGCGATAGGAGCCATACATTAGCCCGCGCATCATATGCAAATACACCACCAGAAAAAACATGGAGGCGCCGGTGGAATGCATGTAGCGAATCAGCCACCCCCAAGATACATCGCGCATAATGTACTCAACCGAAGCGAAAGCAAACTTGGCGTCAGGTTTGTAATTCATCGTGAGAAAAATACCGGTTACGATCTGCATGACTAAAATCAGCAACGCAAGCGAGCCAAAGTAATACCAGAGGTTAAAATTCTTTGGTGCGTAGTACTCAGACAAATGCTCTTTATAAAGAGCGGAAAGCGGGAATCGATCATCGACCCAGCCAAGAATTTTTCCGCCCAAGCCGTCAACAGACGGTGAGACGGCCGGTTTTGGAATGCTGGCCATACGTTATGCTCCTTTGGGATCTTCGCCGATCATCAACTGCGTATCGGAGACGAATGTGTATGAGGGAATTGAGAGATTCAATGGTGCGGGCATCCCTTTAAAAACACGGCCAGCCAAATCGAATTTGGATTGATGACACGGGCAAAAAAAGCCGCCCGGCCAATCAGCGCCCAAATCGGCGGCACCAATTTCTTTACGAAGCGTGGGCGAGCAACCCAAATGTGTGCACACGCCTTTGAGAACCAGCCACTCGTCTTTGATCGCACGACCTGCGCCTTTGATATAGGCGGGTTGTTTTGATGAGGCAGAAGTGGGGTCAGCCAGCAGAGCGTCATTTTTTGCAAGCTGTGCAATCATTTCCGGGGTTCGGCGAAGGATCCAATGCGGTGCACCGCGAAATTCAATAGTCAGCATTTGGCCCGGTTCCATAGTGCCAAGCTGCACCGGTACCGCTGCGCCAGCGGCCAATGCGCGCGCTGAAGGTTTCATGCTGATTGCAAGTGGAATGGCAACCGATGCGGCGGCGACAGCGCCTACGCCCGCCGTGCCGATTATTAAAAGGCGGCGTTTTTTGGGGTCAACTTGATTTAGGACGATAGCGCTCATAAGCAGTCTCTATGGTGTGTAATTCAATTGGCGTCGCGGGGCTCGCTGCAAACGCTGGAACACAGTTTGCCGTGCGGTGTAGAGAGCACGCGTCGGAGTCATATTTTATCTGAACCGAACAATAAACTTAAGCCCCCTGAGCGATAAACCTTGGTTTATTGGTGAGTTTTGTACTCCCGACACCCATTTTGATGGATCTTGGCGGTTTCTGGGGGCGTACAGCGGTCGCTGAAGCGGTCAGTTCTGACGTTACTACTTTAGTATGCGCAGTAAACATTTCTAAAATGACACCACATTATTTGACTCTAAATACAGCAGAGCATACCCTCATAGGGCATTTACAACTTTTCTAAAAATATTTAGAACAAAAGGGATCGAAATGAGCTTAGCATCCGAATTTAAAGAATTTGCCGTCAAAGGCAACGTAATGGACTTGGCAGTTGGCGTCATTATTGGCGCGGCTTTTGGTAAGATTGTTGATTCCGTCGTGGGCGACTTAATTATGCCGGTTGTCGGTAAGATATTTGGCGGATTGGATTTTTCGAGTATGTACATCCCGCTTAATGGTCAAGCCAGCGGCTTGTTGTTGGCTGAAGCCAAAAAAGCGGGGGCGGTTATTGCCTATGGTAATTTCATCACCGTCGCGCTCAATTTCGTCATCTTGGCACTGATTATTTTCCTATTGGTTAAGCAAATGAATAAATTGAAGAAAGATGTGCCGCCTGCCGCACTTGCCACCACGCCGGAAGATGTAATTCTGCTGCGTGAAATTCGTGATTCCCTCAAAAAATAGAGAAATGGTGAGCCACGCATCAAGCGTGGTGGACGATTAATTTTGTTATGGATGTTTGCAGGCTGGTATGGATGTGTCGTCACATAATAAGCAATACGATGGGAGATTTGTGGCGGAAAGCTTCCATTGTTTTATGAAATTACGTCCCCAAATAACAACTAAATGCGGCATGATAAATGACCCAATTTAAGGGTCATTTGTATTTTTAAGCGTAAATTGTGATTGCGCTCTTGTTTTTTTTGGTATTACTTTAGGCCAATTTCTATGCGTCGTCTCTGGGTTATTTTTGCTGAATTTGTCACCATCACGCTCGCCATTGTGTTTGTGGTGACGTTGATTCGTCCCGACTGGAATCCCTGGCGCAAAAACGTAGTGGAAATCCGCGAATCCTTGCTACCTGGTGGATTACTCAGTGTGGGTAGTGGAAATACGGTGCGCACGACTTATGCTGAAGCCGCCAAGAAAGCGATGATTTCGGTCGTAAATGTATCGTCTTCCCGCGATGTACGATTGCCTAAGGGGCACCCATTATTGGGTGATCCTTTGTTTCGTCGTTTTTTTCCACAGCCTGAAGAAGACGGCGATGCACAGCTTGATCGGCAATCGGGGTTGGGCTCCGGAGTTATTGTTACTGCTGACGATAAAGGAGGGTACGTACTAACTAATGACCACGTGGTGAACGGTGCTAGCGACATCCAAATTTCATTTGCAGATGGCCGTGTCATGCCCGCAAAGGTGGTGGGGACTGACCCGGAAAGTGATTTGGCGGTATTGCGTATTGAAGGCCAGGGCCTGACCCCGATTACCTTTGGCCAGTCTGAAAAAGCTCAGGTAGGCGATGTCGTGCTCGCGGTTGGTGATCCCTTTGGCGTGGGTCAAACGGTGACTATGGGCATTGTGAGTGCGTTGGGGCGTAACCGCTTGGGTGTAAACCGCTATGAAAATTTTATTCAGACCGATGCTGCGATAAACCCGGGTAATTCCGGCGGCGCATTGG
The DNA here is from genome assembly GCA_025359985.1 of Burkholderiales bacterium. Lineage (GTDB taxonomy): Bacteria > Pseudomonadota > Gammaproteobacteria > Burkholderiales > Usitatibacteraceae > UKL13-2. Next base: position 53,722 of record JANYDB010000059.1, on the reverse strand, counting down.
TGGATGTGAATGGCAATCTGATCGGTATTAACAGCGTTATTTATTCGCAATCAGGCGGCTCGTTGGGGATCGGATTTGCAATCCCCGTTTCAATGGCCAAAGGCGTGATGGAGCAGATTATTGCGGAGGGCTCTGTCACGCGGGGTTTTGTCGGCATTTCACCCAAAGATATTACGCCTGAATTAGCCGAAGCATTAAAGCTCCCGGTTGCCCGTGGAGCCTTGATTGAGGGCGTCAGCAAAGGCTATCCCGCCGATAAAGCCGGGCTAAAGGCTGGTGATGTAATTACCGCGATTGATAGCAAACAGATTCTGGATAGTGTGGCGGCCATGGCGGTTATTGCAGCCTTGAAGCCTGGAACGGCGGCTAAATTTTTAGTCATTCGCAATCAGAAAGAAATGACGATCAATGTCAATATTGGTAAACGGGCGAAAGAGCTCAGGCAGCGATAGTCGTTTTTACTTTACTAGCCAACTTAAATTAACGCGCCTATTTATTCTGTAACGATGTCGGCGGTTCTGGGTTTGACAAAAAATCGCGCAAAGATTATGCCCAGCTCATATAGAATACAAAGTGGAATAGCGAGCGCTAGCTGTGACGTAACGTCAGGCGGCGTGGCAATAGCAGCCACCACGAATGCACCTACAATCACATAGCGACGGACTTCCCGTAAAGTCTCAATGCTGACGAGCCTAGTGGCTACTAATACCACCACCACCACCGGGGTTTCAAATGCGAGGCCAAACGCTAAAAACATACCCATGACAAAACTGAAATAGTTTTCGATGTCTGGAGCCACCGTAATCGAGCTGGGCGCCATTTGTGCAATAAAACTAAACACCATCTTGAAGACAAAGAAATAGCAAAACCCCATGCCGACAAAAAACAGCAGCGTGCTCGTAAAAATGAGGGGCAGCACAAAGCGCTTTTCATGTTTATAGAGCCCCGGTGCAACAAACGCCCAAGCCTGATACAAGATAATCGGTAATGCCACCAAAAAGGCCGCCAACATGGCAATTTTTAGCGGGATAAAAAACGGTGCGATCACACCTGTCGCGATCATTTTTGATCCAGCAGGCAAAGCGTCAATCATCGGCTGAGCGACAAAATCATAGATCTTGCCCGCTAAAAACCAGGGCGGTGTGATCAAGGGAATTAGCACAACCAGCCATGCAAAAATGGCTTTAACCAATCGATCCCGCAATTCCACCAGGTGCGAAACGAAGGTGTCCTGCCCGCTGGGCTCAATAAGTTCGGCCATGGATTTATTTATGCCGCCGCCGCAGCAATGTGTGCAGCCGTTGTGGGAGATTGAGTAGTGGCGTGCCTTAGCGGCTCGATTCCAAAATCAAAAAATCCTTGGCCAAACACGGCCGGGTTGGCGGATGAATGCGCGGCCTCGACAATAACCTTAGACGATGCATGGGCTTCAATAGCTGTACATGCGGACTTGAATTCTGACTTGAGAGTGCTGTTTGATGTCGCCTCAGTCGCGCCTGTATCGGCATCTACACCAGCGCCGATTGCTGCTGGTGAGTTGGTGTTGGCAGCTAGCGTTTCGGTATGCGTTTGGATTAACTTTGCTTCTGACTCAACATCGCCCGCATGTTTCTGCACTGTTTGCTCGAAAGAGCGGGCAGCATCTTGTACTTCCTGCTTGATTTTGGCCAGTTCCGAGCCTTCAATCTCGCGCGCTATATCCGCTTTCACGCCATTAACGTAGCGCTGCAAACGGCCAAATAGATGCCCTGCCGTCCGCGCCACTTTTGGCAAGCGCTCCGGGCCGAGCACCACCAGCGCGACGGCACCGATTACGGCGATTTCAGAAAAACTGATGTCGAGCATAAAGTTAAAGTGCTAGCAGTCGTGGGCCGGATTGATGAGAGAAAAATGGGATCCAAAAGGTAGACAGGCCACCCAATCGCGATTACGACTTTTGCTTATCCTTAACTTCTCCATCAATGGTCTGGCCAGTTTTCTCAGCGGCAAGCTGCTCTGGCTTCTTGTCGGCTTCATCTGTTTTCATGCCATCTTTGAATCCTTTTACCGCACCGCCTAAATCGCTGCCGATGTTTTTGAGTTTCTTGGTGCCAAATACCAGCAATACAATCACCAACACAATCAACCAGTGCCAAATGCTAAAACTTCCCATGAAAATCTCCTATAACAGTGATGGATCAATCGCGGTGTGGTCACGCTTTATGTGGGGGATGAGTACAAAGTTTCGTGAAGCCATTACTTGGATGCACTGGGTCAGTCAAGGTTCCAGTACAAACTCGGTTGAACGTATTGAACGCTTATTAAGTGAGCGCACCCATTGCCCGCAATGCATTCGCGCCCGGGCGATTGCCAAACACATGAATATGTAAATGATACACGTCTTGACCGCCCAGCTTGCCGGTATTAATAGCCGTACGAAAACCTTCGATCAGACCTTGTTGTTTCGCTAATAGTGGCGCGAGGCTTAGCATTTTGCCCAATAATGCCGAATCATCCGCAGTGACATCCGCCAGCGTCGGAATAAATTTTTTCGGGATAATCAAAAAATGCACCTCCGCAATCGGGTGAATATCGTGGAATGCAAACAGCTCATCATCTTCGTAAATTTTTTGACAAGGAATTTCACCGCGTAAAATTTTACCGAATATGGTGGTGTTCAAGTCGGCTTTCATGTCGGCGTTTACGCTGTTGTTAATGCGGGTGTTCATATGAAGAGCCTGGCATTTTTTTCATCAATTCCCGAAGTGCCTTCGCGGCGATCCAGCTCAGCCAGCACCTCAGCTAAGGCAATATGTTGATGGCCTAGCATGACGAGCGTGTGAAACAGCAGATCCGCAGTTTCGTAGATAGTCGCTTCGCGCGCGCCGGACTTGGCGGCAATCACGGTTTCAATGGCTTCTTCACCCAATTTTTTCAAAATCGTGTCAAGTCCTTTGGCGTTTAGCTTTGCCACATAAGACGATTCCGGCGCGGCGTGTTGCCGCGCGGCAATGGTAGCTTCAAGTCGTTGCAGGCTGTCGTTCATTGTATTTTCGATCTGCTTTAAAATTTTCCGGGCGATGTTAGCACGGGTAAAGTGACGACCCAGTTTCCATTCTGCTGCAGGTTGAAAAAGCAGTTAGCGCGGCCCGTGTGGCAGGCAATGCCCCCGACCTGCTCAACCTTTAGCAAAATCGTGTCGCCGTCACAATCCAGCCTGAGTTCCTGTACGTGCTGGATGTGGCCCGATGATTCGCCTTTTTTCCAGAGCGCCTGACGTGAACGCGACCAATAATGCGCGTCACCGGTTGATAGCGTCAACATCAGCGATTCACGGTTCATCCAGGCCATCATCAGCACGTCTTTGCTGGTGGCATCCTGTGCAATCGCGGCGACCAAACCATAGTCGTTCCATTTAATAGCATCAAGCAGCATGGCATGAGAGCGTGTATCCATCACAAGCGCATTTCAATGCCACGCGCTGCCATATGCAGTTTGGCTTGCTTTATTGTAAATTCACCAAAGTGAAAAATCGAAGCCGCCAGCACCGCATCGGCTTTGCCCTCAATCACCCCATCGGCTAAATCATTCAGGCTGCCCACACCGCCAGACGCAATCACCGGCACGCTGACGGCCTCAGCCACGGCGCGAGTCAGCGCTAAATCAAAGCCGGATTTGGTGCCATCGCGATCCATGCTGGTGAGTAAAATTTCGCCTGCGCCGCACGCATTCATGTGCCGTGCCCAGGCCACCGCATCAAGCCCAGTGGCGGTGCGGCCACCGTGGGTAAACACTTCCCATGCGCCAGCCGTTGTCTGGCGAGCGTCAATCGCCACCACAATCGCCTGTGAGCCAAATTTATCAGCCGCTGCCTGAACCAGCTGCGGATTGGTCACGGCTGAAGTATTGATGCTGATCTTGTCGGCACCGGCATTCAGCAGGCGGCGCACATCGTTGACTTCGCGCACGCCGCCACCCACCGTTAAGGGAATAAAAACCTGCTCGGCCACGCGCGCAATGATATCGAGGATAAGGCCGCGCTGATCCGAGCTGGCGGTAATGTCGAGGAAAGTAATTTCATCGGCACCTTCATCGTTATATTTTTTCGCAATCTCAACGGGATCGCCGGCATCGCGCAGATTCAAGAAGTTGACGCCTTTGACGACACGGCCTGCATTGACATCCAGGCAGGGAATGATTCTCTTGGCAAGCATGACAACCCTAATAAATGAACAATCTGCGCGTGGCGACGCTTCAGACAAACCAATTTTCAGTCACATTCGCAGTCACATTCCAACCGCATGCGCCAGCTCACAGGCTTTTTTGAAATCGAGCTTGCCTTCATAAATGGCGCGGCCCGTAATCGCCCCCATGATGCCCTCATCTTCCACCGCCATGAGGCGTTTCACATCTTCAATATCATTGAGCCCGCCACTGGCGATCACCGGAATCGTGAGGGCTTTGGCGAGTTTGACGGTGGCCTCAATATTCACACCAGTCATCATGCCGTCGCGTCCAATATCGGTATAGAGCACCGCTTCCACGCCGTAATCCTGAAACCGTACCGCCAGGTCAATCACATCATGCCCGGTGAGCTTTGACCAGCCATCGGTGGCGACTTTGCCGTCTTTTGCATCGAGCGCGACGATGATGTGCCCCGGAAATGCATCGCAGGCCTCATGCAGAAAGCCAGATATTTTTACCGCGGCGGTGCCGATGACGATGTAGGCAACACCATCATCCAGATAGCGCTCTATCGTATCCAGGTCGCGAATGCCGCCGCCGAGCTGAATCGGCAATTCACTGCCGACTTCAGCAATAATTTCCTTGACCACGCTTTCATTACGCGGCTTGCCGGCGAATGCGCCATTGAGATCAACAACATGCAAACGTCGCGCGCCCATCTCAAGCCATTTGCGCGCGGTGCTGGCAGCGTTGTCAGAGAACACAGTAGCCGATGCCATTTCACCTTTTTCAAGGCGCACGCATTGACCGTCTTTGATATCAATTGCAGGGATGATCAACATCGTTTGGGGCGTATATATGTGGGGAAAAAAGTGGGAAGAAAGCGCATTTTAAAAAAGAATTTAAACAGAAACCTAGGCGCACCCGGCAAGAACGCAAATAAAACTTAAGGTATCCATTCAAGGAAATTTTTATATAACGTCAAGCCGGCGTGATGACTTTTCTCAGGGTGAAATTGTGTCGCAAAAATATTGTCGCGCGCCACCGCAGCGGTGAAGCGTTGACCATAGTCTGCCACGGCAGTAGTGACTTTGGGGTCGGTAATGATGTTCGGGTTTTCACTAGGTTCACAGTAATAACTATGCACGAAATAAAAACGCTCTGCATCGGGAATGTTTTTCCATAGCGGATGTGCACGGGTTTGCATGACTTCATTCCAACCCATGTGGGGCACTTTCAGAGAGGCATCTGTCGGCTGAAAGCGTTTTACCGTGCCTGCAAAAATGCTCAAGCCCGGCGTGTTGCCCTCTTCAGAAACATCGAACAACATCTGCATGCCCACACAAATACCCAAAAACGGTTTGGCGGCGGCGCTCTCGCGGACGGCATCTTCCAGGCCGCTTTCGCGCAGATAGCGCATGCAATCCGGCATCGCGCCTTGACCCGGAAAAATCACGCGGTCAGCTTTACGCACCTCGTCGGGCGAGTCAGAAATCGCGACCTCAAACGGTAACGCATGTTCACGCACCACGAATTCAAAGGCTTTCGCCACTGAGCGCAGATTGCCCATCCCGTAATCAACAACAACGATTTTTTGCATAAAAGGTAATCAACACGGCTAATCAATACAGCTAATCAGTACAGCGAATAGACAATGCTAACCCTTCTATTGACGGGAATCTTGAAGCAAAAACGCTTCAAGATTCCCGTCTTTGCTGGAGTTTGCATTTTATTAAAGCGAACCTTTGGTTGAGGGCAGGATACCTGTCGCACGCGCATCCCGCTCGCACGCCATCCGCAATGCGCGTCCGAACGCTTTAAAAATGGTCTCGGCTTGATGATGTGCATTCACGCCGCGAATATTATCGATGTGCACCGTTGCCAATGCGTGATTCGCGAAGCCCTGAAAAAATTCGATGAATAAATCGACATCCAAATCGCCGACCCGTGCGCGCGTGAAGTTGACGTGATACGACAAGCCAGGCCGACCCGACAGATCAATCACTACGCGCGACAGGGCTTCATCCAGCGGCACATAGGCGTGCCCGTAACGCACAATGCCCATCTTGTCGCCGAGCGCCTGAGTGATGGCTTGACCGAGTGTGATGCCAATATCTTCAACCGTGTGATGCGCATCAATATGTAAATCACCGGTGGCTTTTAATTCAATATCGATCATGCCGTGACGCGCAATTTGATCAATCATATGATCCAGAAACGGAATGCCTGAATCGAGTTTGGCCACGCCCTTGCCGTCTAAATTCAAGGCCACGTGAATCCGGGTTTCCTGGGTGTTGCGGGTGATATCGGCGGTTCGGTTCATAGGCTTATTGAATATTTTAATGCGCTTATCATCGCATCGTTTTCGGCAGGGGTGCCAACGGTTAAACGCAGTGTGTTCGCCATCAGCGGGTGTGACTTGCTAGTGTGCTTCACTAAGATTTTACGCGAGAGCAGGGCGTTAAAAATTTTGTCTGCAGCGGCTACGCGCACCAGAATGAAATTAGCGTCGCTGGGGAATGGTTGAAGGCCGGCAATTTGCTTGAGCATTGTCGTCAGGCGGCTACGCTCCTGTTTGATGGATTCTGCCTGCAATAGCAAGGCATCGTAGTGCTCCAGCGCAAAAATGGCGGCCGCTTGCGTCAGGCAATTAATGTTGTAGGGCAAGCGCAATTTATCAAACTCCTGCAGCCATTCCCGTCGGCCGATCAGCATGCCAAGCCGCACGCCCGCGAGGCCGAGTTTCGACACGGTGCGCATTAAAACTGCATTCGGATATTGCGCAATGTCGCGCAAAAATGATTCGCGGGAGAATGCAAAATAAGCTTCATCAATAACCACTAGGCCGTGATTTTTTTCAGCTGTGGTGATGAGACGATGAAGCGATGTACGATCAAAACAATTGCCAGTGGGATTGTTGGGATTGGCGATGAAAGTAACGGCGGGCTGGTCGCGCTCAATCGCTGCGATCATGGCTTCAATGTGGATTGAAAAATCAGTTTTCAGCGGTACGCCCACATATTTCAGGCCGCAAAATTTAGCGATCATTTTGAACATCACGAACGCAGGTTCGACAGACAACAGGCTTGCACCCGGTCGTGCGCAGGCCAACGCGATGAGTTGAATAATTTCATCCGAACCGTTGCCTAGCAAAATATCAAGCTCAGCCGGAATGCTCATGGCCTGGCGAATCGCCGCTTTCAATTCAGGCGCATCGGCGCTCGGATAACGATTCAGCGATGCCTCGGAAAGCCTCGCCAGTAGCCGAGCTTGGAGCATCGCGGGAAAAGCATACGGGTTTTCCATCGCATCCAGTTTGATAAAACCTGAGGCTGATTGCACAGGATAGGCAGACAACGCTGCGATTTCGGGCCGAATAATATCTGGCGGGATCATCACAAATTATTTCAGGCGGAAATCTGCTGATTGCGCGTGCGCTTCCAGGCCCTCAGCACGCGCTAGAGTGGCGGCAACGCGGCCCAGAGTCTGTGCGCCTTCGCGCGAGACATGCACGATGCTTGAGCGCTTCTGAAAATCATAAACACCTAATGGCGACGAGAAGCGCGAGGTGCGCGAGGTTGGCAAGACATGGTTGGGCCCGGCGCAATAATCACCAATCGATTCAGATGAAAAACCCCCCATAAAAATCGCGCCTGCATGACGAATCTGCGGCAGCAGCGCGTCAGGATCGGCCACCGATAATTCCAGATGCTCTGGCGCAATCCGGTTCGAGATCACGCAAGCTTGCGCCAGATGCCGCACCTTAATCAGCGCGCCACGATTGGTTAGAGCGGCGCGAATAATAGCGGCACGCGGCATCGTCAACAGCAATTTTTCCATACTGCGCAAAACTTGTTCGATATAGCCCGCATCAGGACAAAGCAAAATAGATTGTGCGATCTCATCATGTTCGGCTTGCGAAAACAAATCCATCGCAACCCAGTCAGGATCGGTCTTGCCATCCGCGATAACCAAAATTTCTGAGGGGCCAGCCACCATATCGATGCCAACCTGGCCAAATACAAAACGCTTAGCTGCCGCCACATAGGCGTTGCCGGGGCCGACAATTTTATCGACGGCGGGCACAGTGGCGGTGCCAAATGCCAGTGCGCCAATGGCCTGTGCACCACCGATACGAAACACCCGATCAACACCCGCCAGCGCAGCAGCAGCGAGTACGGTGTCATTGATGACGCCATCAGGCGTTGGCGTCACCATGATGAGTTCGGCCACGCCTGCAACTTTGGCCGCTATCGCATTCATCAGTACTGACGACGGATACGCTGCTTTGCCGCCGGGCACATACAGCCCGGCGCGATCAATGGCGGTAATCTGCTGGCCGAGTATGGTGCCGTCAGCCTCAGTGTATTGCCAGGACGGCTGAACTTGATGTTCGTGATAGGCGCTAATCCGTGCGGCGGCTGTTTCAAGGGCGGTACGGACGGGACTGGAAATTTTATCCAGCGCGGCTTGCAAGTTCGCTGGGTCTATTTCCAGGGCGCTTGCCGAAGCCGGTGTCCAGCGATCAAAGCGTGCCGTGTAATCGAGCAAGGCTGCATCACCACGGGATTTTATTTGCGACAGAATATCGCGTGCAACGGTTTCTACTTTAGGATCTTGTGCTGCTTCAAACGCCAATAGTTTGGCCAGATCGCTCTCAAAGTCAGCGCTGGTGGAATCGAGATGTTGAATCATAAGCATAAAAAAATTATTTAAACACTAGCGTAGGTGAGGCAATTGAGGCATTTTTGCCCTAAAAGCCGCGCTGGTTAGGGAGTTTCAAAATTAGATCGACGCAGACCGATTTCATCAAGATGCTTGAGCCGCCCGCTCGAACGCATCAATCATCGGCTGAATCTGATCGCGCTTAACTTTCAGCGCGGCGCGGTTTACGATCAGGCGGCTTGAAATCGGCATGATTTCTTCCACTGCAATGAGCTGGTTGGCCTTCAGCGTATTGCCCGTCGACACCAGATCAACAATGGCATCCGCCAGCCCGGTCAAGGGCGCTAATTCCATCGAGCCATAAAGTTTGATGAGATTAACGTGCATGCCTTTTTGTGCAAAGTGCTCGCGTGCAACTTGCACATATTTCGTCGCCACATTTAGCCGGGCGCCACGTTTGACCGCCGCCGCATAATCGAAGCCCTCGCGTACCGCAACCATCATGCGGCATTTGCCGATATTCAAATCCAGCGGTTGATAAAGTCCCATGCTATCGGTTTCGAGCAGCACATCTTTACCGGCCACGCCTAAATCAGCCGCACCGTATTGCACATATGTGGGTACGTCGGAGGCGCGCACAATGACTAATTTTACATCGGCGCGATTAGTATCAAGAATTAGCTTACGCGATTTTTCCGGATCATCATGCGCGGTGATGCCAGCTGCCTTGAGCAGCGGTACGGTGTCATCAAAAATACGGCCTTTGGACAAGGCAATCGTAATCATTTCATAATCATTTCGTGTTCATTTTTCGTTTATTCATTAACCCGTTCGATTTTCGCACCGAGCGCAGTGAGCTTCTGTTCGATATGATCGTAGCCACGGTCGAGATGATAAATGCGATCAATAAGAGTCTCACCTTCGGCAACTAGACCCGCTATCACCAGGCAGGCCGAGGCGCGTAGATCTGTTGCCATCACTGAAGTGCCGGTGAGTTTATCAACACCGTGAACAATCGCGGTGTTGCCATCGATATCGATTTTTGCGCCCAGCCTGACCAACTCTTGCACATGCATAAAACGATTTTCAAAAATCGTTTCCGTAATCACGCTGGTGCCGTTGGCAATACAATTGAGCGCAATGAATTGCGCCTGCATATCGGTCGGGAACGCCGGGTAGGGCGCGGTGCGGAGGTTAATAGCGCTGCTGCGCTGATGCATGCTGACATGAATTTCATCCACGGTGAAGGCAATCTTGACTCCTGCGCCACGCAGTTTTTCGATCACCGCATCGAGCGAGCGCGGCTGCGCATGGGTGATGCGTACATCGCCACCTATGGTGCCCATGGCCGCTACGGCGGCTAAAAATGTGCCCGTCTCAATTCGGTCTGGCATCACGCTGTGGCTCGCGCCATGGAGTGTCGATACACCCTCAACGGTAATGACATCCGTACCATGGCCGCGAATGTGGGCGCCCATTTTAATCAGGCATTCAGCTAAATCCACGACCTCGGGTTCGCAGGCGGCGTTCTCAAGTGTGGTAATGCCGTCGGCCAAACAGGCGGCCATCAATAAATTTTCGGTGCCCGTCACGGTAACAGTATCCATGAAAATACGCGCACCTTTCAGTTTGGTGGCTTTGGCATGAATATAGCCAGCCTCAATGCTGATAGTAGCGCCCATCGCTTCCAGACCTTTGATGTGCAAGTCCACCGGACGCGCACCGATGGCACAACCACCGGGCAATGACACACGGGCTTCGCCAAATCGCGCTACCAACGGACCAAGTACCAGAATCGACGCGCGCATGGTTTTTACCAAGTCGTAGGACGCAACCAGACTTGTGAGGTTATTTGCCTGCAGCGTCGCGGCCTCTGGGCTGCGCTCTGTGGTGACGCCCATTTCGGTGAGCAGTTTTAGCATGGTGCCGATGTCGTTCAGCTGCGGCACATTGCTTAATACGAGTGGTTCTGCCGTCAGCAGGCTCGCCGCTAAAATCGGTAGCGCTGCATTCTTGGCGCCTGAAATACGCACATCGCCTTTAAGCGGATAACCGCCGTGAATTTTTAATTTTTGCATGGAGAGCCTATCAACGGGGTTAGCAGATTGCGCAGATAAAGATAACGGGAGCGACGATCAGGTTTGTAAAGCATGCCACTCAGGCGCGGTATAAGTCTGCATCGACAGGGCATGAATTTCTTCGCGCATCCGGTCGCCGAGCGCACCATATACCATCTGATGCCGCTGCACACGTGACTTGCCTTCAAAAGCGCTGCAGACGATGACCGCCTGGAAATGTGCGCCATCACCCTCAATGGCGAGATGCCCACACTCAAGCTTGGCGCGGAGATAACCTTCAATTTGTTCTGGCGTGACCACGGGTTTCTTTCTAAGTCGGGAGCAATTATTGACGTAATTTATAGCCTGATTTTAACAGAGACAAGGTGACTGCCGAAAGGCATAAAAATGCGCCTGCCGTGACAGCCAGTGACAGCCACACAGAAACATCTGATTTACCAAAAAAACCATAGCGGAAACCATCAATCATGTAGAAAAATGGATTGAAGTGCGAGAGTCTCTGCCAGAAATCCGGTAAAGAATGAATCGAATAAAACACGCCTGATAAAAATGTCAGCGGCATAATAATGAAATTTTGAAATGCGGCGATCTGATCAAACCTGTCCGCCCATAATCCTGCGATCACGCCGAGTGCTGCCATCATGGCGCAGCCAAGCACTGCAAAAACTAATATCCAGACGATATTGTGTGTCGGCACATGGGCTATAAAAATACCCACTGCAAACACGCCTAAGCCGACCGCTAGCCCGCGTATTACGGCCGCGAGTACGTAAGCACCATAAAAATTCCACGGGGTTAAAGGTGGCAATAAAATGAATAAAATATTGCCGGTAATTTTTGACTGAATCAAGGATGACGAGGTATTGGCAAACGCGTTTTGCAGCATCGACATCATCGCCAATCCCGGGATCAGAAACTGCTCATAATTAATGCCGGGAAACGCCGCAGTCGAATTGGCCATGACGTGAGCAAATATCAGCAGATATAACATCGCGGTTAGCACTGGAGCCGCCACCGTTTGAAAGGCAACTTTCCAAAACCGTAAAACCTCTTTTTTTAGCAGGGTTTGGAAACCGATCATGGATTGATACCGCGCGGGTAAATACTTTGCTCGGTCGCATTCGGCACGCTGTCACCCTGATTCATTATTTTGACGAATACCTCTTCCAGCTCGGGCTCGGTCACTTCCAGATTGGTGATGGTCGCGCCCGCTTCACGGATACGTGATAACAGTATCTCCACCTCGTTGTAATCGTGGATTGAAAAAGTGTGCCAAGAATTTTCGTTTATGCCTTCCTGCCGGATACGCAAAGCCAGCAATGAGGTTGGCAATTCGGCGACCAGTTTTACGCGCAATACGCGTTCCGAAAAGGCACTCAGCAAATGCTCGGTGGTGTCCATCGCCACAATTCGGCCCAATTTCATCATCGCGATGCGTGAGCAGAGCTGCTGTGCTTCTTCCAGATAGTGGGTGGTGAGCAAAATCGTGTGCCCTTTGGCGTTGAGCTCACGAATAAAACCCCACAGAGTTTGGCGCAATTCGACATCAACACCCGCTGTGGGCTCGTCAAGCACAATAACCGGCGGACGATGCACCAACGCCTGCGCAACCAACACCCGTCTCTTCATGCCGCCTGACAATTGACGCATATTTTTGTCGGCTTTATCGGTGAGCGATAGTTTGGCCAATAATTCATCGATCCATGAATCAAGTGCAGGGGTACGCGCAATACCGAAGTAGCCCGCCTGAAACTGCAGCGTTTCACGTACCGAAAAGAAGGGATCGAACACAATTTCCTGCGGCACGATGCCCAGCGCTCGACGTGCAGCCTGATAGTCGGCGACTACATCATGTCCCATTACCTGCAGCGTGCCCGCATCAGCCCGGGTGAGGCCAGCCAAAATTGAGATGAGCGTAGTTTTGCCCGCGCCATTAGGGCCCAGCAGCGCAAAAAACTCGCCTTGTTCCACGCGCAACGAAATGCCCGCAAGCGCGGTGAAAGAACCGTATTTTTTTTCGACGTTTTGAACGTCGATCGCATAAGTCATGAGAAAACACTGCTTGCCGCAGCGAAAAACGAAACGAGGGGTGTTAAATGCCGGGAGTTGGCTACCACGTATTCAATGCTGGGTGTCAGGTTTTGAGAGCTGTGTATTCTCTTCGCTTTCACGGCAGGGCTCACCGGGATTACCGGTTTTGCTGAACGGGCAATGAATCAGCTCATCAACACCATACAGGTCCGCCAGCGATGATAAATTTGGCGGAAGGTGTACATAGCGCAATGCCTTGCCCAGCTTCTGCGCTTCACGTCTCCAATGAAGTAATAAAGCAACGCCTGATGAATCAATATCAGTTACGTCAGCGAAATCAATCGATAAGCAATCCGGCAGGTTTGCTTGAGAGGCATACAACGCTGTCTCGCTCAACAGGCGAGGCATGCTCGCCAAGTTAAGCGCGCCGGCGAGCTTTAAGGTCTCGCCGACGATAGTGCTGTAAAGATCGGTTGCTGAATTAACGGCCACGTTGGTTTTCTGATTATTTCTTGGCAGCGTTTTTTGCATTACGCTCGGACAGCGATTTAATCAATCCATCGACGCCGGTTGCGTTGATTTCGGTATTAAATGAGCTGCGATAATTGGTCACCAGCGAGACTCCATCAATCAGTACATCATAAACTTTCCAGCCTTCGGCGATTTTTTCCATGCTGTAATCAATTGGAATCGGTTGGCCGCCCGGTTGAACGACCTGAGTTTTGACCACGACTTCAGTCTCAGTCGCCGCCATTTTGAGAGGCTTTACCTCGATAGTCTGGTTGCGAAATTGCGTTAATGAGGTTGAGTAGGTGCGAACCAGCAAGATACGAAATTGCTCAGTCAATGCTGCCTTTTGGGCATCTGACGCCGCTTTCCAGTTGCGGCCCACCGCCAGCTGGGTCATGTGCGGGAAGTTGAAATACGGCAGCACTTTTTCTTCTGCCAACTTCTCGATTTTCTTTTGATCGCCCGCGATCAAGTCTTTGTCGGCTTTGATGGCGGCCAAAATATCTGTCGTGCTTTTACGCACAATTTCATCTGGTGCGGTTTGCGCAAATACCGCTGCGCTGCCAATTAAGGTGGCCGCAATACTGGCGACGGTCAAGATTCGCTTCAACATGGTTGGTTCACTTTTCAAAAATTGGAAGGGTACTGCCTGGGGCTATTAACGGAGTGCTGGATCAGTAGGTTTACGTCAACTGACAATGGACACAAATGTTAGCAATTACTTCTTGTCTGCTCCTTCAGCAGCTTTGCCGAACATTAATTGCCCGATAAGACGTTCAAGGACAACCGCCGATTGTGTCAGTTTAATTTTATCGCCAGCAACGAGTTTTTTATCATCGCCGCCCGCGTCAAGCCCAATATAGACCTCACCCAGTAAACCAGAGGTCAGAATGGATGCGCTACTGTCCTTGGGAAAGATGTATCGCTTATCAAGAGTCAGGGTGGCAACGGCCTGAAATTTTTCATTGTCGAAGTGAATATTAGTCACTCGACCAATCAGTACGCCCGCGCTTTTCACCGGCGCTTTGGCCTTAAGGCCGCCGATATTCTCAAATCGCGCCTCAACAGAGTAGGTATTTTCGACGTGGTCACTGCCGATACTGACGCGCAGCGCCAACATCAGTAATGCCGCAAACCCCATCAAAATGAAGAGGCCGACCCAAAAATCCATAGTTTTACGTTCCATACAGTTTTCCGTCTTGGTGAGTATTTTTTAATTAACGATAACGTTTTAAAGCGATCGCAGCATGAATCCGGTAAGCATCAAATCGAGTGCCAATACGGTAAGTGCTGACGTTACTACGGTTCGTGTGGTTGCCCGCGAAACACCTTCTGCAGTGGGCTCGGCATCGAAGCCTTCAAAGGTTGCAATCACCGAAATGGCAATACCAAATACGATGGATTTCACAATGCCACTCATGACATCGTAGCGAAAATCTACCGCTGCTTGCATATTGCTCCAAAACACACCTGAATCAATTCCGACCAGCACGGTGCCTACAATATAGCCGCCAAATATACCCATAGACGAGAATAATGCTGCCAGTAGCGGCATAGAAACAACGCCTGCCCAAAACCGCGGCGCAACCACACGGGCGATCGGATCAACAGCCATCATATCCATCGCTTTTAATTGCTCGGTCGCTTTCATCAAGCCAATTTCAGCCGTAATGGCAGAACCAGCGCGGCTGGCGAACAGCAACGCCGTGACCACCGGGCCTAATTCCCGGACAAGTGAAAGTGCGACTAAAACACCCATGGTTTCTTCTGCACCATATTTTTGCAAGGTTTCGAAGCCCTGCAAACCCAGCACCATGCCAATAAACAGGCCTGATACCATGATAATCACCAGCGACATAACGCCCGAAAAATAGATTTCGCGGATCGACAAACCGATACGGCGAAAGCTCATGCCTGATTGCGTCAAAACCAACCAGAAAAAACGCGCCATCGCGCCACCGCGCCAAATGGTTTCAATGCCACGCGCGCCCAGATTCCGTATGGCCTTGCCGAGATTTTGCGTAATCATGAGACGGACTTTTTTAGCGAGGTAGATGTAGACAGATTTAAATCGACAGCATAATCTTTGGCGGGATAGTGGAACGGTACAGGCCCGTCCATTTCGGCATGAACAAATTGTTTTACATACGGTTCGGTAGAGGCGCGAATTTCGTCGGGGGTGCCTTGCCCGACAATTTTGCCATCCGAAATAAAATATAGGTAATCGACAATCTGCAACGACTCTACAACATCATGGGTGACGACGATGGAGGTCGCGCCCAAAGCATCATTTAATTTGCGAATGGTCTGGCCCACCACGGCGAGCGAAATAGGATCAAGCCCGGCGAACGGTTCGTCATACATAATTAGGGTCGGGTCGAGCACGGCAGCGCGGGCGAGCGCGACGCGGCGCGCCATGCCGCCTGATAATTCGGACGGAAATAGTTTTGCCGTACCGCGTAAACCGACAGCGTTAAGTTTCATCAATACCAAGTCTCTAATCATGTCTTCGGGTAAATCCGTATGCTCGCGCAACTGGAAAGCAATGTTATCGAACACATTCATGTCGGTGAATAAAGCGCCAAATTGAAACAGCATGCCCATTTTGCGGCGCATTTGGTACATGCCTTCTCGATCCAGTGATGCCACATCCTGGTCGTTGACGCGCACTGTACCTTTGGACGCGATTAACTGGCCGCCAATCAGGCGCAGCAGCGTTGTTTTACCGCAGCCTGAGCCGCCCATGATAGCGACGACTTTGCCACGTGGAACCGTCAGGCTGATGCCTTTCAGGATGGCACGTTTGCCGTAGGCAAAATCAACGTTTTCAATCTCAACAAGAAGAGAATCAGGCAGGGTAGACAAAGTGTAGAACCGTTATTTGGGGATATTTGTGGATATGAACACAATTAATGTGCGAGACATGACTTTGTGTCTGATGGCGCTATAAAGTGAAGCGTTTTAAAGCAAAGCCTAATAGATTCAAAATAACTGAAATCATCATACGCAATGGACAATAAGCGTATTGATATATTCATCAACACCGGATATGTTAACACTGCGTCAGATTCGGAGCTAGAGTCACGCTAGTTTGAGGTCGGAACAATCGGCAATCGAATTAGTACGCGCAGAATTTTATATTGCCTATAATCGAATTAGTCGTTTGTTCCCGTAATCATTTTTCGAGTTTTTCAGCCGTTTCTTGAAAGCTATAAACAATACGTGTCGCGCGCACCGCAAGCCATAACCCATTCCAGGCCCACGCTGTTAATCGTCGACGATGATCCGCTGATTGGCGAGAGCCTGTCGTTCGTTTTGGCGGCTGATTTTGTTGTGGAGGTTCGCAGCTCACGCGGCGCGGCCATGGCGCTGCTCAAGAGCGGCGCGTTTAAACCTGCGCTGGCCCTGATTGATCTTGGGCTCCCGCCATTTCCCGATTCGCCTACAGAAGGCTTCAAGCTGGTCGGTGATTTGCTGTCGTGGGCTGCAGATATTCGTATCCTCGTCTTGTCGGGGCAAAACGAGGAATCCAATGCGCGTCGTGCGCGCGCACTCGGTGCGGCGGATATGGTGCCAAAACCCTGCGAGCCCGGCCATTTAAAACGGCTGTTATTGGCCGCCTTGGCTGGGCAAAAAGCTGAAGATGCCGCTGAGCATGATGATGCGCTGCACGGTTTGATCGGCGATAGTTTGCCGATGCGTAAATTGAAAAACCAAATTGATCTTTATACCTCGTCTACTTTCCCCGCCTTGATTGAAGGCGAGTCAGGTAGCGGCAAAGAGCGCGTTGCCCGAGCGCTGCATGAACTGAGCCCTCGCGCTAAATTGCCTTTTTTAGCGCTCAATTGCGCGGCCATTTCAGCTAACCTGGTAGAGCCTACTTTATTCGGCTATGCCAAGGGCGCATTTACGGGCGCGGCTACAGCTAAAACCGGTTATTTTGAAGACGCAGGTGAAGGCACTTTGTTTTTGGATGAAATCGGCGAATTACCGCTGGATTTGCAGCCCAAGTTATTGCGTGTTCTGGAGAATGGTGAATTTCAACGGGTCGGCGAGACGCAATCGCGACAATCTCGTGCGCGGATTGTGGCCGCAACTAATCGGGATCTAAAAACTGAAGTTAAAGCCGGCAGGTTTCGCGGCGATCTCTATCATCGGCTGTCTGTATTTTCGATTTCAGTGCCGCCACTGCGTGAGCTTGGCGATGACAAACTTAAATTGATGGAACATTATCGTCTGCAATATGCCGTTAACTATTTAGCAAACTACGCAGCCGCTCAGTCGTCGGCGAAACCAACACAGCCATTTGACTTGGATTTGCCGGCACGCGCGGCCTGGTTGTCATACCCTTTCCCGGGCAATGTGCGCGAGCTCAAAAATATCGTGATTCGCTTGACCGCTAAATACGCGGGTTATACCGTTGGCTTGTCTGATCTGCTGTCGGAATTTGAATCCTTCTCGACAGTTGAGGATGTTTCAAATCAGCCGATATATGGCGCTCTCGCTAAGGGAGATGCCATTGGCAGCAATGTTGATGCGCGTGCTGATATTGAAAAAAGCGCCTTATTCAGTCTCGATGTAAAGCTTCGCGAAGTAGAGCTTCAGTACATTGATGCCGCGATTGCTATTGCGCAGGGCAATATGTCTCAAGCAGCGCGTGTACTGGGGATGTCACGCTCCACTCTGTACAGCCGTCTGGACGCATTGCGAACCAGCAGCGGCAAGGCAGAATAGTGGCAATACATTTCGCTTGGATAAAGCAAACAAGAGACCCAAAAAATATTCTGATTTAGTATTAAAAGCAGGCTTGAATAGTGTGCTGTGTACATTGTTGACAGTATCTTTAAACAACAGTCAGGCACAATTTTTAGAGCAAAATCTCAACTGGCGCACCCTGAAATTCTAAAACCATGACGATGTACCTTGAACATTTTGGTTTCACCGAGGCCCCGTTCAAAATTACTCCGCATACCGAGTTTTTTTTCGCCGGTGCAAATCGCGGCGAAACGCTAGAGGCGTTGATGTACGCCATTACCAGCGGCGAGGGCATGGTAAAAGTAACCGGTGAAGTTGGCGCTGGGAAAACCATGCTCTGCCGAGTTTTAATGGAGCGCCTGCCTGACACGGTTGAAACTATTTATTTGGCCGTGCCTTCACTTTCAAGAGATGAATTGCTGGCCGTCATTGCCGACGATCTGGGGATTGATACGCAAGGTGGCAACACCACTAAATTAGTGCGCGCGCTGCAGGATCGGCTAATCGATATTCACGCACAGGGCAAACAAGTCGTGGCCTTGATTGACGAAGCTCATGCGATGCCGTTAGAGACTTTGGAACAAATTCGTCTCCTGTCCAATTTGGAAACCAGTCATGATAAATTGATGCAGATAGTTTTGTTTGGTCAGCCTGAGCTCGATCAGCATTTGTCCTTGCCCAATATGCGGCAGTTGAAAGAACGCATCACCCACAGCTTTAATTTGTTGCCACTGCCGGCCCGTGACATTAAAGACTATTTAAATTTTCGGGTGCGTGCTGCGGGCTACAAAGGTCCCGATCTATTCGGTCAGGAAGCGTTGAAATTGATTGCTGATGCGTCAGAAGGTTTAACCCGCCGCATCAATATTTACGCGGATAAAACCTTGCTGGCGGCCTACGCAGGCGGGACCCATACCGTCACGACGGACCATGTACGAGCCGCCATCAGCGATACCCAAATTCTGCTCCCTCAAAGTGTTTATCATTCCCGGCGTCTATGGGCCTTGACATCTATTGCGTTAGTGGCCGGTTTGGTTATCGGGTTTGTCGCGGGGCGTTTTTCTATGCCGTCAGATCTTTCAGCCACAAGCCTTGCCGCACCGGTTGCGCCCCTGACTACGCCGATCAACGCAGCAGCCAATACGCAGACTAACTCGGCTGTAATGTCCTCAGCCTCGCCTGCCGGAGAGTCGTCAACCGCTGTTACGACGAGTTCGGCCCCGACTCAGCTTCAGAATGAACCCCGAACGCTCAAGTCTACTGAGAACTTAAAAATACCAACACCACCTCAACTGGCCAGCCAGTCTCCGCTTCAGGCTACTGCCGTGCTGTCGGATGCACCCGGTCGCGCGAGTATGGTTAATGGCGGTATTGAAAAAGACTGGCTAGGCACGCGCATGCAAGCTGACTTGCTGCGGTTGAAGGCCTTGCGAGGGTCCCATTACGCCATTCAGCTTATGACTGCTGACGCACGCGAAAAACCTGCTATCGAGAATTATTTGCGCATGGTTGCCAAAGAATTAAACCCGGATCGAATTATGGTTTATCCCACCGGTACAGACGACAACCCTAGAGTCAGTGTGCTCTACGGTAATTACACCGAGCGTGCTGATGCAAACGGCGAAATTGCGCGTCTTCAGTCAAAGCTGTTGAAATTTAATCCCTACACACGTTCTTTACAGGCGATTAGAGATGATATTCGTCCCGGCCAATAACCGGGTTTGAGCGAAAAGTAATAAAGGCGCAGGCCGTTTAAAGTAATTTTGGCGATATTGCCGACAAGCCATTGCTTTTATTGGCTAATCGTCTTATAAAGAAAGTTGGGGCAGGCATCCAGCATGAGGCGGTACTGCAAAATTAATGAGCGTTCTGGAATTGACGCACACGCGACACTGTCGCGCATAAAACCGAGCGACCCTAACCATAAACAGCATGCTTAATTTATTGCAACGAATTTTATTTAACAGCTCTTATCGGGGACCGTCTGTGCTGATACCAGCGTTAGCTCGCAAAGTTAAAGGTAAGCCGTTTTCGTTAAAGGTTGACGCCACGCAAGCGAGCGTCGCGTTCCGCATGCCGGTGTCGCTATTAGTGGCAGCAGGGTTGACGGCCTGCGGTGCCGCGCCGGTTGCCAAGATTGACGGCCATTTGCGAGGCGATGTAAATGATTCGGCCAGACCTGGTTCGAAGTCATCCGCCGCTATTCCGCAGCCGGTACGTCAAGTACCGTTGCCACCACCTCCGCAATCGCGCATTGATGAAATCCGTTATTCGGTTACGGTTAAAGATGTGCCCGTGCAGGATTTATTATTTGCGATCAGCCGAGACACCAAGGTCAATATTGATGTGCATAACGGTATCGAAGGGCGAGTCACGCTTAATGCCATCGACCAAACACTTAAACAAATTTTAACTCGCATTTCCAAGCAAGTTGATATGCGCTTTGAGGTTGACGGGCCTAATTTGGTGGTGATGCCGGACTCTCCCTATCTCAAGCTTTATAAAGTTGATTACGTTAATATGACGCGCGATTCATCGGGCTCCATTGGCATTCAAACCCAGGTTGTAGGTCCTGCAGGTGTGGGGGCAGGAGCGGCCGGTGCGGGCGGCGCGCAAAACAGCACACAGCTTAAAATTGACAACGCCTCAAAGAACCGTTTTTGGGAATCATTGGATAAAAACGTCAAAGAATTACTGCGTGAAACGGATAAACAACTGCCCGAAGGCAGCTCGGAAACTTTTGTACAGGCACGCGGAGCCCAACAGTCGGCCACTACCCAGGCGCAGCAACGCAATCAGCCGCGTCGCAACAATACCGCGGCCTCAACCCAAGTCACCGGCCCGGGTATAACCCAAGGGGATTCGGTTAATGAATCAGTCGAGCAGCGGCTCACGTTTCGTGAAGCGGCTTCGGTTATTATCAATCCTGAAACCGGTACCGTCTCGGTTCGTGCGACCTCCCGCCAGCACGAAAAAGTGGCAGAATTTATCTCCCAAGTAGCAGGTGCAGCAAGTCGCCAAGTGTTGATTGAAGCAACCGTGGTTGAGGTCACGCTAAATGACAATTATCAGTCTGGCGTAGATTGGTCGGCGTTAGGTCTTAAAGGCGTTGGTTATTCATTTACGCAAGCGTTCACCGGCCAAAACCTCGCTAGTGCTCCGTTCTTCGGCATTCAATATAGCAATCCCAACGCGGCTGTCGGCGGCTCGATATCCAGCAGTATCAAACTGCTTGATTCATTTGGTTCAACCAAGGTGCTATCGAGCCCGCGTATCACGACGCTGAATAACCAGACAGCGGTGATGAAAGTGGTGGAGAACAAAGTTTATTTTACTGTGAAAGCGGATGTGACCACGGGCACTACCAATGCTGCTGGCGTATCTACAGCGCTGGTTTCGTATACGTCTACACCGAATGTCGTGCCTGAAGGATTCGTAATGAATGTCACGGCGCAGATCAGCGAAGGCGATATCATTACGCTTAACGTGCGGCCTAGCATTACCCGTATTGTAAGCTATGTAAATGACCCCAATCCCGATTTGGCCAGAGCCAATGTGATCAATAGAGTGCCGCAGATTCAGACTCGTGAATTCGAAACGGTGTTACGGGTGGCTAGTGGCCAAACTGCCGTTTTGGGTGGGCTGATGCAGGATAGTTTTTCCGCTTCACGCGATGGTTTGCCGATCATTTCGAGATGGAAATTATTTGGGGATGCCGTCAGCTATCGTAACGATACCGGTCGCAAAACAGAGCTCGTGATTTTCTTGCGTCCGTTGGTCATTAAGGACGCCAGCGTCGAAACCGATTTTTCGGACTATCGTCGGCTGCTGCCGGATCGCCAATTTTTCAAAGAGGCTGAGCCATTAATTCCGTCGTTGTATCCCAAAACGGATACGCGCGATGATGCAACATCTATTTCTTCTCCGGTAAGGCCCACGCCGTGAGTCTTCTGCTCGACGCACTAAAGCGCGCGGAAGATGCCAAACGCGCAAAAAAAAGTGACTCATCCCATTTAGAGCCGACGTCCTCAAATGCAGCAGAATCACAAGCTCAAGCAGATCTCTCACTTGAGAACTTGCATGAGCCGCCGCATGTTCAGCCTGGGACAGTACAAATACCCTCGCCAAAAATTTCATCGAATAACGTGTTGTTAGAGCCATCAGCGGGCGTTGCTCATCATCGCCCGTTATCCTTGATGGACGAGGCGACACAAATTGGCGCGGTCGAAACGCGCGGCGCAGACTTGTCCATCGACACGCGTACACCCACTGGCGTACGGACACCGAGTGGCACGCGTGCACATACACCCGCGGGTACGAGAATGGCATCCAATCAGGCTCCGCCATCAAGCGAGACATCCGCCCTATCTAGACAAAACGCGCAAGTGGACTGGAGCATGGAGGAGTTGGCAGATTTATCCGCCGTGCAGGAGTCCATGCAGCGTGATGTAGCCAAAAACGTTTTTGCAGCGAAACAAAATTCGAAGAAAATTTCAGCCACGTCGCGTCCGGCAAAATGGTTGCTGCCCGTGATTGCATTCGCCCTGGTAGCCATAGGCGCGGGTGGTTGGTATGTATGGAATCAGGTGACTATTTCGTCACGTTCTACGTATGTTACAACCGCTTCCCGCGCCAGCAATGTCTCGCCGAATTCCGGCCCATCAGCAGCTGCTCCCGCGGGCAATTCGGTCGCAGCCAAATCGGCTGACGTAGCGCCGGTCATCATCGTCACAGAGCTGGCGCTTCCACCATTATTGCCGCCGCCCGCCAAGGAAATGCCGCTTCCTAAATTGGCATCAACCAGGCAAATAGTGAACGGCCCAACACTGACCGAACGCGAGTTTCTGGCTAAACGATTAATTGCGTCCAGCGCGACCCGTTCAGCAAAAGAAGCGCCGGTTAGCCTCAGGCTGTCACAGACAATTGAGCCACCCAAAGTCAACCCTGTCCTATTGGCGGCGTACACCGCGCTTGGCCGCGGCGATTATGCGCAAGCAAAGCAGCGCTATACCGAAGTTGCGCAAGCGGAACCTTTTAATTTGGATGCACAGCTCGGATTGGCGACAGCGGCCGCGCGCACGGGTGATAATTCGACTGCCGCCAGGCATTATCGGCGGGCGCTGGAAATAGATCCGCGCAATAGCAGCGCAATATCAGGCCTGCTGGCGGTAAGCAGCGAAGTGAAACCGGAGTCGTTAGAGGGTGAACTAAAAACCCTGATTTCAAAAACACCGGATTCCGCATCGTTACAATTTTCATTGGGCAATTTATACGCGGGCCAGAAACGCTGGACTGAAGCTCAGCAAGCTTATTTCGAAGCGTATCGAATCGATTCAGCCAGTGCCGATTATTTATACAACCTGGCTGTCAGCTTGGATCAGCTCAATCAAATAAAGCTCGCACTTGACTATTACCAGAAAGCGCTAGTTCAATCAGGAAAAACCGGCGGGCAGTTTGATCGCGCCTCTGTGCAGCGTCGAATTGGTGAGCTGACGGCGGCTTCCAAGACGAGTTAAATCGTTAAGATATTGTTGGCATTGCATGCGCTACGGTGCTGAGCATTACGTAAACGCGGCGGCAGACAATGGCAGCTCGTTACAATCGTTTTGAGATATTTTTCTAACTTAGCCTGTCGGCTAAAAGTGCGGCAACCATAAACTAAATGAATTCGCCAATTTCACAACTTCCACTTGGACAAAACCTGCTTGCGCGCGGCGTTGTCTCACAAGATCAACTTAATATTGCGCTGACCGAGCAGCGCAAGCTAAAGACCCCGCTTGGCAAAATTTTGGTGCAGCTTGGGTTCGCGACCGAGGCGACCATTCGCGATACCTTGTCCGAAAGCCTTGGCCAGATTGCGATCGATTTATCCAACACCATCATTGATCATGCCGCTTTGGCACTGGTGCCCAAGGATATTGCTCGGCGCTACCAGGTGTTGCCGGTTGATTACGATCAGCAAAACCGCAAACTATTACTGGCCGTCGCAGATCCATCCAATGTAGTGGCGCTGGATCAAATTCGCGCATTGATAAAAGACGATGTACGCATAGAGCAAGTGCTGGCGCGCGAATCCGACATTTCAATTGGCATTGAACAGCATTATGGATTTGAATTATCCATCGACGGCATTCTCAACGAGATAGAAACAGGTGAAATTGATTATCAATCCATCACGTCTGATTTTGAAGAATACAGTCAGCCCGTTGTGCGCCTGGTTGATGCTTTATTACACGATGCCGTTAAACGTAACGCGTCCGATATTCATTTCGAGCCAGAACAGGGCTTTTTACGGATTCGTTATCGCGTAGATGGCGTGCTTCGCCAGATTCGCTCGCTGCACAAGAATTATTGGAGCGCGATGGTAGTGCGTTTGAAAGTGATGAGCGGCATGAACATTGCCGAAACCCGTGCGCCGCAGGACGGACGCATCTCATTATCGCTATCGGGTCGTGCGGTTGATTTTCGGGTTTCGGCGCAGCCCACTACCCATGGTGAAAATATTGTGTTGCGGATTCTGGATCGGCAAAAAGGTATTGTCGCACTGGAAGATTTGAGCCTGCAGGAAGATGAATTGAAAACCCTGCGGCTGATGATGGCGCGACCGGAAGGTATTATTTTGGTTACGGGCCCCACCGGCTCAGGCAAAACCACTACGCTTTATTCGATCCTGAATCACATCAATACCGAAGGCGTTAATATTATGACGCTGGAAGACCCGGTCGAATATCCGATGTCGATGATTCGGCAAACCTCAGTCAATGAATCCGCTAAACTTGATTTTGCATCGGGCATACGTTCGATGATGCGTCAGGATCCAGACGTGATTCTGGTCGGCGAGATACGAGATCAGGAAACGGCAGAAATGGCTTTTCGCGCCGCCATGACAGGCCATCAGGTTTATTCCACCTTGCACACTAATTCTGCCATCGGAGCGATTTCACGTTTGCAGGATTTAGGCGTGCTGCCCGACATCATGGCAGGCAATATCATCGGCGTCGTCGCGCAACGCCTCGTGCGGAGGTTATGCGCACATTGCAAAGAGCCCTATCGGCTGACAGATGGTTCGGCTGACGACATGACCCGCAAAATTCTTGGTGTTGATTCAATGTGGAATGGCGAAATTTTCCGCTCTGATGGTTGCGAACAATGTGATAACACCGGCTATCGCGGGCGCTTGGCGATTATGGAGCTATTCAAAATGGATCAGGATATTGATGAACTGATAGCTCGGCGCGCAACGGGTCGCGAAATACGTGAGGCCGCGCGCAAAACCGGTTATCGCACCTTGGCTGAAGATGCAATCGCGCGCGTGCTGGCGGGCCAAACCGACCTTGATGAAATTTCACGCATTGTTGATTTAACTGATCGCGTTACCTGATGGTTAGAACGCGACGCCCGCAAACTGGCGGCACCTATTAAAAACTAATCGATAGACACAGAGATCATGGCTTCATTTGCATACCGCGCGATAGACGAAGAAGGGCTGATGCAGCGTGGCAATATCGATGCCATGAATGCGGTCGACCTCGAATTGCGCTTAAAGCGGATGGGTCTCGAACTGATCACGTTTGACTCGATCAAAAAATCGGCCATGCTGGCGGCCAAACGTATCTCGCGCAAGGAATTGGTGACCTTTTGTTTTCATATGGATCAGTTGATGCGGGCGGGCGTGCCGATTATTGATGCCTTAACCGATCTACGCGATTCGGTTGAGAATCCGGCGTTTCGGCAAATTGTGGCAAGCCTGCTCGAAGATATCGAAGGCGGGCTCAAGCTGTCCGAAGCGATGGCGAACCACCCGAGCGCATTTGATAATGTGTTTGTTGCGCTGATTGGCACGGGGGAACAAACCGGCCAGCTTCCCGAAGTGTTATCCAAGCTGACCGAAAATCTCAAGTGGCAGGATGAGCTCGCAGCGCAGGTAAAAAAAGCCATGACCTATCCGATATTTGCGGGCACGGTGATTATTGCGGTGGTGTTTGCACTGATGATTTTTTTGGTGCCGCAACTGGCCGTGACCATGAAGGCGTTAACCCCCAATCCGCCGGCGCAAACCATGGCCTTGATCGCCGTGTCGGCGTGGATGAAAAACTATTGGTATCTCGTTATTGGCGTGCCCGTTGTTGGCGTTATCACGCTGGTGATTCTGGCTAAAACCAATGAAGAAGTCCGCTATCGCATTGACGCACTTATGTTGAAGCTGCCGATCATGGGGCCGCTAAACAACAAAATTATTTTGGCGCGATTTTCGACCTATTTCGCGTTGATGTATCAATCGGGCATTGGCGTCCTGGAGTGTATTCGCATCTCTGAAAAAATTGTCGGCAATCGGGTCATCGAGCAAGGTCTCCAGCGAGTCGGCCGTGAAATCAATGACGGCTCCGGCATCACCCAGGCTTTTCAGAACGTACGCCTGTTTCCGCCGTTGGTGATCCGTATGTTGAAAGTTGGCGAAACTTCGGGCGGACTGGATACAGCGCTGTTAAACGTCAGCTATTTTTATAATCGCGATGTTAAAGAAATGATGGGTCGATTGCAGGAAATGATCCAGCCTGTATTAACAGTCGTGCTGGGCGGAATTCTGATTCTTATTTTAATGACGGTGTTTAGCCCGATGTACGACGTGATCGCAAAAGTAAATACCACGGGCGGGCGCTAGAGTAGATCATGCTGAAACATTTTTTATATCTGACCAACGATAAGCTTGTCACCCTGCTGTGGAAGTCGGGGACGATCATCAGTCGCGATGTTTTTATGGCAAGCGAAGCGGCATCGCCCATTTTCCATGACTATCTGGTTAAGCATCGCCAAGTCCCTACTTTCCTCGTGGTCGATTTAATCGAAGAAGATTTTCGCCTCGACACCATGCCGCATTTGCGTGGCAGTGACGCCGAGGCTGTTACTAGCCGTAAATTGGGCCAACTGTACCGCGCCTCGAATTTTCGTCATGCCATCATTCAGGGACGTGAGGAAGAGGGGCGGCGCGACAGTAAAGTTCTTTACCATGCGGTAACTAATCCGGATCTGTTAAAGCATTGGCTGGCCGCGTTGGAAGAGGTTGAGGTGCCGCTTGAAGGCGTCTATTCCTCGCCGGTGTTGTCCGTCCATTTGCTTAATCAGCTCGATATTAGTCCTGCGCATGTGTTGCTGGTGACCATCGTGCCGGATTTCGGGCTCAGACAAACCTACTTTCATAACAAGCAGATCAAGTTCAGCCGTGTAACGCAGATTGTGTTTGATGAAGGCCAGTCAGTCGGCGCGTTAATTGCGGCCGAAACCAGCCGCACCTGGCAGTATTTGGACAGCCTGCGTTTTTTTGGCAACGGCGATACGCTGGAAGTTTGTATTCTGGTTCATGAGCGTGATCAACAGATGATTGCCGAAGCGGTGCGCAGCTATCCGCTGCTTAAATATCGTTTTCTGGATATTGCCGAAATCGCCGGCAAAATCAAGCTAAAACCCGTACCGACGTCTTCGCATGCAGAGGAAATTCTGGCGCATTTATATGCTCAAAATCGCCTGGAAAATCACTTTGCCGAACCCGAGGCAACCCGCTTCGCGTTGTTTCGCCGTGCCCGCATTGGCCTGTTCGCACTCACGGCAGGGGTGTTGGTTGCGGGCGCGGCCGGGGCGTTATTTAATTTGTATCAATCAGCGCAAATTTCCACTGAAATTGAAAAGCATGAAGCGGCATCGCGCAAGCTGCAAAGTGAGTATCAAACTATATCCAATGCCCTACGCGAACAAAAATTAGCCTCTGATACGGTGCGTGATGCAAGCATATTTTTTAATAGTCAAATGCGCCCGCAGCCCGCAGCGCCGGGCGGCTTCCTGCGCGATATGAGCCGTATTCTGGCGGACGCACCCCAGGTGCGCTTGCTGCAGGTGGTGTGGGCCGTGGGTAATGACGCCAGCGGGCTGCCTTACTTCATGCCTATGCCAACGCAGGCAACCTTGGAAGTTACCTCAGACTCCAAGTCGGGTCCTGGTGCTGCGTCTGCCACGCCCGCTAACGCGCCCGTCGGCAGTGGCGGCATGGCCATTACCCAACAAGCGGCGACTGAAATAAATCCACCCTTGCCCGGCAATAAATTTCAGATCGGTGTGATTGAAGCTTCGATCACCAATTTTGATGGTGATTTCCGCAAACTGCTTGCTGGTATCGAAGCTTTTAAAGATCGCTTTAACCAAATTCCCGGTATGAAAGCAACCATCGTTGCGATGCCTTTAAATATAGAATCATCGGCAACTTTACGCGCCCGCATGAGTAAATCAGACAAGCCATCGCGTGATGCTCGATTTGTTCTCAAGCTCGTCAGCACGGTGGCCGGAACATGAGTATGATTTTTACACAGGGCGGGCTCCGCGCATTGCGTGTTGTTTATGGTGTGACCCTGGCCGGTATTGCCGTTGCGGCATTTCTGGTGGTCGGCAGCTATTGGTATTGGCAGGCAGAAAAACGCAACAACCAGAAGTCCAAGTCATTGCAGCAAGAGTCGCAAACCAGGCTGGCCACCGCGCAGCGCGAGCGTGATGATCTTCGCGATTCTGAACAAACCTACAAAATCATCACCGCTCGAGGCGTATTTTCGCCCGAACAGCGGCTGGATTGGGTAGAAGCATTCGCCGAGCTTAAAACTCGGCACAGACTAGTTGCACTTGAATATGAGGTTCAGCCGCAACGCGCGCTTAAACTGAGCGGCAACACCAGTCTTACCGCCGTAGAGGTGCTGGGCAGCCGCATCAAATTCAAAGTGCGCACCTTACATGATGGAGACCTCGTGGCATTTTTAGATGAATTCCCGCGGATGCAACGCGGATTTTTCCCACTGGATCGATGCGTCATTAAACGCAGCGCTGAACTCGACGCCGCCGCGAACAATGGCCCCGCCAATGGTGTAGCAACGTCTGGTGAGGGCGCTGCTGCTGTCAGCAACAATAATCAAACTGCCGAGCCAAGCCCGCGCGGGAATCAACAAAATGCGAGCGCCACTTTGGAGGCAGAATGCTCATTGGAGTGGATTACCTTGGCTGATAAGCGCAACCCTGCGGCGCCTGCCGTGTCTGTGCCCGTGTCTAAGCCCATGTCTGCGGCGCGACAGTAATGGCAGCGTGATGATTATGCAACTTACCATGCAATCCATCCGCGCAGGCTTGATTTCAAACCTATTCTTTTTCGCTGTCATCGGCTGTATGAGCGTCGGCATAGGCATCAGCAGCAACGCATGGGCAGCCTCAACGCTAGACCCCGCGCCAAACTTCGCGCCAGACCCCGCCATGCCACCACCACCCCGCAAAATCACCAATATAGCCGAGCCGCTTTCAGGCACCTTATTCTTTAGCCGGGAACAGCGCGAGCGCATGGATCGCGCCCGTCAACGCGGCGAGGTCGTGGTTGAAGAAGATGTAGTAATGGCCGTGAGAAACCAGCCATCCATTATTAACGGTTTCGTCAAGCGCAGTGATGGCAAAAATGTGGTTTGGGTTGATGGCGGGATTCAACGCGATATCTCCAAAGAGCTGTCAGATGAAATCGTGCCGATGTCGGTGGGCGGCAGTAACCAATGGCTGCATGTCAGCTCAAAGCCTGCCCCAGTGTCTAATCGGGCGATCGTAATATCCAAATCGCCCATCAAAAAGCAGCGTAGATTAAACAAAACAAAATCATTCAAGCCACGATTATTGGGCAACAGTAAATGAAAATACCCGCGAACAAGAAAAGCCTGAAACGACCCGCACAAGGGTTTGTGTTGCTGCTGATTGTGTTGACCATGTTGGCTATTGCCGGCGTGGTTTTTTTGAATGGTGTGGGCACTTCGCTGAGCGGGTCGCAACGGCAGGTAGCACAAGCGCAGGCAGCGAATGATGTGTTGTTGGCTGCGAAGGCGGCGCTGCTGGGCTATGTGTTGCAGGGTACTGATGGAGGTAGTGGGTATCGCCTTGGAAATTTGCCCATTCCTGATATTTTAAATAAGGCGGGAACCCAAATTAAATACGACGGATACGGCGATGGAAACGGCGACGTAAATGCATCAAATAAATGCCTTTCAAACTTACCAAATGGGATCCCTGGAGTGGCGACAAGCACATCATCACTTCAACCTTCTCAGCGTTGTTTAGGGAAATTTCCGTGGCGAGATTTTAGCCTTGATGTCGGTAACCCGGACACTAACGATCCTACTGGTCAAGTTCCCTGGCTGGCAATATCGTCTAATTTAAATTATTGGAACAAGTGTTTGGCAATCTTAAATTCTGACACGGTTAATTGGGCGGTAAGTGGTGTACCCAGCTGTCCAGCCGCTGCAAACAAATTGCCCTATCCATGGATGTCTGTGGTTGATCAGTATGGAAAAACAGTGTCCAACGTTGCTGCAGTACTGATCATGCCAGGCCCGCCCATAGAGACTGGAAGCAGAACCCAAAGTCGATTAGCCACTTATCCAAATGTGACAGATTATTTGGATGCCATATCACTGCCACTGGGTTGTGTAAGCTCTTGTACGGGCACTTACGACAACGCTAATTTATCAAATGTTTTCGTACAGATTCCTCTCGGTACGAAATATCCCACAAACGCTGAAAATGCTTCTCTCGCAGGGCAGCCCATAAAATTTAACGATGTATTGGTTTACATCACCATTGATGAGTTGATGCCCTATTTGGAACGTAGAGTATTGTCAGAGATGAAATCAGCCACCATTAATTTTTATAATACAACGGGTATCGGCCAATACCCATGGATGGCGCCCTTCACATCGCCTACGAATATTTCGGCATTCAAGTCCACCGCAAACAGTACATTTGGTTTGTTCCCTTTCACCGTTATGCCTTCAGTGGGGACTACTGCCCCCTCTGTTTCAACTGATTTTGATTGGTCGATACCAAGTGCGGCGCTTACCAAAAATTGTGTCGATACTGGCGGCGGGCTGTACGTGGATACTAGGCAATTTTTGTTGAGCTTGTATAAAACGGGTTCGGCATCGGGCGCCAACCCAACATGCGCGTGGCAAGTTAACGGCCCCTCCGCAGTCACGTGTGACTACACAAATTCAACACCATTATCTTCAACCCAGACTTTCGCTCAGTACACTTCAGCCTCATGCTCTACGCTATCCGGGGCTACATCAACATATGTAATTAAGCCAACGTCGATTACTGTTGCAATCGGTGCCACTTGCAATTCTTTGCCAACGGTAACGTATGCGGCTGCATCAGGATCAGTATCAGATTTTTCAAGGTGGAATTGGCAATGCAGTTCGGTGAATAGTGGTACCGCTTTTTATATTGACGTGGCCTATTCGCTTTTTACAACCGGTGGCGCAGCGATTGCGGGCACAAGCGAGACGGCAAGAATTAATGCGGCGAATAAACTCGCGTTCGTAAACAAAATGCGATATCAGCCACTGATGCCCTATTGGTTCTATTCAAACGAATGGTATCTTTCAGCGTTTGCAGCAGTCGCGCCTGCAAACGCGCCGTCTCCGGTAACACCATGCGGGAGCGTAACAAAATTGACGTCGGGCAGTACCGGCAACATCGCGTTTCTTGCAATCCTTGCGGGCGGACGACTCCCCTCGCAAACCCGGCCCAGCCCGTCTCTTGCTGATTATCTTGAAGAGCCCAATTTTTCGGCAGGTTCTAGTTGTGCTTTCTCCGCATCTGGACTCACAACAAATCCAGTCATAAACGATCAAGTGTTTGTAGTTTCACCTTGATATGAGGGCAACCTAAAAATGAGCACCCGCGGATTTAGTCTGATCGAGGTCGCAATCGTACTGGTGATCATCTCGGTGCTGGTGGCGATTGTTGCGGTACCGTTGGCAACACAGCTTGAGCAACAACGGATCACTGAAACCAACAAACAGCTTGAAACAATCAAAGAGGCGATTATTGGGTTTGCGTTAGCTAATGGCCGGTTTCCCTGCGCGGCGAGACTAGCAGACAACGGGCTTGAGTCACTAAAAATTAGCGGCCCTAGCGTCGGCGACTGCAACGCTTATGTTGGTTTCGTTCCTGCAGTTACTTTAGGGCTGAGCCCAATTGATTCCAATGGATTCGCGGTTGACGGCTGGGGCCTTTCGCAAAACAGAATTCGTTATGCGGTTGCGAATTTGTCGATTACTGCAGGTACTCCTGTCGCATGCACAAACTCGGTTGCTAAGGTTCTTACTAAGACGGACGGTATGAGATCGGCTGCGATGAATTGTCTTGCAGACCCTAATACCGCAGTCAACATGCTGACGGTCTGCGCAGTAACGCCAACCGGCGCTGCAGGCTCCGCAACAGGCTGCACAGCACCCTTAACAACTAAAGCGCCCTTTGTCGTATTTTCCCTCGGTAAAAATGCTGCCACTGGTGGTCTACCGTTAACAGACGAAGCTCACAATATTGACTCGGATAGTTATTTTGTTTCGCATACGCCAACGGCCTTAGGCTCACCATCGGGCGAGTTTGATGACTTGGTAACCTGGCCTTCGATCAATACTATTTTTGCGCGCATGGTGCAGGTTGGTCGGCTACCGTAGTGCGGTCATTTTTTAAACTGTTTTAATGTTAGCAACCGAGCTATCGTCTCGCCACCTTGAACTTAACATTTCCCAATTGATTGGCAGCGAGCGCTAGCCAATAGCCTTGCTGCTCTGCTAGTTGGCTGGTTTGGTAAAGCCCAATACCCAGCCCGCCACGTCGTGAGTTTGCGACGGGGGCATCAAATAAATTTTCGATCATGCCGCTGGGAATCGGGCTACCGCTATCAATAATCGCGAGTGATGGCGTGGGCTCGGTTGATAGCTCGACGCTGATAAAAATATCAGGCTCACGGTCTTTTTTCTTGCGGGCGTTTTCCAAACAGTTTTCCAGCACCGTGTCGAATAGCGAGGCGGGAATGATGAGATTCATATCGCCGCGCGCCTTGAAAGTCGCGCCGCTGCTGACATGGCGAGCGGTTATATCAGCCCACCAATCGTTTGCGCTCATTGCCACGCCGGCTTTACCGATCGCTGGGTTTTGTAGTTTATCCAGTGTGGTTTGCAGGCGTTTACTGAGCTGCGGTAGCTGCCGATTCAGCATCGCTTCATAGGCAGATGATTTGCGGCGATCTGTTTCGGGCAGATTAGCTTGCTGTTGTGCGACACCAGCAGAAGTCAGCGCGTAAAGCGATTGCAATAAATTTTTAATGTCATGGGTTAAACGTGCGCCGGTTTCATGCACAGCTTGCATATACGCATTTTGCTTAAGCACCTGCTCACGGCGCTTGCCCTCATAGAATTCACCAACCACCTGTGCTAGTAATCGCAGATGCAGGAATAGCGCGGGTGAGAGCCTGATCTCGGTGAAAAAAATAATCTCCAGTTCGTGATATCGAAAGCTGGCTGAATGGTTGGTCTGTTTACCAAAGCGGCCTTTCTTGTCATCATCCATTTCCGCATCGGCCGATTTCCATTCACTGCCGACAATCCAGGGCGTTAGCGAAACCTCTTCCATCGCGAGCGCCAGAAAACGCGCTGAGCTACTTTCCGTTTCCGAGAGTGCTGCGATACGGCGCATCCACAACTCAAACGGCATGCCCACCGTCATCAGGTATCGTGAAAAATAAGTGCGCAATCCGCCAAAGCCCGCGCGTGGCCCCCACATCACCGAGAGGATAAATAACGCTACCGCAAACGCCAGCACCGTGAGTAGTACCGCCTGAAAATATTTATTATCAGTAACCCGCATCGCAGCAATGCTGCCGAGGACCAGTACCACCACCAACTGAAACACAAACAGGCTATAGAAAAAATCAAACACCTGGGTGGTGGCTTCGTCTTTGCCCTGGAAAGGTAAAAACACCAGTGCGCCCAAGGTGAGTGGTAAAAACACGGCCACCAGTGTTTGTAAGCCCGGCGGCAGGCTGCCAATACTCAACAGCGAAACCGGCACTGTCCAGGTCAGTAGCACGGCAAATAAATAAAATACGGCTACCAAATAAAATCGTCCACGCCGCGCTGCCTGCAGGGTAAATACTTTGCCGCCCATGATGCCAATCAAAATCGCGACCCATGCCACCAACATCCATCCTGCCAGCGAATACATTACAACCGTAGTGATACCCAACAGCATGACTACGGCTACCACATTCAGCTCGCGGTCCGCGCTGATAAACGGCTGCCACATTAAAAACAAACCGAAATGAACGAGTAGCCAAATCCGCTCAAAATCACTGCCCGTCGGCGCCATCAAACCCGCATGCAACGAGAGCAACATCGCCAGGATGACCCAGCGGCGCGCCTTAAGCAAAAAACTTGGCAGCGTTGAAGCCCGATTTTTTTTCGATGAATTGAGTGCGGAATGCATAAATAAAGAGTGATATGTTGAATGACTGAGCAGATAAACAGATGAACAAAATAAGTCCGATCCTTAACGAAGACTAACCCGAACCGACGGGAGTGCCAAGTAGTGCCCGGTAATAGCGTCGCGAAATCGGCGGGTCATCATGATATGTCGAGAATTTGGACATTAGCCTGTCTCAAGTCTCGACACGCCTATGCCGATTAAAGGTTTTTGCATGACATGGCATAGCTAAAGTAATGCATAAACAACAAGTTAAATAGTTGGCACAGCCTTTGCATTAGTAAGAATACGAAACATGAATCAGAATTTATAAAGCAGCAAGGTAGTGTGCCCATCCTCCGCTGTCATTCGTTTTTATGCAGAGTTTTATTTAATACCCTAATCGTCTAATCGTAATGCGCGCTCTAAAAAGGAAAAATATAATGAAAAGTATGAAAAACCAACAATCAGGCTTTACGCTCGTCGAGATTGCCATTGTGCTCGTGATCATCGGGCTGTTGCTTGGCGGTATTTTAAAAGGGCAAGAGTTGATCAATAGTGCGAAGGTGAAAAACCTTGCGCAAGATTTCAAAACGATCCCGCTCTATATTTATGGCTATCAAGACCGTTTTAAGGCTATTCCCGGTGATGACGGTAGGGCACTTACCAATTTGCCAAGTGGCACAGCGCCAGCGCCTACAGCAGGCGACAATGGGAATGCTAACGGTCGTATTGATGGCGAGTGGAATTCGGAAACCGCGACCGATGAGTCCGCCAAGTTCTGGCGTGCTGTTCGCGCTACAAACTTTGCTGCAGGGCCAACTGATCCAGCCACGCTGCCCGGCTACTATCCACAGAATGTAGAGGGTGGTCGTATTGGTATTACCAGTGCTACTGTTGCGCAGACCCCGATTATCGGCATGTCAGGTACTTATGTATTTTGTTCCAGCACCATCCTGGGCAAATACGCCAAGCAGCTTGACACCACTCTAGACGATGGCAATACGGCAACAGGATCAATTCGAGTTCGTGATCTTGTAGTGGGTGCTGCAGTAGCAGCACCCGTTGCAGCTACCGTTACTACAGCGGTTGACGACAACACTGGCTATACGGTTTGTATGACGTTTTGATTTAAAAGCGCCGAGAGAAAAGCCCGCTTCGGCGGGTTTTTTTATGGGCGAGCGCCGGTATTTCATGTTGGTCATCGTCTGCTGCGTTACGATTACAAACTCCGCGCCCAGCCTGCTGTTTAAGCCATTTTTGCTTCAAACTGACCGTCAATAGGCATTCTACGCTTTAGATTTTCGTTTCATCCCTGCATGATCCGCATCTCCGCCCGAGCCAGCGCTTGCGGTGTGCCGGTCAGGATCAGCACATCGGATGCCTCCAGGCAAGTGTCCTCTGCGGGGCTCATGTCGCGCACGCCGTGGCGGCGTAACGCGGTTAAGGTAATGTCGATTTCGCTCAGGTTAAGTGCTTCAATGGTGCTGCCTACCGCAGCGGCACCGGCTTCCACGATGATCGATTGCAAGCGTGGTTGCTGGGCATCAAGCGCGGTGTCATCGGCATCGGTTGCGCCCGGAAAAAAGCCGCGCATTAACTGATAGCGCTCACCCCGCACCGTGCGCAAACGCGTCAGCACCTTGTTGAGTGGAATGCCGAGCAGTAGCATGGTCTGGGTTGCCAGCATGAGTGAGCCTTCCACCACTTCAGCCACAATTTCTGCGGCCCCGGCTTTTTTGAGTTTATCAACATCCGTATCATCAAAGGTGCGCACAATCACCGGCACATCCGGGCGTAGTTCGCGGGCGTGGGCCAAGATCGTCATGGCAGCATGAGTGTCGGCAAAACTCACCACAATCGCGGCGGCGCGTGAAAGCCCGGCGGCGGTTAAAACCTCTTTGCGTGACGCATTGCCGAACACCACCGAATCGCCCGCCGCGGCCGCTTGCTTGACGCGCATCGGGTCGGCATCAAGGGCAATGATGCTGATCGATTCCTGCTCCAGGAACCGCGCCAGGCTTTGCCCTGAGCGGCCATAGCCACAAATAATCACATGCCCGCGCTGCGCCATGCTGCGAATCGCCAGCTGCTGTAATTGCACTGCGCGCTGCTCCCATTCGCTCGACACTAAACGCATCACTATTTTTTCACTATGAGCGAGCAGCAGTGGCGCGACCAACATCGAGATCAGCATGGCCGCAAGCACCACTTGCAGCGTCGATTCAGGTATGGCGTTGATTTTGCCTGCCAGTGAGAGCAGCACAAACCCGAACTCACCGGCTGGTGCTAACGCCAATGCGCAGCGCAGCGCGACCCCGCGATCATTTTTAAACACCAGCGCGAGACCCGCGATGAGGGAAAATTTTAACGCCAGCAGCGCAATCAGTATCAGCAGCACCAGCGTCAGTCGTTCAAACACCGCGCTAAAATTGAGCAGCATGCCGATGGTGACAAAGAACAAACCCAGCAGCACATCGCGGAACGGCTTGATGTAATCCTCAACCTGATAGCGATATTCTGTTTCCGAAATCAACATGCCCGCCAGGAAAGCGCCTAGCGCCATCGACACCCCTGCCAGCTCCGTGGCTAGCGCCAATCCCAGCGTGACCAGCAACACCGCCAGTACGAATAACTCCGACGATTTTTGTGCGGCGATCACATGAAACAAGGGTCGCATGATGCGCTGGCCAATCAGCAAAATAACGGTGAGCGCCGCCGCCGCTTTCAGTAGCGCGAAGCCCACTTCTACGATGAGCTGCTCGCCTGACAGTGCGAGCGCGGGCACCAGTACCAGTAGCGGGATAACCGCAATATCCTGAAACAACAGCACCCCCATAATCTGCTTGCCATGTGCGGAGTGCAGTTTGGTTTGCTCCGCTAATACCTTTGAGATTATGGCGGTGGACGACATGGCAATCACGCCGCCAATAATCACGCTGGTCTGCCAGCTTTGGCCGGCTAATTGAGTGAGAACAAATACCACTGCCATGGTGACGATGACCTGTGCGCTGCCAAAGCCCAGCACTATATGGCGCATCGCTTTTAATTGTGGCAATGAAAATTCAAGACCAATCGAGAACATCAAAAAAACCACCCCAAATTCCGCCAGATAACGGGTGCTTTCTGAATCCGGAATAATGCCGAGCGCATACGGGCCAATTGCCATGCCGACGATCAGATAGCCCAAAATCGGCGGCATGTTAAAGCGTCGAAACAGCGCCACCGTAACGACCGCAGCCGCGAGCAAAATAACAATGAGGAGCAAGGTGGAATGCATGATCGCGTTGTTAGGTAATTTACCTGGTAATTTATCCGACAATTAATTCGGC
Organism: Burkholderiales bacterium; assembly: GCA_025359985.1. Taxonomy (GTDB): domain Bacteria; phylum Pseudomonadota; class Gammaproteobacteria; order Burkholderiales; family Usitatibacteraceae; genus UKL13-2. The sequence goes on along the minus strand of JANYDB010000059.1, from coordinate 15,873 downwards.
CGCAGTTTTTTTAGATTATTGAGAGCTAAAACATTACAATCTCAGTATGCAGAGTCTATTACATCCCCGATCCATTGCGGACACCGCGCGCACCCTCAAGCTCGCGCAGGAAACTTTTGAAATCGAAGCCGAGGCCGTGTTGGGCTTGCGAGACAAACTGGGCGTCAGCTTTATTGCGGCGCATAAGCTTTTGTTTGAGGTGCTCGCCAATAACGGCCGGGTGGTGGTTACCGGCATGGGCAAGAGCGGACATATTGGCGGCAAAATCGCCTCAACCCTGGCCTCTACAGGCACGCCCGCGTTTTTCATGCATCCCGGCGAAGCCAGCCACGGTGATTTAGGCATGATCACCAAAGACGATGTGGTTATCGCGATCTCCAATTCGGGTGAGTCCGATGAAATACTTAAAATTTTGCCGCAGCTAAAGCGTCGTGGCACGCCCATTGTGGCTATCACCGGTAAACCTCGTTCAACCCTGGCTTTGGCCGCAACCGTGCATCTGGATGCCGGTGTCGAGCGCGAGGCCTGCCCTTTGAATCTGGCGCCAACCGCCAGTACCACCGCCACCTTGGCGTTGGGCGACGCGTTGGCGGTAACGCTACTGGATGCGCGCGGCTTTGGTGAAACAGACTACGCCATGCATCATCCAGGCGGCTCCCTGGGGCGACGTTTACTGGTGCATGTGTCCGACGTCATGGTGACCGGCGAACGCTTGCCCAAAGTGCCATCTGATGCGCTGTTGCCGCAGGCGTTTATGGAGATGTCGCGCAAAGGCCTCGGCATGACTGCCGTCGTGGATGCCGACGATAAATTGCTGGGCGTATTCAGTGATGGCGATTTGCGCCGTGCTTTAGAGACCCACGATAATTTTCGCGAAACCAGGGTGGTCGATGTCATGACCAAAACCCCCAAAACCATCACCGCCGATAAACTGGCTGCTGAGGCGGCAGAGCTGATTGAACGCCACAAAATCGGCTCCAGTGGTTTATTGGTAGTGGATGCAGCCGGAAAAATAGTCGGTGCTATTCATGTGCTGGATTTAATGCGCATGGGCGTGCTTTGATGCGGTTAACTGAAGCTAAGTTAGCAAGTATTTCGGCGCGCATGCGTGAGATAAAATTGGCTGTGTTTGATGTCGATGGGGTGATGACGGATGGCTCGCTGGTTTATCGCGAAGACGGCGACAGCATTAAAGTTTTTAACGCCCTTGACGGTCATGGCATGAAAATGCTTCAGGCTAGCGGGGTTGAGCTGGCAATCATTTCCGGCCGCGGTTCCAAAGCGCTGGAAAAACGCGCGGCTGATTTAGGCATTTCGCAGCTCTTTCAGCATGCAGACAATAAGGGCAAGGTTTTTGCACAATTACTCCAAAGCTTAACCCTCGAAGCGCATCAAGTCGCGAGCATTGGCGATGATGTCGTCGATTTGCCAATTCTGATGCGCTGCGGTTTTGCGGCCTGCGTACCGGCCGCACCCGCATTCGTGCGCGAGCGTATGCACTATGTGACCGAAGCTGAAGGCGGGCATGGCGCGGTGCGCGAATTTTGTGAAGTCATCATGATGGCGCAAGGCACGCTCGATGCTGCGCTGAATAAATATTTAGGGTAATCCGGAGTTGCCGTGCTTTATATCAAATCGTTTCATATTATTTTTATGGTGGCCTGGTTTGCAGGCTTGTTTTATTTGCCACGCCTGTTTGTGTACCACGCGCAAGCCGAAGACAAAATATCTATCGAGCGTTTTAAAATCATGGAGCGCAAGCTGTACTTTGGCATCATGACCCCCTGCATGGTGATTACCCTGATTCTGGGCATCTGGCTATGGTTAGGGTATGGCTATCGCGGTGGGTGGCTGCATGCCAAGCTGGCGCTGGTGGCGATTTTGGTGGTGCAACATTTTTATCTGGGCAAACTCATGCGTGATTTTAAGCATGATCGCAACACACACGGACATGTTTTTTACCGTTGGCTCAATGAAATTCCGACTTTGCCGCTTTTGATTGGCATCGTTATTTTGGTAATTGTAAAACCGTTCTAGCAGATAACAAATGGAAAAATTTTTCGCTCCTTGCCCCCGCGGATTATCCGCGCCGTTAGCGCAGGAGCTCGCCGCTCTGGGCGCGCAAAACATCAAAGCGGATGACTCTGGGGTCGCCTTTGAAGGCGAGCTTACCGACGCCTATCGCGCTAATCTGCATTCACGAATCGCCAGCCGTATCTTGTGGCAAGTGGCGCATTTTGCCTATGACAACGAACATCAGATTTATGATGCCGTGATGTTATTGCCGTGGCCGCAGCGCTTTGATGTGACGCGCACCATTAAAGTGGAAATGAACGCACAGCGTAGTCCGCTGAAAAGCCTCGATTTCACCACCCTGCGTATTAAGGATGCGGTCTGCGATAAATTCCGTGAAGTGATTGGCTCGCGCCCATCGGTTGCGACACGTGAGCCTGATGTGCGCATTCACGCTTTTCTGAACGCGACCGACGCCACTATTTACCTCGATCTTTCCGGTGAACCGTTGTTTAAACGCGGTTCGCGCGAGCATACCGGTGTCGCGCCATTGAAGAAAAATTTGGCGGCAGGCATTATTGCGCTCTCGGGTTGGCAGCCTGGTGAAGCGTTTCTGGATCCCATGTGCGGCAGCGGTACTTTTCTGGTGGAAGCCGCTGAAATCGCGCTCAATATCGCGCCGGGCTCGCGTCGCCAGTTCGCGTTTCAGAAACTGAAAAATTTTGATTCAGCCGCCTGGAGCCACATGTTGACTGCGGCACGTGACGCTGAAAAACCGAAGACACTGTTGCCGATTTATGGCTCCGATCTTTATGGTTTTGCCCTCGATGATGCGCACGCCAATTTATTGGCCAATGGCTTGGGCGATTGCGTGCGCCTGAAGCAAGCCAATATGCTGGAAATTTCGGCGCCCGAAGAAACCGGTGTGATGGTCACTAATCCGCCGTACGGTGAGCGCTTGGGCGAGACCACTGAACTAACGGAGCTCTACCCCAAGCTGGGTGATTTATTGAAGCAAAAATTTTCTGGATGGCGAGCCTATTTTTTTACCGGCGATACGGCCTTACCGAAAGGCGTGCGCCTGTCAGCCTCCAAGAAAACACCTTTGTTCAACGGCAAGATCGAGTGCCGACTTTATGAGTACAAGATCATTGCGGGCAGCAACCGACGCGATGGTGCGCCCCCCGTATCTGCTACACCTGGTGCATCTGCTTCACCTGCTGCGCCGGTTGTGCCTACTTTAAAAAGCTGAAACGGCTAATCAAGGCGTTACTTCACAATCTCCAGATGCTCCAGACCGGATGCCAAATCTTTTTCTTTTGATGATTTGCCTTCGAGTTTTATTTTAAGCCGCAGATCGTTCAGGGAATCCGCGTTGCGCAGCGCGTCTTCGTACGAAATTAAATCAGCCTCGTATAAATCGAACAGCGCCATATCGAATGTTTGCATGCCGATTTCGCGGGAGCGCTTCATCACTTCCTTGATTTCATGCACCTCGCCTTTGAAAATCAGATCCTGAATCAGCGGCGAATTCAATAAAATTTCAATCGCCGCAACCCGGCCCTTGCCCTCTTTTTTCGGGATCAAACGCTGTGAAACAAACGCTTTTAAATTAAGCGATAAATCCATCAGCAATTGATGACGTCGCTCCTCAGGGAAAAAGTTGATAATCCGGTCCAGCGCCTGGTTGGTCGAATTGGCATGCAGGGTGGACATACACAAATGGCCGGTTTCAGCAAACGCAATAGCGTAATCCATGGTTTCGCGATCACGAATCTCGCCGATTAAAATCACATCGGGCGCCTGACGCAGGGTATTTTTAAGAGCTGCAAACCAGTTATCGGTATCAACGCCAATCTCGCGCTGGGTCACCACACAGTTTTTATGCTCATGCACATACTCCACCGGATCTTCGATGGTAATGATGTGGCCGAAGGTATTTTCATTGCGATAGCCAATCATGGCCGCCAGCGAGGTTGATTTGCCGGAGCCGGTACCGCCGACTAAAATCACCAGCCCGCGCTTAGTCATGCACACATCTTTCAGTACTTCAGGAAGGTTTAAATCTTCCATTTTTGGAATTGTGGTGGTGATGGTACGCATCACCAAACCAATGCGGCCTTGCTGAAAAAATGCATTGACACGGAAGCGCCCGATGCCAGCTGGCGAGATCGCAAAATTACATTCTTTGGTTGCCTCGAATTCGGCCGTCTGCTTATCGGTCATCACCGAGCGCGCAATTTCACCGGTATGAACGGGCGACAGGCTTGATTGCGAAACGGGCGTCATCTTGCCGTCAATTTTCATGGCGGGCGGGAAACCGGCGGTGATAAAAAGGTCGGAGCCTTTTTTGGCAACCATGGCACGCAATAATTCATGTACAAATTTGAGGGCTTGTTCGCGTTCCATTATTTCTCCTTGCGCACGATGGCGCAGCGTGCAAAAATTAAATGCAGGTTGTTAGTTGCGTGCAGCGCAAAGTTAATTAAACGCATCCTTGTTGGCGGCTTTATTGCGGGCTTCTGCCACGCTAATGACATTGCGCCGCACCAGATCACTCAGGCATTGATCCATGGTTTGCATGCCGATCGCCTGACCAGTTTGAATCGCCGAGTACATCTGCGCTACTTTTGCTTCGCGGATCAGGTTGCGAATCGCGGGCGTACCAATCATGATTTCATGGGCAGCAGCGCGACCTTGGCCATCTTTGGTTTTACACAGCGTTTGTGAAATCACGGCGCGCAAGCTTTCTGACAGCATCGCGCGAATCATCTCTTTTTCAGCTGCTGGGAAGACGTCAATAATACGGTCAACGGTTTTGGCAGCAGACGATGTGTGCAACGTGCCAAACACCAGGTGGCCCGTCTCAGCGGCCGTCATGGCCAGACGGATGGTTTCCAGATCACGCATTTCACCCACCAGAATGATGTCCGGATCTTCGCGTAGTGCAGATCGTAGTGCATTCGCAAACGATAAAGTGTGCGGCCCAACCTCACGCTGGTTAATCAGACACTTTTTGGATTCGTGAACGAATTCAATCGGGTCTTCAACGGTCAAAATATGGCCGAATTCGTTTTCATTCACATAGTTGACCATGGCGGCCAAGGTGGTGGACTTGCCCGACCCAGTGGGCCCGGTGACGAGCACCATGCCGCGCGGGGTCATGGCCAGCTCCGAAAAAATCTTCGGGCAGTTAAGTTCCTCAAGCGATAAAATCTTCGACGGAATCGTCCGCATCACCGCACCCGAACCGCGCTGATGGTTGAACGCATTGACACGGAAGCGTGCCAGATTCGGAATCTCGAATGAAAAATCACACTCAAGATTTTCTTCATACATTTTGCGCTGTCCGTCGTTCATGATGTCATAAACCATGCCGTGAACATCGTCGTGCGTCAGGGCAGGCACGTTGATGCGCCGCACGTCACCGTGAACCCGAATCATGGGAGGCAAGCCTGCGGAGAGGTGCAAGTCAGAGGCTTTGTTTTTTACGCCGAAAGCTAAGAGTTCTGCGATTTCCATTTATACTTTCCTTGGTGAGCTTGAATTTTTGATGCGCTATATATTTTTGTTTCAAACTTGCGGATGCAAATTTTATGCTTGGTATTTTCCGCTTTAGATTCTCTGTTGGTATTGTCTCTCAATATGCCTTGAGGTGACTTAAGTTAACTTAACATCCCGCATTCATGCTTTTGCCAAGGCAAATTATGGTTCTTTTAAAGCGTGCGCAACAGTAGCGAATGATTATGTCCCCAATCGAATCGAACTTGCAACAGATACGCCTTGCGAGAGATGCCGCGATTGCGGGACTGCCGCCGGAGCGTCGTCAAAACGTCACATTGGTGGCGGTATCCAAGACCCAGCCGGGGGCGGCCTTGCGTGAAGCATTTCGGGCTGGGCAGCGAGATTTTGGTGAAAATTATGTGCAGGAAGGCATCGCTAAAATAGCCGAACTGGCGGATCTGCATGCATCGGGCGAGCCGCGAATAGTGTGGCATTTTATTGGCCCCCTGCAGAGCAATAAGGCGAAGCTGGTGGCGCAGCATTTTGATTGGGTACATGGAGTGGATCGTCTGAAAATCGCGCAGGCACTATCACGGGCTCGTGAGGACGGTGCTGCAAGCCATGCGGACCGTGTGTCTGCACCCTTCGGCCAGCCGCTGAACATTTGTGTGCAGGTCAATGTGAGCGGCGAAGCCAGCAAAGGAGGAATCATGCCGGACGATATAATGAGTTTCTCCCAACAGGTTGCGGTGTTGCCGGGTCTAAAGCTCAGGGGCCTTATGGCCATTATTGAAAATACCCCGGATACGGCTACCCAGCGCGCACAATTCAGGCGCATGCAGCAATATCAGCTTCAGCTTAAAAATGCCGGTCTTCCGGTCGATACCTTGTCGATGGGTATGTCGCAGGATTTTAAAGTCGCCATTGAAGAGGGCGCTACGATGATACGAATAGGCAGCGCAATCTTTGGGCAGCGCGATGTTGAGTCAGCAGGCGCGAAACATTAAAATGGAATTCTAAAAATGGCGTCAAATGCGATAGTCGGCGCTACTGTGCCGACTACAAAAATAGCTTTTATTGGTGGCGGCAATATGAGCCAGGCCATCTTGGGAGGACTACTCGCTAGAGGGCAATCACCGAATGATTGTTTTGTGATTGACCCCGACGAGGCCGCACGCGCCAAGCTGGCCGAATGGGGAATCGCGGCAACCGCTGTTTTTGATGAGCGGTTATTGTTGGCAGACAGCATTGTGCTCGCCGTAAAACCGCAAATGATGAAAGCGGCACTGGCGCCGCTGGCAGGAAAGCTGACTACTCAGCTCGTGATCAGCATCGCGGCGGGCATCAGTGTTGATTCCATGGCGTATTGGCTCGGTGCTTCCGGCGGGCCGGAACAAAAAAAATATGCGCATATTATTCGCACCATGCCGAACACCCCAGCGCTCATTCATGCGGGCATTACGGGCCTCTATGCGCCTCCTGGCGTGAGCTTGAGTGAACGTGCGGCCGCCGAAAATTTGCTGACGGCGGTGGGCAAAATCGTTTGGTTTGAAAGCGAAGATATGTTGAATGCCGTCACGGCGGTGTCAGGCAGCGGCCCGGCGTATGTTTTTTATTTGATTGAAGCGCTTGAAACGGCGGCTATTGAAATGGGTTTTTCGCCAAATGATGCGCGTTTGTTTGCGGGGGAAACTTTTTTAGGGGGCGCAAAATTGGCTGCGCTAAGTGCTGAGTCTCCTGCCGAGCTGCGTGTAAAGGTAACATCCCGGAATGGCACTACCGAGCGGGCGATAAAACATTTCGAGTCGGTCGCGCTGAAGTCGGCCTTTATTGATGGCGTCAAAGCCGCATGTGCCCGCTCACGCGAGCTGGGTGAAGAGCTGGGGAAAGATTAAAAATGAACCAGTACAGTCTTGCAGTCAGATGTATGGGGGGGCGCAAGTCATGTTGATGCAGACCGTTATTTATGTACTAACCACCCTTGTCGAGCTATTTGTTCTGGCGGTGCTGCTGCGCTTCTATGCGCAGGTATTTCGGGCCTCATTCCGTAATCCGATAGCACAATTTGCGGTGGCATTAACCGATTGGATCGTAAAGCCATTGCGCCGTTTGGTGCCATCGATCATGGGGCTTGATAGCGCGTCCTTTCTGACGGCCTGGATTGCGCAAATGATTCTGTGGGGCGTTGTGTTGGCGCTCCAAAATGAAGCAGCTTACGATAATCCTATTTTCTGGCCGGTGTTGGCCGCGCTTGCGCTGGTGATGGTTCTCAAACTGTCCATTTATTTATTGATCGGTGTCGTGATCGTACAGGCGGTATTGTCGTGGGTTAATCCGTATCATCCGATTCGGCCTTTTTTTGATTCACTCTGCCGGGTATTTTTGCGTCCACTCCAGCGCATCATCCCGTTAATAGGCGGGGTTGATCTTTCGCCATTGGTGTTGCTGATTTTGCTTCAGGTTTTATTGATGTTGCCTGTCGCTTTACTGCAACATCAGGTGCTGGCTATGCTGCAGCAATTGCCGCGCTAATCTGCAACGGCTGGTTTGAGGGAATCAGCAACGCTGGCGAGCCGTAGCAAGATTCAAGCAACATGGCAGGGTAAATGAAACGGCGTGAACCAGAGAGAAACAGCGCCGCAGCATACTCGACAGACGTGCGGTATAGTTCGTTTATAGTTTGGTTATATTTTTGACTTCCCTTTATTTCATGACAGACCGTGGTTTAGCAATTGCTCATCTGATAGGGTAATAAAAATCCGTGAACGTAACCTCTCAATTCGAATCCGAAATCGCCCGTTATCATGAATGGCGCACTGCCTTATCACGATCAGTGCATGAATATCATGATTGGCTGGAGCAGACCAACCAGCTTGATGTGCAGCAATCTATTCGTTTCTATGATTTGCTGGAGACCCTTAACAAGGGGCATATGCTGCTTGCGTTTTTGGCGGAGTTTTCGCGCGGCAAATCAGAGCTGATTAATGCCTTGTTTTTTTCGAGCTTTAAAGAACGGTTGTTGCCGTCAGATGTGGGCCGTACGACGATGTGCCCCACTGAAATATTTCACGATCCAAATGAAGAGCCCTATCTAAAGTTACTGTCAGTCGAGACTCGCTATCGTGATGAGTCTATCTCGCAGCTCAAAAATATGCCGGTGGAATGGTCAAAAATCCGCTTGAATGTAGATGATGCCAAGCAAATGAAACAAGCCATGTCGGCGCTGGCCGATACCAAGCGCGTCTATGCGCTTGATGCCCGCATGATGGGCTTGATTCCTATGTTTGATGAGTCGGGCTCAGCGCCCAATGAAGACGATGTGGTTGAGGTGCCCGCATGGCGCTACGCGATCATTAACTATCCTCATCCGCTGCTGACCAGTGGGCTCTCGGTGCTGGATACGCCCGGCTTGAATGCGCTGGGACTGGAGCCTGAACTTACCTTGTCAACCGTGCCGAGCGCGCACGCGGTGCTTTTTTTGTTGGGCATTGATACGGGTGTTACCAAGAGTGATCTTGAAATTTGGGATCGTTACGTAAAAGCCACGTTGCCCGCCAAGATTGCGGTTTTAAACAAGATTGATCTGATGTGGGACGAGCTAAAATCCGCGCCGGAAATCAAGCTTGGTATTGATCGCATGATTGAAACTACCTGCCAGCAATTGAATTTGACCCAAGATAAAGTGTTCGCATTATCAGCACAAAAAGCGCTGGTAGGTCGTATTAAAGAAGATCGGGATATGGTGGATCGTTCAGGTATTGAGCGGCTCGAAACCTATTTGGCGGCCAAGATTATTCCCATCAAGCGCCAAATTCTGGCTAAAGCGGTTACCAATGAAATTGGCACAATGATGATCGCCAGTCATCGGAGCTGCGCACAGAAGCTTGAGGCAAACCTGGTCCAGCTTAACGAGCTGAATCAGCTCGCAGGCAAAAGCCGTGATCTGACCATGAAGATGTGGCAAAAGGTCAGTGCAGAAAAAGAAAGCTATAACGCCGCCTTGGCGGAATATAAAGTGCAGCGCGGCAGCTTCAATCAAAAACGCAACGCGGTGATTGATGTGTTCAACCCGGTCAAGCTGGATATTTTGTGCTCGCAGAGTTTGCAGGCCATCAGTGATTCGTGGACTACGCCTGGTCTTACGCGCGGCATGCGAGAGTTGATCAAGCGGGTCAGTGGCGAATTCAGCAGCGTGACCCTTGCGGGCGAAGATGTGCTGCGGCTAATGGAGGGTGTTTACAACACTTTCCATGAACGCTTTCAGTTCGCCACTATGGAAATGCCCTCGCTTGATTTTGAAGGGCCGCGCAACAAGTTGCAATTACTGGTTTACGAAACAGAGCAATTCTGCAAAGACCCGGTCAATGTGGTGATGACGGCTAAGCAGTTTATGGTGCGGCGCTTTTGGCGCATGCTGGTTGAGCAGGCGCGTAAAATTTTTAACGAAGCGCGCACTGACACCGAGCGTTGGCTGGCAGCGGTACCCCTACCGCTTGAAACCCAGATTCGTGATCACAAGGCCCAGCTGGAATCGCGACTGGCATCTCTGGCTAAAATCAATGAACGCAGCGGCGCGATTAAAGAAGAAGTTGCCAAGCTGGAAGCGGAGCGCAAAAAAATTCAAAGTCAGGTGAATTTAATCACCGGGCTGATCCTGAAGGTGCGCGATGTGGGCCCGGCGCCCGATACGGTTGCGGCATCTGCGCCTGAAGAGGTAAACAAATTGGCCCCGATGATGCCGACGTTGTTTGCAACTTCGTTAGCGTCCTCGACATCTTCTGCACCACCCGCACCCATGTTGAGCGATAGCGAGTTCACGCAGACCACGCGGTTTGCCGCCTTGCCTCAGCAGACGGAGCATTTGGATACAGTGAAATTTGCCGCGCCCGTTTAAGACAAATCTGGCACTACCGTACAGGCCGTGGCTGGGTAAATCGTAGTGGTAGTGGTGTTGATGGTCATGAATTGCCATCAATTTCCATCAACTGCCATCAGTTGATCAAACCAAAATAACATCGTACTGCTCTTGGGTGTATGAGGTTTCGACTGACAATGAAATCGGTTTCTTGATGAAGTCTTCAAGCATCGTAATGCCCTGAGATTCTTCATCCAGAAAACGGTCAATCACACTTTGCGACGCCAATATACGAAATTCTTTTGCGTCAAATTGACGCGCCGAGCGCATGATTTCACGCAGCACTTCATAGCAGACGGTTTGTGCTGTTTTAATTTCTCCGCGACCTGAGCAAGTGGGGCATGATTCGCACAACACATGCGCTAGGCTCTCGCGGGTGCGCTTTCGGGTCATCTCTACCAGGCCCAGTTGTGTAAATCCGTTTACGGTTATGCGGGTGCGATCATGCAGGATTGCTTTATTAAATTCTGCCAGCACCGCAGCCTGGTGTTCATCATTATCCATATCAATAAAATCAACAATGATGATGCCGCCCAAATTGCGTAATCTGAGTTGTCGTGCAATCGCCTGTGTTGCTTCAAGATTGGTTTTGAAAATAGTGTCATCAAAGCTGCGGCCCGATACAAACGCACCCGTGTTCACGTCCACCGTGGTTAGCGCTTCGGTTTGGTCGATGATGACATAGCCGCCTGATTTCAGGTCGACTCGGCGCTTCAGTGCGCGTTCAATTTCATCTTCGATACCGAACAAATCAAACAACGGCCGCTCGCCGGTGTAATGCTCCAGTACATCCAATGATTTACGCGTGTAGTTTTCGGCAAAGTGCAGCATTTTAAGGTGCGTGTCGCGGGAATCGACGATGATGCGCTCGGTGTCGCTAGTCACCAGATCGCGCAATACCCTCAAGGTGAGATCAAGGTCTTGATAGAGCAACGCTTGCGGGGCGGCGGTCTTGGATTTTTCAAGAATGCCGCGCCATAGCTTGATTAAATACTCTATATCAGCCGTGAGCTCTTCATCGGTTGCGGTTTCAGCGACGGTGCGCACAATGAATCCACCCGTTTCGCCGGCGGGCATGAGTGCATGCACTTTTTCCCTTAAATGCTCGCGCTCAGCTTCATCTTCGATGCGTTGCGAAATGCCGATATGCTGGTCTTGTGGCAGATAGACCAGAAGGCGTCCGGCAAATGAAATTTGCATGGAAAGCCGTGCGCCTTTGCTGCCAATCGGATCTTTGATTACCTGCACGACGATGCTCTGGCCATCATGCAATAGTTTTTCAATCGGCTTTTGTTCCGCGCTTTTATTGCCAGACCAAACCTCAGCCACATGTAAAAAAGCCGCGCGTGCGAGGCCAATCTCGATAAACGCCGATTGCATACCCGGTAATACCCGCCCGACGCGCCCCAGATACACATTGCCAACCAGACCGCGATTGGAGCCGCGCTCGACGTGCAGCTCCTGCACAGTGCCCTGCTCCATGATCGCCACCCGCGATTCCTGCGGCGTGACATTAATTAAAATTTGTTCGTTCAAGGCATGCCTCATTTATTTTTTAGTTGGATGAAGTGTACCTGATGCTCCTCTTGCAACTGATTCTCTTTAAGCCCGACAGGCGGTAAGCTACCGTATTAGAAAGCAGCGATGCTCACCGCGCAAACCTGGCAGGCAACGTCGATGCTGGGGCGAAATGTTGCCTAAATTGCAAATCCCGTCTTGCGCAAGAGCTCGGCGGTCTCAAATAATGGCAATCCCATTACACCGGTATAACTGCCCGAAATTTTGCTGATAAATTTTGCGGCATGACCTTGAATGCCATAAGCGCCCGCTTTATCCATCGGCTCGCCCGTTTCAATATAGCGTTTGATATCGGCGTCACTCAGCAGTGCGAAGCTAACAAAGCTGACAGAAAGCGCAAAGTCCGTATCGCCCTGTGCGGATACCGCAATCGCGGTCATGACCTGATGGGTTTGGCCAGACAGGCGTTTCAAAATACGCGTTGCATCAGCGGCATCCCGTGGCTTGCCTAAAATTTCTTCACCCATGGCAACCGTGGTGTCAGCAGTCAAAATAGGGCGAGGGGAAAGTTTTCGCGAACGCATAATGCGATGCGCAGTATCTGCTTTTAAACGCACCACACGCTCCACATAGTGACGCGGCAGCTCACCTTCGCGCGGCGATTCATCAACATCCATGGTGACGCCATCTTCACGCGGCGCCTGTTGCTGCGCTTCACGCATGATCAATAATTCATAGGGCACGCCAATTTGTTTAAGCAGCTCGCGGCGACGCGGACTTTTCGACGCGAGATATATGATCCTTGATTGGCTGTGTTGTAGGCTCATGCGTCCTGGTTTTCCTGAATACACATCGGTCGTCTATTCCCGATGATAAGGGTGATTCTGCGTAATCGACCATGCGCGATAAAGCTGTTCCGCCAGCATCACTCTGACCATGCCGTGAGGCAGGGTGCAGCCCGATAACGCCATGGTTTTATCAGCGCCAGTCTTGATCGACGGAGCCAAGCCGTCGGCACTACCAATCATGAAGCAAGGGCTTACGCCGTCGGCCATCCACGCGCGCAGCCAGTCAGCGAGTTGAGTGGTTTTTACTGCCACACCGCGCTCATCGAGCACAATGCGCACAGCACCTTTTGGAATGGCGGACTCAATGCGTAAGGCTTCCTGTTCCAGCACTTTAGGAACCAGTTTACTGGCGCGATCTTCCGGTTTTAACTCAATTAAATCAATTCGTGCCTCAGGCGGCATACGCTTGCTGTATTCCTCAAAGCCCGCTTGTATCCATGCGGGCATTTTATGACCGACAGCAAGAATTGATAGCCTCACGAGTCAGATTTGCGAGTCGCGAGTTTCTTTGCGACCGGTTTTTTGGCCACTGGTTTCTTTACGACGGGCGCTATTGCTGCGGGTTTTTTAGCGGCTGGTTTTTTTACGGCGGATTTTTTAGTAACGGGCTTTTTGGCCGCTGGTTTTTTCGTAACAGGTTTTTTAGCAACGGCCTTTTTAGCCGGCGGTTTTTTAACGACAGTGTCAGCGAGCGAGATTTTTTTCACCACCTTCGGTTTGGGAAATTCAACCTTGCCTTCGCGCCATAGCTCTTCCAGTTTGTAGTATTCGCGTACTGCGGGTTGCATGATGTGCACCACGATATCACCGCAATCTACTAGCACCCATTCACCGGTGCCTTCGCCCTCGGTACCAATAATATGAAAGCCCGCTTCTTTCACTTTTTCGATGACGTTGTTGGCGAGCGCTTTGGTCTGCCGTGTGGAGTCAGCGCTGGCGATCGCGATGTAATCAAAGAAGGACGTAATTTTCATGACATTGACGAGCTGAATATCGCGCGCTTTAATATCTTCAAGCGCATCGATAACGATTGCGGATAGTGTTTTCTGGGTAGCCATCTTGGGGTGTTTCTCCTAAAAGTAGGTTCTGCGACGTGGGTCGTTAGTGATAGATGTGGTGTTAGGCGTTATTTAAATAAAGCTTATGTTGCTCAATATAGTCGCAAACGGCGGCGGGCACAAAACCGTTTATGGATTCGCCATTTTGGCATCTGTCCCGAATCTGCGTTGATGAAATTTTTGGCGGCATCAACGCTAAATAAACGATGTTGCCAGCGGGCTGGCAATTGAGTTCTGATGCGGTTACGACGCGATGTTCTATCGCAGTCTTGAGGTTCGCACTTACGGTTGCTTCAAGCTGCCTTTCACCGGGGCGCATTACCACCGCAAAATGCGTCAGCCCGAATAAATCCTGCCAGCGATGCCAGGTGTCGAGTTTCGAAAAAGCATCCGAGCCGATCAGCCAGATCAGCGGTATTTCGTCACCTAATTCTTTGCGCAGCTCTTGCAGCGTATCCACGGTATAGGTCGGCCCGGTGCGATTCAGTTCACGCCGGTCAATCACTACTTTAATCGAGCTAAGTCCTATTCCTGCCACCAGCATCGCCACTCGATCACCGCTGCTGGCGAACGGCAGGCGGGCCCGCTGATACGGATTGCCCGCAGGCAGCACGATCATTTTCTCTGGGCTGAAAATATGCGCTGCTCCTTCGGCAATCGCCACATGTCCGTTATGCACCGGATCAAATGTGCCCCCCAAAAGAACAATAGATTTCAAGCTGGGCTATCGACGAATCTGTCCATCACCAAACACGATCCACTTTTGCGAAGTCAATCCTTCCAGACCCACCGGCCCTCGCGCGTGGAGTTTGTCTGTAGAAATACCAATCTCGGCACCGAGACCATATTCAAAGCCGTCAGCAAAACGGGTTGATGCGTTGATCATCACGGATGCTGAATCAACTTCGCGCAAAAACCGCATCGCGTGCGTATGATTTTCGGTAACGATGGCATCGGTATGTTGCGAGCCATATTGCGCAATATGCGCAATGGCCTCATCCAGATTGGCCACGATACGAATCGCCACAATCGGCGCCAGATACTCGGCTGCCCAATCATCGGCGGTTGCTTCCGTCAGAGGAGCAATGCCTGAAGAAGCAAGCAGGGCGCGGCTTTCGGGGCAGCAGCGCATTTCAACCTGTTTGGCCACATAAATTTTTGCAATCGGTATGAGGGTCTCGCGGGCGATGGATCGCGCCACTAATAAGGTTTCCATGGTGTTGCAGGGTGAGTAGCGCTGCGTCTTGGCGTTGTCTGCAATCGCGATCGCTTTTTCGACATCCGCCGCAACATCAATATAAACATGGCACACACCGTCAAGATGCTTGATCACCGGCACCTTGGCCTCATCGGCAATTTTGGCGGTGAGGCTTTTGCCGCCACGCGGGATGATCACATCAATCACGCCGCGCATGCCGAGCATTTCGGTGACAACAGCACGATCCGTGGTGGCGATGAGCTGAACACAATCGACCGGCAAATGCGCAGCTTGCAACCCGTGCATGATGCAGGCGTGAATCGCCTGATTGCTGTCCAGCGCTTCCGAGCCGCCGCGCAGAATACAGGCGTTGCCCGATTTTAAACAAAGCGCGGCCGCATCCGCGGTGACGTTGGGCCGAGATTCGTAAATCATGCCGATTACGCCCAGCGGCACCTGCATCTTACCCACTTGAATGCCAGATGGACGGAATTTCAGCTCGGACACTTCACCAATCGGGTCAGCCAAAGCCATCACTTCGCGCATCCCGTCGGCCATCGCGCCAATACTTTTTTCGGTCAGGGTCAAACGATCAATGAAAGCTTGATCATGTCCCCTGGCCGTGGTCCGAGTTGCGGCGCGCGCTGTGTCGCAGGCATTGGCGGCGAGTATCTGTGGTGTGGCCGCGATGATGGCATCGGCTATCGCCATTAGCGCCGCATTTTTTTGTGCCGTGGTGGCGCGTGCGAGTGTCCGTGCGCTCGCCTTGGCACGCACCCCTATGTCGCGCATCATTAAGGCAATGTCTTGGGGTTTAGT